>NZ_JBMDKS010000029.1:0-60180 GCF_057809835.1 Mesorhizobium sp. FG116
AAGAAAGAAGCGGAAATCTTATACCGCTCCACACCCGTCTGATAGGCGGCTTATCACAGGGCCTCTCTCTTCTGATAGCTTCCTAAAGCAAGAGCGCTACCGAGCCGGTCCAGGAGTAGACCCTTGCGTATCCAGGGCGGAAAGATCGTTGGGGATTTATCTAGAATCATTTCCCGTGACCTGAGACCCCAATCTCCTCCGGTTTGAGGGAGAGTCCTGAGTTTCGTTTCTGGCCTCATGCGGCCTGTTTTTCCAGCGAGGATTTCATTGCGAACTCGGCTGAAGGCATGTTGCCGAGAGCGGAGTGTGGTCTGTGGTGATGTAGTCCTCCTTCCATGAGATGATCGCGCTGCGGGTCTCGGTGAGCGTCGAGAACAGCGTGTCGTTGAGATGGCGTAGTCGGGGCTTCGGTTCCGGAGACGCCGGTGCTTTGCTGCCCGCCATATTCAACCGCCGGGAAGGAGGCGAGCATGACTGATCTCTACGCAGGCCTGGATGTATCGCTTGAGTTGACGAACATATGTGTCGTGGATGGCGATGGTCGCCTGGTCCATGAGTGCCGGGTCGGATCAGACCCGGAACTGATCAGCGCCGAGCTGAAGCGGCTCGGTGATGGCTTCGTCCGCGTCGGTCTCGAAGCGGGGCCGCTGTCGCAGTGGATGTTCTTCGGCCTGACGCAGGCCGGGGTGCCCGCGGTTTGCATCGAGGCCCGCCACGCCAAGGCGGCAATGGTCGCGATGAACCGCAACAAGAACGACCGCAACGATGCGCGGTCGATCGCGCATCTGATCCGCTCCGGCTGGTTCAAGGCAGTGCATGTGAAGTTGGTGGCCAGCCAGGAGTTGCGCTCGCTGCTGGTGGCGCGGGAGTTCTTCGTCAACAAGCTGCGTGACCATGAGAATGAGATCCGCGGCCTGCTGCGGCCCTTCGGTCTGAAGGTGGGGCGGGTTAGCGCCAGCGGCTTCGACGCTCGCGTCCGTGATCTTGTCGACGGCAATCCGCAGCTCGAGCTTTGCATCGGCGCCTTGCTGGACGGCCGGGCGGCGATGATGGCGCGACTGTCGGTCCTGCACAGGGAACTGCTGAGAGTAACTGCCAATGATGAGTTGTGCCGCCGCTTCATGACTATCCCGGGTGTTGGGCCGGTGACGGCCCTGGCCTTCAAGACGGCAATCGACGATCCGGCCCGGTTCCGACGATCAAGCGACGTGGGCGCCCACCTCGGCCTCACGCCGCGACAGTATCAGTCCGGCGAGACCGATGTTCGAGGCCGCATCAGCCGATCCGGGGATGCGTTCACGTGGACCGCGCTGTTCACCGCGGCGCATGTGATGCTGACCCGATCGTGCCAATGGACGTCGATCAAGGCCACTCCATGCACCTTGCAGGCATGAACCACCGCCTTCCGCTTCGCGTCGGGCGTCACCATTTTTTCGCGGCGACATCCTTCAGGATCGCGTTGTCCAGCATCTGCTCGGCAAGCAGCTTCTTGAGCCGCGCATTCTCGTCCTCAAGAGCCTTCAGGCGACGGGCGTCCGACACGTCCATGCCGCCGAACTTCGCCTTGAACTTGTAGAAGGTCGCCGACGAGATGCCGTGCTTGCGGCAGACATCAGCCGTCTTTGCGCCAGCATGTGAGTGCAGTGAGTTCTGCACTGGCTACCAGTTATCCAGGGAATGCATTTGCTCTTACTAATAGCTTCCCCAGGGCCGCAGAGTATTCAATGGTTGCATCTGATGGTCGCCGCGTAGAGGCTCGTGCTTTTCTTGACTTCTATAAGCCAGAACGTCGGCTCAGACGAACACCCGGACCACCGCCATTTTCGGGGATGAACTCCACACCCGCACTCTCCAATGCCTTTAGGATTTTCGAACTCGTGGCCCGACGACCACCTAAAACGCCATCTTCGGCTTCCAGACGCGCGATGGTTGGTTCAGAGACGCCAGAATGACTAGCAAGATCTCCTTGTGACCATCCCAAGAGTGCACGGGCGGCTTTGATTTGCCGAATGGTGATTTTCAAATTTGATAGTTTTTCTATTGACATTACTAAAGGACTGATATTTTTTCCATCAATGGCTTCGAAAACTGGGTACGGGAAACGTAGATAGGCATCGAAGCGGCTGACCTTGATGCGCTAACATCTTGGCCAGCCTGACCACACCAAGCTGTCTGGAGCTCGGATCATGGCTGATTCCGACAATAGCACTTCTTTGCCTTTCGTCACGCATTGGCGAACGAGTGACATTACCGTGGCCGGCGATGGTTCGCCAGTCGATGCCGCGAAAGTATGTGGAACGTCCGCTGCCGACCCCGCGGTGGCTCTTGCGGAATACTGGCGCGATGCGCACGCAAGGACACTGGCACTGTGCCGCCGCCAGCAACGGCTGGAGACGAGGCTTATGCGCAAGGCGGGCTATCCCTCCTGCCCTTCCGCCGATCAGTTCGCAATATTCGAGCGCTGGAAAAGAGCGGATGGCAAGATTGGCTATTCGAACGCAAAGGCGGCGGAAGAACGCAGCGCGGCGGTAGCAGATCGATTGCTCGACCAGCTTGCCCGCACACCGGCGCAATCCACGGAAGGCGTAATCGCCAAGCTGGAAGTGATCCTGCTGGAGAGCGAAGACGGCGATGATCCTTCCGGCTTTCCCTGGCCGCACCTGCGCTCGGCGCTGGCCGACCTGAAACGATGGGTTGCTTCGCCTCCTCCATAGGGTCTGACCTGTCGTCGAATTGATCGGTTGCGACCATCCGCATCGCTAGAATTCTAATGCACAACCATAGCCTGTCAAAATAACTTCATAAAATGGGAGAATGTAATGAAGCTTCGACTTAATACCCTTCGGCTCGTCCTAGGACTGGCGTTGGGCGCAATCACACTAGACGCCGCCAGCCATGTCGCTCTTGCCGAGACAACGATGGAGCGCATCCTGCGGGAGGGCAAGATTGTTGTCGGCGTGCACAACCGCGCCCCATGGGGCTATCGTGACGAGGCGACGGGAGAAGCTACAGGCTGGCATCCCGACTTGCTGAAGGCAGCCTTTTCAGAACTCGGGGTCAAGGAGATTGACATCCGGGTAACGGAGTTTGGCGCGCTCATCCCCGGCCTGCTCGCCGGACGGTTCGACGTGGTGGCGTCCGGCCTGTCGATCACGCCGGAGCGTTGCCAGCAGGTCGCGTTCAGCACACCCGACCTCAAGGAACTCGACGCTGCGCTGGTGCTTCCGGGCAACCCCAAGGATGTTCATGGCTACAAGGACATTGCCGACGATGCCAGCATTACGATGGGTGCGGGACGCGGCAGCGTGGTGGTGCGCAAGGCCCTTGCCGCTGGCATACCCAGCGATCGCATGCTGCTCTTCCCCGACATCCAGTCCAACGTGGCGGCGCTGCGCGCCGGCCGTGTTGACGCCGTCCTCCTTTCCCTTCCCACGGCGCTTGGCCTTTTGAAGGGAGACAGTGCCAAGGACATCGAACAGGCCAAGCCATTCGTGACCAAAGACGATCAGGCGACTTATACTGCCGTGGCTTTCCGCAAGGAGGACAAAGACCTCAAGGCGCTCTACGACAGGCAGTTCAACGCCCTGAAGAAAAAGGGTGCGGTCGCCGGCATCATGGCCAAGTACGGCTTTGGTGAAGATGCGGTTCCGTCCGACGCGATCAATACCGAAGCTCTGTGTGCCGGAACCCAGGCCGGTACCAAGTAAATGAGCATATTCGACATCTGGCTCGGAATCCTGGCAGGGTTCCGGGTCACCGCTTCCGTCACGCTCTACGGGCTGGTGTTCGCGATGCCGTTCGGCCTCATCTTCGGTATCGCCCAATATCTGACACATGGCGTCACCCGCTTCGTCGTAACATCCATAATCGAGTTCTGGCGCAGTTCTGCGGTCATCATCCTGCTCTTTGTCTTCTACTATGCCCTTCCGGTGGCCGGCGTATCGCTTTCGGCCATGACAGTCGCAGCCATGGTGCTGGGGCTCAACGTCGGTGGCTATGCCAGCCAGGCGGTGCGGGCCGGCCTGCAGGCCCTGGACCGCGGGCAGAAGGAGGCCGGACAGGCGCTCGGGCTCTCCCGGGCAACGATCCTCTTTCTCATCGAACTGCCGCAGGCATTGCGCGCCATGAGCCCGACTTTCGTCAACCTCGTCATCCAGTTAGTAAAGGCAACGTCTCTGGTGTCGTTGATCACGCTGACCGACATGACGTTTCGGGCCAAAGAGATTTCCCAGGTCGAGTTCGATCCGGTGCCGATCTATGGCTCTCTGCTGCTGGCCTACTTCATGACCTGTTATCCCATCGCCCTCCTAGGGCGCTGGCTGGAGCGGCGCGTCAGTCCGATGGAGGCGCGCCGTGGACTTTGATATGAACTTTGCATTGTCATGTGTTCCAGCGGTAATCAGCGCCATCGGAATGACCCTGCTGGTCGCCGTCATTAGCTGTGCGGGGGCGGCCGCACTCGGCTTCTGCCTTGAAATCACCCGGCGTGCCGGCGGCATTGCCGGCTGCCTCGTGCGCTTCCTGATCGATTTCATCCGGTCAACGCCAGTGCTGGTCTGGCTCTACTGCCTCTATTTCATTCTGCCGTTCTATGGCCTGAGCCTGAATGCGCTGACCGTCGGCATCGTTGGTCTCAGTCTCTATTATAGCGGCTATCTGGCCGAGGTGTTCAAGGCTGGCATCGACGCCATCCCGAAGGGACAACCGGAAGCCGCAAAAGCGCTCGGCATCGGCAGGCGGGATACAGTCCTCTTCGTCATCGCCCCGCAGATGCTGCGCAACATTGCAGCACCGATGGGCAACTACTTTGTCTCCATCCTGAAGGCGACGCCCTACCTTGCTGTCCTTGCCGTTCCGGAAATGCTGGGCCAGGCGTTCGACATCGCTTCCGAGACCTATCGCTACGCAGAACCGCTAACGGTCGCAGGCATCATCTTCCTTGGCTTGGCGCTGTTGATTTCCCAAGGCGTCAAGTGGCTCGAGAAGCGCCTGTCCCTCTCGACCGCAAGATAATACTCAAACGGATAAGCGCCATGAACTTTCCTTTTCCGAAAGACCGCCTTTTCATGCAAGACCCATCCAAGCTTCCCGCCGTCGCCATCGACGCGCTCAACAAATGGTACAACGCCTTTCATGTTCTGAAGGATATCAACCTCGCCGTACCGCGCGGTGCCCGTATCGTCATCTGTGGCCCTTCCGGTTCCGGCAAGTCGACCCTGATCCGCTGCATCAACGGCCTTGAAGGCTACCAGCAAGGGACGATCATGCTCGACGGAACGAAACTAGGGGACAATGCTCGCAAAACCGCGCTTGCCCGCAGGCAGACCGGAATGGTCTTCCAGAACTTCAACCTGTTCCCTCACCTGACAGTGCTCGCCAACTGCACCCTTGCCCTGCGCAAGGTGGCCGGTATGGCGCGCGCGGAAGCCGAGGACCTAGCCAAGCACTATCTCGAAAAGGTCCATATTCCCGAACAGGCGAACAAATATCCGACGCAACTCTCTGGCGGCCAACAGCAGCGGGTCGCCATTGCGCGGGCCTTGTGCATGAAGCCGCGCCTGATGCTGTTCGACGAGCCGACCTCCGCGCTTGATCCGGAAATGATCAAGGAGGTGCTCGATGTCATGACCATACTTGCCCGCGAGGGCATGACCATGATCTGTGTTACCCACGAGATGGGCTTCGCGCGCGAAGTAGCCGACCAGATTGTTTTCATGGACCAGGGCGCCATCGTCGAAAAGGCCTTACCGGCTACTTTCTTTTCCAGGCCCAGCCATCCACGTGCCCGAAGTTTCCTCGATACGCTTTTACGTTAAGGAGCTGACATCTGGGGGCGGACAATCAATCAACGTTCACCATCAACTTCAGCTTCCCTGATGCGACTTCTCGGATCCTGGCTGGGCGACCAAGCGCCAAACGCCAAAGACAATCCGGCGATTGCGATGTGACATGTAACACCGCGTCTTTCGGTTTGGTGTCCCCGTCAAGAGCAGGCGTCAATGCACATTTCACCAAGGTCATCGCCAACTACTGCGGTGGTGGTTGAAGGATGCGGAGCTGTCTCGTTCTGGATAATTTCCAGGCTACGCAGCCTTGTGCGCTGGTTGCGACGGCCTCTGATGAAAAGTCGCGCGTCCGGCGTCGTCGCGACATGTGCTGCGCTTACCTGCGACGGAGAGGCGTTGGGGTAGAGATAGTGCGCGATACGGATTGCATGACCCAGTATCACAGCGTCAGCATCTACCTCTTGGTCAATATAAATGCCTCGCATGAGTTGGACGAGCTCGCTTACATGAGCGCGCTGATGCGCGCGCTTGGCATCAATCGTCTCTCCGACCAAATGGATCGCCATAGGATTATCTTGTGAGTTCTCCCCGAAGTGCGAATTGCAGCTCGGGCAGGCTACGGCAGCGCTCAAACAGCGCTCACAGCACGTACTTGCTCCGATCAGCCGGCAATTGAGTTTATCAGTGCGGCTCCAGCCCATCAAAGACCAGCGGTAGCAACTATCGGCAGCATGTTGGATTTTTTAACGTGTCCAAGTGCAAAGCTGGACTCGATCGAGGCCACACCGTCGAGGCGCGTAAGCTTGCCCTTCAAGAAGCGCTCGTAAGCCTCCAGATCCCTCACAACGATGCGCAAAAGATAATCTCTTTGTCCCGTCATCAGGAAACAGTCGACCACTTCGGGCCAGCGAGCCACGGCTTGGGAAAATCGATCTAACTCCTCCTCCCTCTGGCGCTCAAGTTTGATCGACGCAAAAACGCTGATCGGAAGACCGACCTTGGCTTGATCAACCACGGCCACGTAGCCGCTGATAATGCCAGCCTCTTCAAGCAGGCGGACCCGCCGCGCGCAAGGCGACGGGGAAAGGCCAGCCATCTCCGCAAGGGCGAGGATCGACAGCCTTCCGTCGGCTTGCAAGGCGGCAATGATTTTTCTGTCTATTTCATCTATCTCACGCATTAGCAGAGTCCACCAATATTTCCATTTCTAGTAGCCATTAACGCCAATAGATAAGCATTATCCATTCGACTTTAGCTCCTGTCTCCAAAGTGTTCGCGTTAGCGTCGATCTTCTTGAGGAGAACGACCGAGATGGATGAACTGACGCATTTGAGGCAACTGGAACGTAAGGTGCTTTGGCTTTCTGCGTGGATGGTCCACCACGCCAATCACATTCGATCGCATGATGACGGGATCAAGGTTGGAGGTCATCAAGCCTCCTCAGCCTCGCTGGCCACAATCATGACCGCCCTTTATTTCAACTGTCTGCGAGCTCAGGACCGTGTCGCGGTGAAACCGCACGCGAGTCCAGCTTACCATGCGATTAGGTATCTGCTGGGAAGCCAAACCCGCGATAAGCTTGAGAATTTCCGGGGTTACAAGGGCGCCCAGTCCTATCCGTCGCGGACCAAGGATACTACTGGTGTCGATTTTTCCACCGGCTCCGTCGGGTTGGGAGTCGCCCAGACCCTCTTTGCGTCCTTGGCTCAGGACTACATTCACGCGAAAGACTGGGCGCCCGCGCATCCTGAAGGCCGGATGATCGCCCTTCTCGGCGACGCAGAAATGGACGAGGGCAACGTTTATGAAGCCCTGATCGAAGGGCAGAAACACGGGCTGCGCAACACCTGGTGGATCATCGACTACAATCGCCAGTCTCTGGATGCGGTCATCCAGGAAGGTCTTTGCGAAAGGTTACAAGCCGTCTTCGCCTGCTTCGGCTGGCGCGTCGAATTGCTCAAATACGGATCGCTGCTTCAAGAGGCATTTCTGGAGCCAGGCGGCGATCAATTGCGGCAATGGATCGATGACTGTCCAAACCAACTCTACTCTGCCCTCACCTTCCAAGGTGGTGAAGCGTGGCGCTCACGCCTGCTCCAGGACCTGGCAGGCAGCAACAGCGCGATCGACATTGTCAACCGTCGATCCGACGCTGAACTTGCCAGTCTGATGACAAACCTCGCCGGTCACGACCTGCCGACCTTGATCGAGACCTTCCAACGATACCAGAACAGCGACACCCCCGTCTGCTTCATTGCCTATACGATCAAGGGGTTCGGACTTCCCCTTGCAGGACACAAGGACAATCACGCGGGATTGATGACCCCTGCTCAGATCAGCGCGTTGCGCAGCTCCATGAACATCAGGGAGGGCCATGAGTGGGACCTCTTTGAGGGCCTCTCTTCGCCTTTGGAAGAAATGGAACGTTTTTTGCACGCCGCCGCCGCCCGGCTCAAGGCGGACTTCTCCTACAAAGCCGGCACAATAGAAATTCCCGAACGGCTCAAAGCCCCACAAACCCGTGTCCAGTCGACGCAGGCCGCCTTTGGCTCGATCCTTAATGAGATCGGGAGAGAGGATACGGAATTCGCGCGGCGCGTCGTTACCACTTCGCCCGATGTCAGCGTTTCCACCAACCTGGGTCCTTGGATCAACAAACGTGGGCTTTTTGCCCGCCGGGAGGAAGACGACGTGTTCCGCAAGGAACGCATTGCTTCAGCGTTCGTTTGGCAAGGCTCGCAGGCAGGTCAACATGTCGAACTCGGGATCGCCGAGATGAACCTGATGACAATGTTGTCCGCTTTCGGGTTGTCCCATTCCTTGTTCGGTCAGCGCCTGTTTCCAATCGGGACCCTCTACGACCCCTTTGTCCAGCGTTGCCTCGATGCGTTGAACTACGCGTGCTACCAAGATGCGCGCTTCATGCTTGCCGCCACCCCGTCCGGAATAACTCTTGCCCCGGAGGGCGGCGCCCACCAATCCATATCGACACCGCTGATTGGTCTCGCGCAAGATGGCCTTGCTTCGTTCGAGCCATCCTTCGTCGATGAACTGGCGCTAATCATGCGTTTTGGCTTCACATACATGCAGTCAATGGAGGACACCGGGCGAGATCCTAAAACCTGCCTGTGCGACGGAGTTGGCGGTTCGATATACCTGCGCTTGTCGACCCGCCCCCTCGAACAGCCAGTACGTCAGCTGTCAGTTGCAGACGAGGCGAATATCGTGAGCGGAGGCTATTGGCTCAAGCACCCAGGGCCCAATGCGGAAGTCGTTATCGCATATACCGGCGCCGTAGCACCGGAAGCGATCCAGGCGGCAGGGCTGCTGGGCGAGGACAGACGCGTCGGGCTGCTCGCGGTCACGTCTGCCGATCGCCTTTACGCCGGCTGGACAGCAGCCGGACGAGAACGGGAAACGGGTCACCACGATGCGCGTTGTCATATTGAACGCTTGTTGGACGCAATTCCGCCTCACTGCGGTCTGGTGACGGTTCTGGATGGACATCCCGCCACCCTTGGCTGGTTAGGCTCGGTCTACGGTCACCAAACCCGCTCGCTTGGCGTCGAGCATTTCGGGCAGACCGGTACCATAGATGAACTTTATCGCCATTATGGCCTCGATGCTCATGCCATTTTGCGCGCTGCACAATCAATCTCACCTGGGCGCCCGATCCGCCATGGCTGGATTGCAGCTTGAATGAGTTTCGCAAGGCTCTTTCGCCGCGGTTGAAAGATGCCGTTTCTAGCGCCGCCGCGGAGCCAGTTTCATCGACCGGTGCTAAGGAGCTTTCAACTTTGACATTTCAGCCGTGCACAACAGTGGTGGACAAAAAGTTAGGCGCTTGGGGGGCGCCTAATTTCTGCGGGATGTAACACCAAGCCTCGACGCCCCGCAGAAATTTGAATGTCAATTCCGCAGGTTTTTCTCCATCGGTATCCGCCACAAACACCCCCTCATTTGAACAATGCTTCAATATCCGCCATAGGCCGGAATAACTTCATCGGCTGATCCGGAAACGGCAAAAAACTCTCGCGCTCATAGAAGCGCTTCGCGCCTTCGTTCTTGGCGTCCACGATCACCGCAAAGGATGCGATCTCGCTGCGCACGGCCCGATAGAGCGCGTCCGCTAGAAGAAACCGACCGTATCCTCTTCCCTGATAGCGGTGATCGACCGCGAGGCGACCCAGCAATGTCGCCGGGATCAACGGATAGCGCGGCAACTTGCGGACGACGGCCTCCGGCAGTTCCGGCAGCCGCACCGCCGTCGACGAAAGCGTGTAATATCCCGCAAGGCTGCCGTCCTTCCGCACGAGGACAAATGGTGCCGCTATCTTCCTTCTGGCTTCCTGCGCGGCTTGCGTCTGGAAATATCGGTCGAGCGGCTCTACGCTGCTTTCGAACCTCGATCGGTTATGATGCGGGCCGAGAATCTCGACCTGCTGGATGTCGTCCGCCTCTCGCACTCGTCAGGCGCCAGTTCTCTCACGATAGCGACGAATGGTGTCTTGCAGTCGTTCGTTGGTCGGCCGAGGCTCGACGAGCGCCTGGACGAACGCGTGGCTATCCCGCACCGAAAGCTCCAGATGCTGATGTTCCTTGATGGCGCGCCGCGCCGCATCCTGTACGCTTGTCAAAACAAAATCCGTCACGGTCCGTCCTTGAACCGCAGCGGCATGTTCGATCAGACGCTTTTGGTCAGCGGTCACACGCGTCTCAAGACGTTCCCCGCGGACGCGTCCAGACATAGATCCTTTTGCTGCCTCAGCCATTTTTGCTCTCAGACTTCAAAAGGAATGTACGGCCATTGGCCGGAAAGATCAAGATTCACTGACAAGCTGCGCCTTTTAAGTGACCGAACGGTTCGCTTTCAATCACGTCTGATGGAATTGCCGCGCAGTTTACAGGTACGAACTGTTTGTCCGCACGGTTGGACAAAGCGTGCAAGGACCGAGCCGCAACTTCCTTGCCCGTGCCGGATTGACCGGTCAGCAATATGGAGGTCGGCAGTGGTGCGACGCGGGCAATGGTCGCGCGCACCTGCCGAACGGTGGGCGGCTCGCCGATCAGTCTTTCCCTGAGAAGGATGTGGTCGGATGTGCACTTGAGCTCGTAGCGGAGGACGAAGTCCTCGCGCCTGAGCCGCATACGATCAAGGCAGTGTGCTACGGCGTTGATAAGCTGGTTGGATCGGAATGGCCTTAATACGAAATCCACCGAGGTGCTGGTGACGGCGATCGATCGCAGCTTCAAGAGCAGCGACCGAACCTATGGTGCACGCCGCGTCTGGCATGACGTGCTGGCCGAGGGCCTGTCCTGCGGGTTGCATCGCGTCGAGCAGCTAATGCGTCAGAACGGGCTGCGTGCCCGGCCTCGGCGTCGTGGGCTGCCTAAAGACACAGGCGAGCGAGCAGTGGTGTCGGACAACATCCTCGACCGCGTGTCAACGGCGGTCAGAATCCAGGCCAGTGCGGGCTTGGCGCCGGCCGCTCGCGAAGCGCGCTTTCAATGGCGCCGTAGCCAGCGAGCGGCCTTTGGGATTTGAAGGAATGAGGATCAGGCGGTGGCCTGGTTTTGGTCCGCCGCGTCAACCGTAGCGGCTGCCCGGCGGCGACCGGCGGATTGCTTGAGCCGATAGCTGTCGCCGTTCATCGCCAAGATATGGACGTGGTGGGTCAGGCGGTCGAGCAGCGCGCCGGTGAGCCGCTCGGACCCCAGGACCGACGTCCAGTCTTCAAAAGGCAGGTTTGAGGTGACGATGGTCGAGCCGCGCTCGTAGCGCTGGGAGAGCACCTCGAACAGCAGCTCCGCTCCGGTCGGCGACAGCGGCACGTAGCCGAGCTCATCGACAATGAGCAGCTTCACCGCCTGCAGTTCGCGCTGCAGCTTGATGAGGTGCCGTTCGTCGCGCGCCTCCATGAGCTGATGCACGAGGGCGGCCGCTGTGGTGAAGGCGACGGGGAATCCCTTCTGGCAGGCGGCAAGGCCAAGGGCGAGCGCAACAGGGGTCTTGCCGGTGCCGGAGTTGCCGAGCGCTATGACGTTCTCGCGGCGCAGGATGAACTCGCAGCGGGCGAGTTCCAGCACCAGCATCTTGTTGAGCGAAGGGATGGCGGTGAAGTCGAAAGTGTCGAGGCTCTTCGTGGCCGGGAACCTGGCCTGCTTGATTCTCCGCTCGACCACGCGGCGTTCGCGGTCGATCAGTTCCAATTCGACCAGGCGCAGCAGATAGCGGGGATGATCGACACCGTCGCGCGCGCATTCACGGGCGACCTTGTCATATTCCTGCAGCACCGTCGGCAGCTTCATCTGCTTGAGGTGATGGGCAAGCAGAACCTGCGGCGTGCCGCTCGTCGTGCCCGCCGGCATCGTATCCATGGCTTTCCCGGTCATGCCGCCCTCCCGGGAATGAGGATGGCGTAATCGGCCGCCGACGTCGTCTTCACGCTGGTCTTCGGCAGATGGGGATAGGCGGCGAGATCGAGCCTGGCCGGCCGTCGTTCGATCCGGGCCAGTGCGATCTGCTTGACGGCATCGAAGCCGATTGCGCCGAGCCGGATCGCCTCGGTCACGGCACAGGTCACGACGTCCTTCGGGATCGCCTCCATCAGCCGCAGCACCTAGATGAACTCGCGCTTGCCCATGCGCGCTTCCATCAGGTGACGCAGATGCTGGAACGCTTCGGGCAGGTTCCAATCCTGCAAGGGCGCTGCCTGATCGAGTGCATTCGGCTTGGTCTCGAGCAGCGCCAGGTAATGCAGCGGATCGAATTTGAAGGTGCCGGAACCGTAACAGCGCTCATGGCAAGCGATCTCCTCGCCGCCACACAGGATGACAACCTGATCGACGAAGCCCTTCACCATCACGTCCTGGAAGCCATAGGTGGTCGGAACCGAGTAGTCGTTGCAGCGATAGCGCACCAGCGCCGTCGAGGAGACCCTGGCCGCCCGCTTCTCGCAGGGCTCCAGCGGCACGGCGGGCAATTCCCTCAACGCGTCAAGATCGGCGGCAAGGCGCTCACCAATGGTCGTGGCATGGCGTCCGGCACGTTCCGCCTGTCGCGCCCGGCAGCGCTCGGCCAACATGGCGTTGAGATCGTCGAAGCTCGCTGCCACCGGGATCGGCGTCAGGAAGTTCGAGCGAGCATACTTCACCAGCCCCTCGACCTTGCCCTTATCGTTACCTTTACCCGGACGGCCGAACCGATCCCGGAACAGATAATGGCTCACCAGTTCGGTGAACGCCCGCGTCCGCTCCCGTTTGCCATCCCCGCAGATCCTCGCCACCGCGATCTTGAGGTTGTCGTAGAGCGCCGACAGTGGCACCCCGCCGAAGAAGGCGAAGGCCGAGACGTGGCCGTCCAGGAAAGCTTCCGTCGTATCGGCCGGATAGGCCTTGACGAAGGGAGCATCCGATTGCGGCAGGTCCATGCAGAAGAAGTGGATCTTCTGGCGAACCCCGCCGATCACCCCAGCCGTCTCGCCAAAATCCACCTGTGCATGGCCCGGCGGATGCGACAGCGGCACGAACGTCTCGCGGCACCGCGCCCGCGCGATCCGGACATAGTCCTTCACCACCGTGTAGCCGCAGCCATAGTCATGCTCGTCGCGCAGCCGCTCGAAGATCCGCTTCGCCGTATGTCGCTGCTTCGCCGGACCAGCCCGGTCCGCCTCCAGGATCGCGTCGATCACCGGCAGCAGCGCACCCAGCTTCGGCTTCGCGACCGGCTTCGAGCGCGTATAGCCCGGCGGTAGCGAGAACCGGCACATCTTCAGGACCGTCTCGCGGCTCAGAACAAAAACACGCGCCGCCTCTCGGCGGCTGTTGCCCTCGACAAAGACGAAATGCCGGACGGCGGCATAGACTTCGGCAAACATCCCGGCCGACCCCCAAAGGTATCAGCCTAGCCGCTGGACGGTTTTTACTCCGCCCGCACCGACATCTTGCCGGCGCTCCATGGCCTACTTGGTCACCGCCGCGCACAGCAGTGGTTGGTTCTCTGGGTGGCTTTGCCACTGAGAGTGTCAGATTGTCGTGAACGTGTGGGGTTATGATTCTGTCGATTCCTGCTCCCGGCCCTGGTGCGCCGAGGTTGGTGTTGGCGACTGACGAAAAGTGCATCGTGGCCGCATTTATGACCAGTTCATCGCGGTGGGCGCTAAGTATTTGATTTAATGACAAAAGCGAGCGAAGTGCTTGCTCGAATGATTTTCTATGCGTGGACAGTCATTTCTCGTTAACCATTAAGCGATGGACGTTGAGCGAGAATCGTGTCCTATCTTTGGCGGCCAATTGACGACAAAACGCCGGTTGACCGCCAAAGAGGGACTTAAACGATAATGAACGCGCCAGCGGCGACAAAATCGCTGTACGAGGATCCTGCCGACAAGATCGTGCGGCACGCGACGATGTTGTCTGAACATCTTCAAGCGCGGCGTGAACAGATGTATCCGCCTAACGCGCAGAAGGGCCTTCGCTACTTCATGACCCACGAGGTGTCGAAGTTGACGTCGATTCCGGAGTCGACCCTCAAGTTGATGTCGAATGAAGGAAAAGGCCCCCTCCCCGCTCGGCTCGAAAACAATCATCGCGCCTACACATTGGGTCAGATCAATGAATTACGCAGGCTCTTTGCGGAACAAAGGCCAAGTGAGGCGCTGAAGTACCTGCCCCATCGCCGGGCAGGCGAGCATCTTCAGGTTCTTGCCATTGCGAACTTCAAGGGCGGTAGCGCGAAAACAACGACCAGCGCGCATTTGGCCCACTATCTTGCTCTCTATGGCTATCGGGTGCTGGCCATCGACCTGGATCCGCAAGCTTCACTGTCAGCAATGTTTGGCGCACAGCCTGAACTTGATGTTCAGCATAATGAAACCATCTACGCGGCCTTGCGCTACGATGAGGAACGCCGGCCGATCCAAGAGGTGATCAGGCCTACCTATTTCACCGGGATTGACATTATCCCTGGCAATATCGAGGTGATGGAATACGAGCATGAGACGCCGCGGATGCTGGCGTCGCGCCGTGCAGAACCGGATGGGCTGTTCTTCGAACGGCTTCGGGTGGCTCTTTCCGAAGTTGAGAATGACTACGATGTCGTGCTGCTGGATACCCCTCCCTCCTTGGGATTTCTGACGCTCGGCGCGATCTATGCCTCCACAGGCCTCCTGGTGACCGTCCACCCGGCAATGCTAGATGTCATGTCCATGAGCCAGTTCCTGCTCATGATGGGGGATCTCATATCGGTGATCAGGACCGCCGGCGCAGATATGCAGCAGGATTTTCTCCGTTATATCGTTACGCGCCACGATCCGCTGGACCATTCCCAGGTCCATGTCGTCTCGATGCTGCGTCACCTCTTTGGCGATGCCGTGTTGACCTCGACAGCCGTCGAGAGTGCGGCGATAGAAACCGCCGGATTGGCCAAGCGAACTCTCTACGAACTGGAGTCAGGCAACGTTTCCGCTGCCACAGTGAAACGGGCGCGTGAATCGATTGATGCGGTAAACGCACAGGTAGTAGAGTTGATTGCTCGCAGCTGGGGGCGGCAATGACGACCAAGCGCGCTAAATCGATCCTGGCAAATTTCGGGGCCTTTTCGGAGCCGGCTTCTATCAAGGCCGTTGAAGACGCCGGTTCTCAGGAGACCCCCCCTCCCCTTCCCCGCGTTGGCGCCGGGGTCATCGGTGCGACGCAACGCTCGCTTAATGAACTTCGACTCGAACGAAACCGCCTGCAGGCCTTGGTCGATGCCGGAGGCGTTCTCGAACTGGATCCGCGCTCTGTCGACCCATCGCCCTTTCCGGACCGGTTGCAGGACGTGGACGACGCGGATTTTTCCACCTTCAAGAAGCGGTTCGCCGAAGAGGGGCAGAAGCTGCCGATAGCGGTTCGCCGGCACCCCACGGACGAGGGGCGCTACCAAATTGTTTATGGCCATCGGCGACACCGGGCAGCGGCTGAGCTTGGGGTCAACATCCGAGCGGTCCTCTCTGAATTGAGCGATGCAGAACTTGTCGTCGTCCAGGGTATCGAGAATTCCGCGCGCCTTGATCTGAGTTGGATCGAGCGGGCGCTGTTTGCCTGGCGGATGGGGGGAGCAGCGATCAAGGCACGGGATATTCGCGCCGCACTTTCGATAGATGATCCCGAACTGGCGCGCATGAGAAGCGTTCTCAGGATCATTCCATTGGACGTCATCGAGGCGATCGGTCCCGCCGGAAAGGTTGGGCGACCGCGCTGGATCGCTCTTGCCAAGGCCATGGAGGGCGATCGGACAGCGGTCGATCGGATCAGAAAAACCTTGTCAGCTGACAAGGTTTTAGCGCAGCCGTCGGACCAGCGTTTTCAAGTCGCTTTCTCAGCGGCCCATTCACAGGCCGAAGGGAAGGGGGCCGCCGCCCGGACGATCAAGACACCGTCGGGAAAGACGTTTGGCAAGGTGCTCTATACCGACGCCGGGATGCAGTTGAAGATACCCAAATCTCATGCCGTTGCCTTTGCAGAGTTTATGGAAGGCGAACTGCCGGCATTGATGGAAAAATTCTTTGCCCGAGAGGGTGAAGGCTAAGTGGCATCTTCACGAAACCTTGTCAGCTGACAAGGTTTTGCGAAGGGGCTGAAGCCGCCGGCCGTCAGACCGGCAAGAAAAAGGAAACGAAGCAAGGCAAAAGAAAAAGGCCCCCGAAACGGAATTCCGGAAGCCCTTCTCAGTTGTGGTGACGAAAGAATCGCACTTCCCGGAATCACAGTCAAGGCCCTTGGCCTGATCTAACGTCGATTCGGCGAGCTGTTTTCTATTGCCCAACGACAGGTGATGGAAATGCAGACGTATGTCACAACGACGCCTTTTGGGCGGCGGCCGTTGTCGCTTGGGTTCGTTGCAAGCCAAGTCACAGCCAAAGCAATACCCGAAGGCGCCATCGTCAACAAATGGGCGGTCTTTCAGCATATTCGGGAAGCCAGGGAACTCCTCGGCGCAACGGACAGGTCGCTGGCTATTCTCAATGCGCTCCTTTCCTTCCATCGCGAGACCGAATTGTCCGCCGAGGGGGAATTGATCGTATGGCCTTCGAACGAACAGCTCAGCGCTCGAGCCAACGGGATTTCGCCGGCGACGCTAAGACGCCACCTTGCTGTTCTCGTTGAATGCGGCCTTATCATCCGTCGCGACAGTCCGAACGGTAAGCGCTTCGCGCGCAAGGACAGGCACGGCGAAATTGAACAGGCCTACGGATTCGACCTGTCGCCGGTCGTGGCGCGTTCTGAGGAATTCCGGAACGCCGCAGAGGCCGTCCAGGCCGAGAAGAAAGCCTATCGCCTAGTGAAGGAACGTCTCACGCTTCTGCGGCGTGATATCGTCAAGATGATCGACGCTGGCATTGAGGAGAAGGTGCCTGGTAACTGGGGCAGGGCGCTCCAGAACTATCAGGCCATTATTGCAAGGCTCCCGCGCACGGCGCCGCGCCAGGTCCTTGAGGACATTGCCTCTGACCTTCAGGGGCTCAACGCCGAAATCCGTGAGATACTGGAATCTCACGCTAAATCACAAAATATGAACGCCAATGAGTCTCATTCTGATCGTCACAAACAGAATTCAAATCCAGACCTACAATCTGAATCTGAAAACGGCTCAAGAATAAAGACAGAAGCGAGCGGCAACGTCGAGCAGACCCACAACCTGAGAAGCCTGCCTGGCAGGGATTTGCCTTTGGGAATAGTGCTGGACGCTTGCCCGAACCTGCGGGCGCTAACCCCAGACGGCGAAATTCGCCACTGGCGCGAATTTCTGGCGGCGGCGGAGACCGCCAGAACCATGCTGGGGGTCAGTCCCAGCGCCTGGAAAGAGGCCCAGGTCGCACTTGGTGAGCAGCAGGCAGCCATTACGCTTGCCGCAATTTATCAGCGCGCAGAGCAGATCAACAGCGCCGGGGGCTATCTGCGTAATCTGACCGACAGAGCAAAGGAGGGTAAATTCTCCACTTGGCCGATGATTATGGCCTTGTTGCGCGCCAAACTTGACGCAGGTAACGCCAACCCTGCCAGCCATGAGCTGCCCCGGGAGAATGGTGGCGGATTGCAGGTATCCGAGGCTTTGCTGAAAAGCTTGAAAAGGCCAAGGAACTGGTAGGTGGCACGGCTGGTCGCGCCTTTTTCAACTGCGCTCAAGGCAGCGAAAAGGAGTGGGACATAAGCAAGATGAGCAAGTTCGGCACCGACCTGGTTCAGTCCAGGTACGAGGCTCTGGCTCACGCGCCGGATGAGGATTCCCCCGGCATCACCATCAATCTCGGTGCAGTCGACGCGAATGTGATCCGAAAGAAGCTCGATCTCAAGCAGGACGAGATGGCGACGCTATCGCGACCAACATGGTTTCCGAGCGCAGAGGGTGGGGGAGGGCTTTTCTACAGCCCGGACGCCTTGGTGAGGTTCGTCCGGAACCGGTCTCGCCGGCGCTGGTATTTGCGGGTCATCTCTGCCGAGGCGTGGCCGAGCTGCTTCTGGACGTAGCGTTCTTCGATGTCGGCTGAGGAGGCGAGGCCCGAACGCAGTGAGTGACCGGCAAACAATAGCACACGCTCCGTATCCGGCAGATCAGCGCGAACGCCGGCGGCGAGCACGGTTTGCTTGACCAGGCGAGCAACATGCTTGTCGGAAAGCCGCTCGACGTCGACGGTTTTATTATCCTTGAAGATCCGGCGGAACAGAGGGCCGCGTGCGAGCCGACCATACCTGATCCAGGTTTCGAGCGCGACGACGGGGCAGGTGTGGTCGCTGGAGCCGCGGCCAACCTCGACCTCGCGCCAGCGACTGCCCTTGCCGCGCAGCGTCACCAGCACGCCCTTGCCCGGAAGGATCTCAATCCAGCCGGCACCGTCGCTATCATTGTCCCGCGTGACGTCGAGGCCGACGATCTCGGAACGGCGCAGGCCCCCGGCGAAGCCAAGGAGGAGGATGGCGCGGTCCCGGAGGCCCCGGAGATCGTGGCCGAGCGTGGAGATCATTGCGACGATGTCGTCACCGAGGACCGCTTCCTTCACGCGCGGCGGCCTGGTGTGCTTGCGGCGGATGCCGGCGAGCACAGTGGCGATGTGACGATCGGCCCGGTCCATGGAAAGGCCGCGCTGGGTAAAATTCCAGGCCAGCCCCGACAGCCGCCGCTCGATCGTCGACACCGCGAGGGGAGGGGACCCGTTCTTCGGATCGCCTGACGCACACGCGCTGATATAGAGCCCGATCATCTTCGGGTCCGGGGGCAGCGGCTCGAAGCCGGCGCGCCTGCACCAGGAGGTGAAATGCCGCCAGTCTTTCGTGTAGGCGCTGCGGGTGTTTTCCGCAGTGGCGTTGGCGGCGTAATCCTTGGCGGTTTCAACCAGCATCTCCACATGTGCCGGAACGCGGACACGGGATGTGACATCTGGGCTCATCGCCGGGGCCGGCCGGCCCATCTCCAAAACGACATCGATGATGTCGGGCAGATCGCTATTCTGATGGCCACCCGCGCGCTTGTCGACCGGCGGCGCTCCACGGTCGAAATCGGCGCTTTTGGCGGGCTTTGTTGGAGAATTGTCCATCATCTGGAAGGATAGCCACATATGTCCGATAATGCAAGATTACCGGACATAAAACGGTGTCGACAAGCGCGGCGGATAATTGCGGATATCATTGCAATAAGCGCCGTCATGATTCATCCTGCTGCCGATGATTCTCCGCCCCAAATCCTCTCCGCGCCATCACGGCATGCTCGCCGGCGCTGCCGCGGCTGTCCCGATCGTGCCGGTGCCGGTGCCGGCCTGGCTGCGCAGGGCCATCCCCGATGCACAAGGCCTTGCCACGCACGGCCTTGAGGATATTGCGATCGCCGCGGGCGCGGCCATGGGTGCGCTCGACGCGGTGGTCCGCCGGCAGGAGCGCTGGGCCGGCGCGTGGCGGCAACGGCTGGCGCTTTCGGCCGCCGCCATGGCGGCTAAGCACGCGGGGCGCGTCGAGGATGAGGCCGCCCTGCGCGACGCCGTGTTGCTCACGCGGCCAGGCGACGACGTCGGCCCCGCCGGCCGCATGCTTTTGGCTTGGCGCCGACTGGCAGCCCGGCCCGCCGAGGAACTGCTGACCGAGGCGAGCCTGGCTGGTGTGTTGGAGGCCCTGGGCCTCGCCCGCGACGACGAGACGGCGCGCGATCTGGCGGGCGAGTTTCGGCAGCTCGGCGCCAGCGACGGGACCGTGGGAATGCTGACCGGCGCATTCGCTGCCGCAGAGCGCCACGGGTTCGGGCGCGTTCTCGGCTCCTGGGCCGCCGATGCGCTGCTGGCGCAGCGGCTGGGTTGGAGCCATTCGGTCCCGCTACTGGGCACAGAGGCCGCTGTGGGTCGAGGGGTTGCCCGACCGCGAGCGGCGAGTACCGCTGTTGCGGCAATCGGCATCGAGGCTGGGCGTGAGCGAGCGAAAAATCTGCTGATGGTTCAGGCGCGTGCCGCACTCCACGCCATCGATCTTTCCGCTGAGCTCGAACGTCGTGCGGATCGGCTTGCCACCGTTACGCCGAAACTCAGGGCCAAGGCGGCGGATACCGTCGTCGAAAAGCTTTTGTCAGAGGACGCCATCGTCGCTTCCGAAAAGATCGCCGGCATAAGCGACCGCGGATTGCGACGCCTGTTCGACCGCCTGGTCGAACTCGGCGCTGTGCGCGAGCTTTCCGGCCGGCCCACCTTCCGCATCTATGGGCTGTGACAACCATGGCCGAAGCGACACGCGGAAAACGAACGAAAGGCCGACCAGACGAAGGTCTGTTCGATCGGGAACTGGATCACCTGCCGCCGGAAGCGCGCTGGCGCGAATGGATGCACCGTGTCGAGGCAACGATCTTTGCCGCAAGCGAGCCGGTCGGCCGCGAGACGTTGGCGCGGATCATTGGCAAAAGCTGCAGCATCGACCTTCTCATTGACGACATCCGCGAGGAGTTGCGCGACCGACCCTACGACCTTGTCGCGGTCGCCGGCGGCTGGAAGCACCTGACCCGGCCGGCCTATGCCGACGCCATCCGCATGGCCGTGGGCGCCAGCGAGCGTGTGGTCGACCTTACCCAATCCGAAGTGCTGGTACTCACATGCATCGCCTACTTCCAGCCGATTACCCGGGCCGAACTGTCCTCATTCTTCGGCACGGAGATTTCTCGCGATCTGATAGGCAATCTGCGCGGGTCCGGAATGATCGCATCCGGCCCGCGTAGCCCGACGCCCGGCGCCCCTTACACCTACGTCACGACCAAGGGATTCCTGCTGGAATTCGGTCTCGAAACCTTGCGCGATCTCCCCGATCGCGAGGCGCTCGAGGACGCGGGCTTGCTCTCAAAGGAAAAGCTGATGGCAGGGGATATTCCAGCCGGGTTGGCGAGCGGGATGGGCGAAGAAGAAGCAGAGCACGATGTGGTCGGAGATCAGTTGTCGTAGATCGCATGCTGTTGGCATTCACCTGCAATGCGATGCAGGTGCCCTACCTGTATTCCTCGAGGGCAATCAGAGCCGTCTCGTAAGTCTCAGATTCGAGATTGTATTGCGCCGTGCCTTGTCTGGACGTTGATTACGAATTCAGCGATGCTAATCGGGGAGGGGCAACATGCGTATCAAGACAATCCGAATCCAGAACTTCCGGTAATTCAAAGATCTCTCCGTCGCGTTAGAGAGCTTCACGTCCCTCGTCGGGCCAAACGGAGCGGGAAAGTCAACGATCCTCTGTGCTCTGAACATCTTCTTCAGGGAAATTGACGGAACCTCCACCAGTACTATCGACCTTGACGAAGAAGATTTCCACAATCGGGATACCTCCCATCCGATTGAGATCACTGTCGCGTTTTGTGACCTAAAACCCGAAGCGCAGACGGAGTTTGCTGAGTATTACCGTCAGGGCGAGCTCATAATTACTGCCAAGGCAACTTTTGATGCGATCACGAGGTTGGCGAGTGTCCGTCAGTATGGCCAGCGTCGCGCAATGGAAGCGTTCAAAAGCTACTTTGAAGCCTACAACGGTGGCGGCCCGCGGCTGACTGCAAGGCTGAGTTCGATAAGATTCGAGCGGCAGTTCCAGGGGTGACAGGTGGGACAACCAAGGATGCCATGTGCGACGCACTGCGCGCCTATGAAGAAGCCCATCCAGCAGAGTGCATTCTTATTCCCAGCAAGGACCAGTTTTACGGGTTCAGCAAAGGGGCTAACCGTCTCGCGAAGCATGTGCAGTGGGTCTATGTTCCTGCTGTCAAGGATGCCACGAAGGAAAATGTGGAAGGGAAGAACACTGCGCTGGGGAAGATCCTCGCCCGCACGGTTCGTGCCAAGGTGAAGTTTGACGAGGAGATCAAGAAGCTTAAGGACGAGACGCTCACCCGGTATCGTGATCTCCTCAAAGACCAGCAGGGCGCGCTGGACGATATCTCCAAGGCTCTCAGCAGACGCCTAGGAGAATGGGCCCACCCGGACGCCACAGCCCGTCTCTCATGGGCTGAAGATGTGAAGAAGTCTGTTCAAGTCGAGGAGCCGATCGCGAGATTGTTGGCGGGGGAAGGCGCCTTCGAGGGCGAGCTCGCCCGGTTCGGCCACGGGCTCCAGCGCTCATATTTGCTGGCCTTGCTTCAGGAATTGGCGGCTGCAGACGATCCTGATGCACCCCGCCTGCTTCTTGGGTGTGAAGAGCCAGAACTCTACCAACACCCGCCTCAGGCCAAGCACCTTGCCACCGTGCTGCAGACGCTTGCCGACGGCAATGCCCAGGTCGTCGTCTCGACCCACAGTCCATATTTTGTCAGTGGCCGCTATTTTGAAAGCGTCAGGATGGTGCGCCGACATCCGGGCAAGAAATGCTCAAACGTCTCAGCAGTGTCATTCGATGACCTGGCTGCGAAGCTATCCAGCATCCTAGGAGAGAAAGTGCTCAAAGCGGATGCGCAGATGGCCAAGTTGCATCAGGCGATGCAGCCCCACCTAAATGAAATGTTCTTCGCGCCCAAGCTCATTTTCGTGGAAGGTCTGGAAGATGTTGCATTCATCAATGCCTGGATGATGCTATCAGGCCGATGGGAAGACTACCGGCGTTACGGCGCCCAAATCGTTCCCACCAATGGAAAAGGTTATATCATTGAGCCGCTTGTTATCGCGGATATGATGGGTATTCCTAGCTTCGTCCTGTTCGATGCTGACGGAAACAAGACCAACGAGAACGAACGTAAGAAGCACGAAAAGGACAATATAGCCATCGTGACAGCTCTTGGTGGCAGCGGAAAGGCTCCTTTCCCCACGGAGACAGTATGGGAAGAGCGTTACGTCCAATGGCCTCACAATTTCGGGGCCACCCTCCGGGCCGAGGTCGACAAGGGCATCTGGGACTCTACCTTCGGCAAGGTTTCAAAGGGCCTTGGCAATCCGGATGGCAGCTTTGCCAAAAATCCATTTCATATTGCCAATCATGTTGAACTTTTGATGCAGGAAAAAGCGATCCCGAAGTCCCTAGACGATTTATGCGGGCACTTGCTAAAGTTCTGTGCCAGCTAGGTCAAGCGTCCCGCTATCCCGCAATTAGTTGCCTATGCGATCTCGTGAATTCTAACCGTTGGCACAACCTGTGCGGCAATCTCGCACAGGTGCTTATGGTGTGTAAGGTAGACGACCTGTCCGACCTCAGCCATCTGCCCGAACAGCCGGAACACCTCCTCCGAGCGGGGCTCGTCGAATGTTTCCATGATGTCGTCGGCGACAAAGGGAACCGAAGGACGCGCTGTCGCAAACTCCTCATATCCGGCCAGGCGAAGAGCCAGATATAGCTGGAACTGCGTGCCTTTGGACATTTCAACCGCAAGCTTTGAGCCGCCGTGCCGTGGCAAACCGATGAGCGCTTCTCGGTCCTTTTCCGGACGCGTGGCAAGTCCAGTATATTCATCACGCGTGATCAGCCGGAACGCTTCGGATGCCCGGTTCATCATCGCGCTGCGGTGCTTGTCGCGATACGCGCGAATGCCATGCTCGGCGACAAGGCTACCGCTTCTGAGGCGGAGATACCGCAGTGCCAGATCCTCGATTTCCAAGAGCAGTGTTCGCCGTTTCGCCTCTAGGCGGGCAGCGGCATCATCGCCGCCGATGGCGGCCAGGCGATCTGTTGCGAGCGCCTTATCGGCGAACAGGTCCTTTGATCGGCCGTCAAGATCTTCGAGTCGCGTGATGAGCTCTGCCTCCTCCCGCTGCAGCTCCGCCAGGTCGACGTCTGCTAGGCTGGCCAGGGCAGCCTCCAGCGATGGCATCTGCATCTCACCGACGATCTGCCGTGTGAGCTTGCTTTGCTGCTCGACCAGTTCACCCCTTTTGCGGCAGCGTTCGAGAGCTTGTCGAACATCCGCAAGCGCTTCGACCTGGAAGAACTCGGTCAGTTCCTTTTTGCGCGCAGCATGGACCGCGATCTCAACGTCCAGCCGCTCGCGTTCGGTCGCGAGGTCGACAAGAGTCTGATCCCGTTCCAGCCGTTTCGCCTCGACCTGTTTGGCTTCCTGGTTCTGCCTGAGCAGGGTCTTGGCGGCGTCAACGGGATTGCTGCCGTCGAACGTATCGCCGAGTGCGTCATGCAGCTGGGCGACCAACGCGATGAAGGACTTTCGATCCATCTCCATGGCGTCTATGCGATGACGCAGATCATCCTTCTCGCGCAAAGCTTCGGGGAGGCCGGCCATTGCGTCGAGAAGTTCCCGGACAGCGCTAACACTGCCTTCCCCGTTGAACCAGGTTCCTGCGAGGGCGCTCTCCCATTTCTTCTGCCACTTTTCTGATGCAGTGATGGCTTCGTTGAGCTCCGCTTTCCGTCCAAGCTCGGCCGCGTCCAATTCACCGACGCGTTTTTGGGCGTCCTGCCGTTTGGCCTGTATTGCATTGTGGTCCACGAGGATGGTGTCGGCAGCCTGCATCAGAGCTGATACATCCAGACCATCGTCATCGAACCCGGCGCTGATCAGGATCGCGGCGAGCGTACCCTGCTCCTTTGCGAGCACAGTCCTGGCATCTTCAGCGTCACGCAAGGCATGGCGCAGATCATCCCACGCGGTCAGCGCCAAAGTGCGGATTTCAGCCCATCGGCCGATCCTTGTCAGCCATGACACGACGGACGGGTCGTCATCAAGATCGATTTCCGCTGGTGTTTCGGACCTGATCTCGCGTCGCAATGTCTGCAGTTCGTCATCGATATCCCGCAGCAACTGGCGTTGCCGGTCGACGCTTGCCACGTTTACCGCCAACCCTGCGGTCAGGGAGCGCAGCTCCTCGAGTTGCCGGGCGCTGTTCAGACGCGCGGCTGCGGCTGCATCGGTCGCTCGCATCCGGGTCTCGAAGCGATCGGCCGTTTCCCGGTCGAGGACCGACAGATGCTGCGCCCAGGCGTCGTCCCGGTCCACAAGGGCGGCCTTCGCCTCCTCATCATCCATGATGTCGATCGCGTCGCGGAGTGCAGCCAGACGTGCGGCATCTTCCTCTTGCTTCGTCGAGAGCTCTCGCTCTCGCTCGACGATCTGCGAGCGACGCTTCTCCAATTCGCTGTGGGTCGACTTCCAGGGTTCGAGGCGCTCGGTTCCGGGCGGAGATATGCGCCGGAGAGCGTCACCGTCACCGGCCCATGGGTGCAGTTCAATAGCGGCATCATCGAAGGCTTGGCGTTTGACGGGAACAGCGCGCTCGGCAAAGCGAGTTTCGGCAACAAGATTACCGTCGCGCAAGCGGCGCAGCACCGATTGAAGGTGGGCTATCTTCCCGGCATCGAAGGCGGCACCCTGGCCATCGAGTGCTTGCCGATCACACTGCTCCTTCTCCACAGCTTGCCGGGCTGCCTCGTACTCCCTTTCGGCAGATTGCCGCGCGACGTCGACGCCGGACTTTTCGCTGATCAGATCACGCAGCGTCCCGATCGTGGCAGCCGGTATCAGGAGCGACTTCGGATCGTCGACGTCCGACTGGCCCAGCGTGGCGAGGATGAGATCGACCTTGCGGTTCGATTCAGACAACGCCTGCTTTCGCTTCGGCAAATCTTCCTGCGCGGTCGCGTAGCGTGCGGCTGCGTCTGACAGCTGATCGAGTTGATCTGCCATTTCAAGCAGACGGTTTTCGACCACGAGCCCTTCCAGTTCCTCCCGGACTTTCTGATCGCGCTGCGTGATGCCGGCCAGCTTAGTCTGAAGCCGCGTCTCTTCGACAATAAGATCAGGAAGTGCGGACGCCCACTCGGCAGGCGGATGCGGCAGGTCCGCATATTCCAAAAGATGTTCATCTTCCCGACGGTAGTCAGCCGCCAAGGGGTGGGATCTCAGGACGCGTGCGATCTCGTCATGCCGGACCCTTGTCGTCCCGATCTCCTTCATGACGGCGTCATAGGCGGTTTCAGCCTGTTCGAGCGCTGACGTCAGCGTTCTGTAAGCCGAGGCCTGGACGTCGATTTCATCGCGCTGCGATTTGAGGTCCGCGATCTGGCGTTTCACTCCGGCGATCTTCGTAGAGCTGGCGCGTTTCCGGAAAATATCATCAGCTTCAGTGATCGCAGCCTCAAGTATGGAACTGATGCCGGCGAGGCCCGCACTCGCCGAGAACAGCAACTCCCCCAAATCGCCTTTGCTTTGGAGAATGGCGTTGCCGCCATCTTCCAGGGTCTGGTCATCAAGCGAGAACATCATCCGATAGGCGTCGCGCGTCAGCCCAGCGAGCGGGACGCTCAGCAACGCTTCGTTGACCGGCTGACCTTGTCCGTTCAAAAGGGAATTGCTGCGCTGCTTGAATCGCTTGAATTCATGCGCCTGCCCGTCGAATTCGAGGCATGCGCCGATTTCCATCGCCTTGCCCTGATGCAGGAAGCCGTACCTCGTTCGCTCTTCGATGCCAAACAGCAGGTCGAGATAGGCTGACAGCGATGTGGATTTGCCTGCTTCGTTCAGCCCGTAGACGATGTGCAGATCCGGCGTTCCGGCGGCATGCTCCCCGAAATCGATCGAATAGTCGGTGAACTTTCCGTAGCGGGTGAGATCGAGCCGGCGCAGGCGCATCAGCTGATCTCCGACACTTCTGGTTTGAGCCGGGCCAGCATGTCCTCGCTGCCCTCCGTCAGCAACTGGTCGATCAGGGCTTCGAACGCGGCTTCGTTATCGCCGCTGAAACCCCGCGCCTCCGGTGGCAGATCATCCCGCAGTTCCTTGACCAGATCACGCACGGCCTCGCGAACACCATGCTGGTGAATGATGTCGTTGCGCATCAGCTCGCCGAGTTCCAAGACCGGGTCTGCGGCAGCTCCTCCAACCGGCGCGCTGATCGGCGCCGTGGTGGCAATCTCGATCTTCTCGATCCAGGTCTTGCCGAGCCGTTCGGCACGCTGCTCGGTCTCTGCCAGCAGCAGATCGCCATCGCGGCGCAGCTGCCATGACAAAGGTGTCGCACCCGTCAATCTAAGGCGGCCGACGAGGTCTGATGAGCTTGTACGGTCACGGGTGACACCCATGCCTTGCTCAATAAGTTCGGCCGCCTCTCGCCAGGTCATAGCGGAGGAAAGATCCACGGATATCCGTTCGAACTGGGCAACGCTGGTGGCACGTTCTTCGACGGCGAGGGTGTGGTCATCATTGACGGTGACGAGCGTAACGGTCTTCTCACCGGCTTCGTTGATGTCGCGGCCTTGCGGCATCCCCGGCATGATCACCATGCGATCGCCGGCGTGCTGTGCACGGATATGGATATGCCCCAGGGCCCAGTAGTCGAAGCCCCAGCCATGAAGGTCTGACGCCTTGCAGGGCGCATAGAGATCGTGGCCTGGCGCGCCGGCGAGACTCGTATGCATAATTCCAATATTGATCGCGTCCGGGGTAGGGCGGTTATATTTCTCGAGGAGGCTGTCCGGTGCTTGCGGCTTGGCAAAGCTCAGGCCGTGGATGGAAAGGTCGAGGTCGCCCCTGGTGAGGTTAATAGCGTCGGCGCGCCCACCAAATCTCGTGACCAAAGGTGGCAGGATCAGCTCCTGAGTGATCCGCGACATGGCATCGTGATTGCCGCGAATGATGAACGTTGCGATGCTGGCTTCATGAAGCCGCTGCATCTGGCTTGCCAGAAAGCGGGCGGTTTTCATTGACGTCTGATCGCCGTCGTACAGATCGCCAGCGATGATCAGTGCATCGACCTGTTCATCGATGCAGAGATCAACGATGGCGATCAGGGCTTGGCGCGTTGCGTCGCCAATCAGCTCGGCGAGATCACTATTGCGCATCGCCAGCGAGCGCAGTGGGGAATCCAGGTGAAGGTCGGCCGTGTGAACAAATCGAAATGCCATACGATGATGCTTGTCCGATTTCGGGAAGATATTGAACAAGAGACTATCGTCTTGTCATCGATAGCGCACAGAATCCTCATCCACGATGCGCCGCAGCCGACCATCGGAACAACTTCAGCGCGGATTTCTGGCGACGCAACGTCAACGATTAGATCCCGGTCAGCCCTCCATGACTTTCTCAGCGGCAAACTTGCCGGCTCTCCAGGTGCTGTGGACGAGCCAATCTTCGGCGAGAAAAAACTCCCCGCCCAGCACCTTGGTTCCCTCGGTCACGAGCCGCCGCTTCATGGCATCCTCGCCGGCAATTGCCACTCTGGCGTTCGAATAAGGTGCTGCCTCCGGAACGGGGTTCGGGTATTTTATCACCCACTTGAACTGACCGTCGGGATAAGCACTCTGAATTTGATCTCGGCGGGCGGATGGACTCCGGGAGAAGCCAACCTTGACTATAGTCTGACCATCAACTTCGGCGGGGGACTGCCCGAGATATGCGGAAGTATCCCCGCAGAGCTCCAGGATATAAAGGTGCTTAGGACCGTCGGTCTCTCCAACCCAATATGGTTCAGTTGCAGGAGGGATTGCCCGGCTAGGCGACAACGCAGATTCCAGCGTCTGGATCGTGCCGTTCGGTCGATTCGTCTGGCCATACACAGGCACCTCGTAAACATCGAGCTGCAGAAGGAATTCGGCTTCAGCCGAGCCCACCTGGACCCCGCTGGACCCAATGTACTCGGCGTGCGCGCTCGCATACGCGGCTGGAAACAACTGCTCGACAGGCTTCCAATCCTCCTGAACGACACGCCACGCGCGCGTCGCCTGCACCGCATACAGCCACTTGCCTCGCGAGGCAGGGTCAACTTCCTTCTCGGCCCAGCGATCGCCGGCGATGAACTGACTGGCGTGGCCGGCGTTGTGCGATACCTCCAGAACACCGACGACCTTTCCCCGCATCTGCTCGGGACCCTTGCCCTTGGTGACGTAGATCGCCACCAAGGCATTGGGACTGGAAAGCCGAAGATACCGGTTGCGCTTGGCCTCGTCGGCAAAACCGATGCACCCCCAACTTGCTGGGTCGAACCCCCAGAACGAGGTCAGCCAAAGATCCCTGCCGGCTGGAAGTCTATCTCCATCGGGGGCCAGGTCCGGGACCGAGCTCCAGTCGAACGAGAACACCTCGCGCTGGGCGGCCTCGATGTCGATATCGCCCAGGGCTCCACGTATGTACGACATGGCATCGGGCGCCGGATGTCTCTCTCCGCGCTTTACCAGAATTGTCGTGAGAGGCGGTAGTCCGCGATCATGCAGGGCGTGAAGCACAACTTCCAGGTTCTTTCCTAGACCACGACCTGTTGGGTGGTTCCAGCCGACGGCATCTCCCACCTGTTGGTATGTCGCACGCGTTTGTCGAATCGCTTTCTCCGCTAGGAAACGCGCGATCTCGGTTTGCATGGAATCCATCATTCTCCCCCGTTCCATCGCTTTCTTGGGTCTGCGCGACCGCCCGATGTCACACTGGCCCTTACTAATAAGCCTTGCCCGCGCGTTCAACGCAATCTATATTCTGTTCAACATAGGAGGTTCTGATGGCTGCGCAAACAAGGAATGCCGCGGAGAGCGAAGCGAAGGTCGCGTCGGCGCGCAATAGGCTCGTGCTTGAGCAAGCGAAAGCTGCCGGCCTCCTGGGTGCCGCGAAGAATACTCGCCTTTCAGGGCGGGTGCCCTCTGAGTTGGTCGAGGCGGCCAAGAAGCGCGCCCATGTCACCTCCGATACGGAGTTGTTGGAACTGGCGCTGTCGCGCTTGGCCATCGAAGATGATTTCGGCGCCCGCCTGGTCGTCCGAAAGGGTAGCATCCCGGCGGATATAGATCTTGGGATTTGATCTTTCCGAGACCCTCCGATCGCTAAAGCCCCAAAAGCACACCGGAACACTCGAGCGCCGGGGGGATGAGGACCTCCCGTGGGTTACAGACGAACCCGCGATCGGGGGACCGCTGTTTCTGGATACCAGCGTCTACCTAGATGTGCTGCAGGGACGGTCACCGGTTGAAGTCGACAGGCTGCTTACCTACCGCCTATGCCACCATTCCTCGGTCTGCCTTTCCGAGCTGACGCACGCCTTTGGTCGGCTCGATCCAAAGCATGATTCCACGAAGGCCGTTCTCGAAACGGTCGCAGCGACGGTGGACGAAATACCGGTGCACCGGCTCCATGCGCCCGACGTTGTGATCTGGGGGCAAGCCGGCGTGTTGGCGGGCCTGCTTTTCCGGCTCAGCAATCTACCCAAGGGGGAGGGGCACGAGCACCGGTTTGTCAATGACGCCCTCGTGTTCCTGCAGGCGCGTCAGCTAGGTGCGAGCGTGCTGACCGGCAATGTCCGTGATTTTGATTTCCTTACCCAGATCCTGCCAACCGGGCGGATCATCCTCTATCGAACTCCAGCGCGGACACGTTCATCGTGAGCGTCACGGTTGGCCCTAATGGCGACATCCTTCATGGGCTGGAGCAGTTGGCGCGGGCAGCGTCGACCGATGTCAATCACCTGCAAAACCAGCCGGCTTTTTTGCGCTTTGTGGAGCTTTGTCAGGCTCAGTATCCCCATATCCGATGGAGTTCCATGTTGCGGTTTTCGTTGGCCTCGGCGCTCCGGCAGCTCGGCTTGGCCTGTCTCGTCGGTGGCCAGGGGTCCGGCCTGGCAGCAAGTCCAACCGAGATTGCATTCAGGCTCGACAAGGCGATTGACAGCACGACGTCGCGGTGGCTGCACCTGTGTCCTCTAGATCTGGCATCGGATCTTCCGACCATCTCCTTCCGTCCGAACCAAGTACGGCGCTTTTCGGCGGCCGAGCTTGAGGAACTGTTTGACGTTCAAGTTCTCCATCGCGTCAACATAGATTGGTGGTTGGATAGCGCACGTTTCTCGCAGTTTAACTGGCTCGTCATCGAGGAGCAGGTCGAGCACGACGACAACGGCCCTGAAGGCAGGCGCCTGCCTGGCCTGTTCGTGAATCTTGGACAGGATTTTGGACGAATCGAACCGCACCGAACGGGCCTCCCGTCGGCCGTCGAGGTCGCGCTTTTCGGCCTTCTCACGATCCCGTGGGAGCGAATTGGCGGGTTGAGGGAAATGGAGTGGAGAGGTTTCGAAATTCCGTGGGTTTACACCCTCGATTCCGATGTCTTTGCACGCCGGGTTCCGCCGCCTTCTCCGGACAGCCTAAGCTGGGAACCAGCGTGGCACATCGATGTCTATGGTGACGAACATGAGTACGAAAGGCCGATCACCTATCCTCTGGACGGAGGCAGCAACGACGAAATTGCCTGGCTGAACGACAGTGCCTTGGGTGACAGCGTCTCCGCTCGCGAGACGGCGTTGTTCGCTCGTCCCGTGGCGCACTTCTTTGTTCGCGGTTTTCGAACCGACGGCATTGATGAGTTTCTGGCCCATATTTCGACGATCGAGGCTGCGCTCGGCCTACCGCTGGATCATGACCCACGTGCCCGACGCATGATCGCAGGCAAGAACATCCCAATGGTCGAGAATCAGAGTGGCGTTGAGCGGTGCCCCGATGTGGTTCGATAGCGCCGGGTATGCATCGCCTTTCTCGAATGTATGGAATTTCCGCTCCTTGAGGTTGCGCAGCCGAGGCGCAAAGCGTTTACCGATCAGGTCGAACAGTCCAAAGACATGGTCGCTTGCACCGCCCGTATCGGTGAAGTGTTTCTGGATGTCGAGGATCGTGTCCTGATCGAACAGCCCATCGAGCACATAGGCCGCCTCGCTTTCCGTCGGGCTGATCGGCAAGATGCTGAAGTAGCCGTACTGATCCGACAGATGACTATAGAACTTCGAGCCCGGTTCGCTACCGTAGTGCAGATTGACGTCACCGCGCTTCGCGGCTCGGTCGCTCGCGCGGAAGAATTGGCCATCGGATGATGACGTCGTGCCATTGCCCCAAAGGCGAGAATGCGGATGGCGGCTGTGTGCGTCCGTCACGCAGGCCTGCGCCGCGCGGTAGGTCTCGGATCGCGCATGGAACGGACGCATCCAGACGATCTGGTGAGCGCTGATGCCCTTGGATGCGCTCGCCATCCTCTTAGGACCGAGATTGGTCGTATCGGCCAGCACGCCGGCCAGCATGGCGGAAATATTTCTCGGCACGTCGCCGGTGCGAACATGCGTGAAGTGGTCGGCAAAGCCGGTCCAATCGTGCACTTTCTTCAACAGGTCCGGTATTTCAACCATTGGATACATATCGCTGATTTCGGCATTCAGTTCCTCGGCCGCCGCCGGGACCTCCCCAGCCGTTGGCGTCACGATCAACGTCCCGCCCTCAAGACGAACACTGTCGAGCTTTCCGGACCGTGCTCTGTGCGCAAGGCGCTTCAGGCTGAAGTCGAGCATCTGCCGCGCTTCGGCAAGCCACGCCACGCCGTCACCGTGGACGCCCAATCCAAGTCGATCCTCTTCCTTCATGGTGGTGAATGTCGACCGCGGCATCAGATGCTCGTCGATCGGCCGGAAGGATCGGCTGCCGTCGACCCATATGTCGGCAGATCTAAGCCGGTCTCGCAAAGCGGCGAGCGTGGCGATCTCGTAGAGACGACGATCGGGCTTTTCCTGTTCGAAGATGAGCCGTCGATCGGCTTGGCTGAGGTGGGTGACCGGAACACGATCCGGGAGTGTCCGACGCTTCTCGGCATACATTCGCTTCACAGCGAGATTGCCGCGAGAAGCGGATCGTGTCGCCGCGCCGACTGGAACGTGAACGCCTGCAGGAACGCCCCTGCATATTTGCTTAGGGTTGCATACTGTTCGGCCGCCAAGGCCAAGGGTGACGCCTCGTTGTCCTCAACCATCGACTCAAGCTCTGGCTTCATGCTGAGCAGGCGAAGCCAGCCAACTTTCTGATCGAGAACCTCCAAAGCGTTGCGACCATACTCGTTGGCGGACTGGGCAGTGATCGTATCGAGGAACATGCGCAGTGGCGGCATCACTATCAAATCGGCCGTAGCTGTCTTTGGTTGATAAAGTCCGCGTGTCAGCGGGAAACAATTCTTGTTCCGACCCAATAATGCTTTGATCGGCATCAATGCTCGCATGGCGTCTCCGTTCATCCTTGTAATGGATGAGCTGGAGGATCGAAGATGACAGGGATGCGCCCATCCCGTGCCAGCGTCTATTCGTTGCGGGAGATCCAGTTTCTGCGAAATATTGTTCACGCTAGCATGCTTGACTGCAATATCCAGCCGCATAGTCATCACGCGTAACGCACGGCGCGCCAGGTTCTGGATGCCGATGCCCAGGGCCTCCGCCACAGCGAGGCGTTGCTCTAAGTCGCTAAACGGACGTAGCCCTGGTTGGAACGAGATATGGACAGCAGATTACCTCCGTCTAATCATGAAGGTCCTGCGATGGGCGAAGAAATGATCGTCTGCAGCTCTTGCGCCAGCGTCAACCGACTCATCGCGAAGCGCCCCGCTCTGTCCGCGAAGTGCGGAAAATGCGGCCGCAAGATTTTCGCGGCCCATCCCGTGGATGTCGACGAAGCGACGCTCAGGCGCCACTTGGCGCGGACGACCTTGCCGGTGCTCGTCGACGTTTGGGCGCCTTGGTGCGGCCCGTGCAAGATGATGGCGCCGGCGTATGAGCAGGCGGCGAAGGACCTTGAGCCGGATGTGGTGCTGACCAAGCTCAATTCAGACAATGCCCAGGCGATTTCCTCCGAACTCGGTATCCGAAGCATTCCTACGATGATCCTCTTCCATGGCGGCCGCGAGATCGCGCGCCAATCCGGGGCGATGACAAGGGCGCAGATTGTTCGCTGGGTCCGCGATCGCCTGCCTTACGCAGCGGCATGATTGTTGCGTCATGGACACGCTTCTTGCTCGTCTCGGCCTCGCCCTTGCGATCGGTCTGCTGATCGGCCTGGAACGCGGCTGGCGCGAACGCGACGCACCCGACCGGAGCCGGACGGCCGGCATCCGAACTTATGGAATTTCCGGTCTCCTCGGCGGTGTCCTCGCCGCGCTTGCGCAATCGCTGGATGCAGTCTCAGTGCTGATAGCGGGCTTCCTCGGCTTCACAGCCGTCTTGGCCCTCTACAAGGTACGGGAGGCAGCGCACGACGAGGATTTCAGTGTTACCGGCGTCATGGCGGGCCTTGGCGTATTTGCGCTGGGAGCCCTTGCGGTCGCGGGGGATTATGCGGCGGCCGCCGGGGCGGCGGCGGCTCTTGCCGCCCTTCTTGCGAGCCGCGAGGTTCTGCATGGACTGCTGAAACGCCTGACCTGGCTGGAATTACGCTCTGCACTCATCCTGGCAGTCATGACGGCGATGGTGCTGCCACTTCTTCCCAATCGCACTGTCGACCCCTGGGGTGGACTCAATCCTTGGGAAATCTGGTTCTTCACGGTCCTGACGGCAGCCATCTCCTATCTCGGCTATGTTGCGGTCCGGATCCTCGGCCAAACTCGCGGACTCGCCGTTAGTGCCCTTTGCGGGGCGTTGATTTCTTCGACGGCGGTCACGCTCGCGCTCGCCCGCATGGCAGGAGCGGAAAAGAGGAACCATCACCTGGCAGGGGCGGCCATGCTGGCGGCAACGGTTTCGCTGGCGCGCATCGCCTTCATCGTCTGCCTCGTCGAGCCGCGCGTGCTTCTCACGATCTTGCCTTCGGCTCTGGCGGCTGCGGCCACATTCGGTCTCTGCAGCGCCCTTATGCTGGCCAGAGGAGTTGATACTGGCGGCGTCGACACGTCCTCGCGCAGTCCGTTTGACCTCGGGCCGCTACTGTTGTTCGCTCTCCTGTTCGCAGTCGTCTCGACGGCCAATGCCGCTCTCGCCGGCTACATCGGAACCGAGGGCCTCATTACCGCAACGGCTATTTCCGGCGCGGTCGACGTGGACGTCGCGGTGCTCAGCGTGCTGCGACTGGTGGGTACGTTCATCCCGGCCGAAACGGCCGGGCGGGCCGTTCTTGCAGCCATCGCCATCAACGCGTTTGTAAGAGTGATCCTGGCCATGGCAACGTCTCCGGCTCGCTTCTGGGCACCGTTGCTTCTGGCGACAGCTGGAGCCGGCGCGCTGGGCGGTGCTGTCTTTGTCTTCTCGCCCTGGACAAAGCCTTGATGCCAATCAAGGACGGCCTTTTTGCCGACCTGTCATGAGGAATGCCGAAAGGGAGCATCTCATGAACGACACAACGACTTTGCCCGCAAATTTTCGCCTCGTGCGTCTGCTGCTTTCGCGCGAGAAGGTTCATCCGGGAGGTGCGCGTGACGAAGGCTACGACCTTCTCTTACCGTTCGACAACGAGGGGTGTCTCAATCCCCACGAATGGAAGACGCATCGCCGCGAGCATTCGACACCGGTACTTGATGCGAGCGCCAGAAGTCCTCGACTCTCTGCCCGTCCACTTCTTTTGGTCCGCTCCAGCCCTTGGGAGTGCGTAGCACGATCATCGGTCGGCGCGGTCGATCTTGCGACCATCCCTGTGCCCGCGCGCCATACTGAATGCCCCGAATATGATCCAGCACCTCGTCGAGTGTCCTGGCCATCAGCTCATGCATCGCCCTCGTCTCATGGCCCTCTATGAAGAACGGCTCGTTACCGAGCTCGCGGAAAAGGTTGCGAAGCTCCTCATCATCCATCCGGGCGAGCACAGTCGGGTTGGCGATCTTGTAGCCTTTGAGATGCAGGATCGGCATCACCGCGCCGTCGATCCTGGGGTTCAGGAACCTGTTCGAGTGCCACGCCGCGGCGAGCGGTCCTGTCTCGGCCTCGCCGTCGCCGACGAAGCGGCGGCGATCAGGTCGGGGTTGTCGAAGGCTGCGCCGTAGGCTTGGAAAAGGGCATAGCCGAGTTCACCGCCTTCGTGGATGGAGCCCGCCGTTTCCGGCGCTACATGGCTGGGCACACCGCCGGGAAAGGAGAACTGCTTGAACAGCCTTTTCATACCCGCCGCATCGGAGGTGACATCAGGATAAACCTCGCTGTAGGTTGCTTCTAGCCACGTGTTGGCGACCATGGCAGGTCCGCCATGCCCGGGCCGTGGACGGGGGGAATAGTTGAACCTTCTGATGCCTCGAACTTCGCGTGCTCGTTGCCGGCCAGCACAGACCGCACCACCATACCGATATTTGTGACCTTGGAGAAACGATGTGCCGCTTCGAAATCTGCACGTCCGGAGCCGGATCGAATTGACGCCGATCAAAGCAATGACCGTGCGTGTCATCGAATTTGCGCGGATGACGTGCTGATGATGTTCAATACCAACATCGACTGCAATTGCCTGACAGCAGTCGCACCGGTCCGTGGGTGTCGAGGAAGGAGATCATGTACCCAATCCTACGGTTTCACGGCGCCGCTCGCGGCGTCACGGGCTCCTGCTTCGAGATCGAGACCGGTGTCTGCCGTGTCCTTGTCGACTGTGGCCTTTTCCAGGGCTCGAAATCCGAGAAAGAGCTGAACTACGGCGACTTCCCGTTCGATCCAAAGACGGTCGATGCCGTTATTCTCACGCACGCCCATATCGATCACAGCGGCCTTCTTCCCAAGCTTGTGAGGCTGGGCTTCGCAGGTTCGATATTTGCAACGCTTCCAACCATAGACTTGTGCTCGGTCATGCTGCCGGATTCTGCGCACATCCAAGAGATGGAGGTCGAGAATCTCAACCGCCGTAACGCGCAGCGGGGCCGCCTGCAAGTGTCTCCGATCTATGCGGTCGCGGACGTCGCCGCCTGCATGAGGCAGTTCCGACCCGTGCAATACGACGTTTGGACGACTGTCGGAACTGGCGTGCGCGCCCGCTATTGGAACGCTGGTCACCTCTTGGGATCGGCTTCGGTGGAGATCGAGATCGATCGCGGGGAAACGGGCGCGCCGCTGCGTCTTTTGTTTTCTGGCGACATCGGGCCGGGGCAAAAACTCCTGCAGGCCGATCCGGAGGGGCCAAAAGGCGTTGATTACCTGATTTGCGAATCCACGTATGGGGACCGCGATCGACCGGAACTTTCGCGCGACCAGCGCCGTGCGACGTTGGGCGAGGAAGTCAGGCGCGCGGCAGCCTCGCAAGGCCCTCTCATAATCCCGTCTTTCGCGGTCGAGCGCACCCAGGAATTGCTGGTTGACCTGTTCCTTCTCGCACGCAACGGCTTGATCCCATCTGCGCCAATATTCGTGGATTCTCCGCTCGCGACTCGCGCCAGCATGATCTTTGAGCGCCATGCCGGCGAGATAGAGAGCGGCGACCAGCTGCTCGAGACACTCAGGTCAGGCGAGATCCGATTCACCGAGACGGTCGAACAGAGCAAGGCGATCAACCGGCTGTCGGGCTTCTTCATCGTCATCGCAGCCAGTGGCATGTGCGATGCAGGGCGAATTCGTCATCATCTCAAGGCCAATCTCTGGCGAGCCAACGCTACCGTCATGATGGCCGGTTACCAGGCGCAAGGGTCGCTCGGACGTATCCTCCTCGACGGGGCCTCGCGCGTGCGCATCCAGGGCGAAGAGATCAACGTCAAGGCGCGCATAGTTCCGTTCGACCTGTACTCTGGCCATGCTGACGCGACCGAGCTCGTTTCGTGGGTGGCACGCCGTTCACCGGTGCATGGCGCCATCTTCCTGACCCACGGGGAGGAAACAGGTCTTGCCGGCCTGCGCGACCGCCTGTCAACCACTTTCGCGTCCAACCGCATCGTCCTCCCGCAGATCGACGACGCGTATGAACTCGGACCTTCGAGCGCGCGACAGATCGACCTCAACAGACCTCGCCGACTGAAGCCGGAGAAGGTTGCGCGGCTCGACTGGCATAATGACCTGTCGAAGCTGCTCATCGAAGTCACGGATCAGGTCAACGCCGCCGCCGACGAACGAAGCAGAGCGGCGATCATCCGGCGCCTGCGACGCGCGATCGAGAGCTAGCTAGGCGGTCGAGGCGGCCCTCGTGCGAAGGCATTCAACCGTTTTGCAAAGCTAGAGCCGCGAAATCGTTGAGGCCGACGATACAAAGACGATCACTTCAATAACCTGCCAGGCTCTTGCAGCGCTCTTCTAGGTTCCCGTCGTCGTGATGCCCGTTACAGAGGGCGAAGTCGTTTCCCTTGAGCGCGCCGGCGGCGTAGAGCTCCAGGAGGCCGAACGCAAGGCGGCGCAATCGTCGTTGGCGACAGGCACTATCGTCCGCGCTGGAATTTATCCGGATTTGGCCTCGCGCTTCTACTTCTGGCCTGTGGCAACGGCGGGTGCCCAAGATGCGGTCCTTGAACTCCAATTCGACCTTGAGGAACCGCCGTCGGCGCCGGATGTGTTAATCAATATCGTTCCGAACATTCTAGCGCTCGTGCTTGACCGCCAACAGTTCCGAGTTCGACATGCAACTTCGCCCACAATTTAAGCCCGCGGAAAACCAATCCCGACGTGTGCACGGTGGTCTGGCCGTGCGAGTGGCAGCATAGGGTCGTTGCAAAAGTCGGAGAGCTATCCTCACGCCGGGGCTGCCCAAAGTGCCATACGACGGTGCCATAATCTTGATCCGCGTCAAACCCGGTTCCTTGCTCTTGTGCCAGGTTATCAAGCATGGAGGAGAAAGTGGAGCGAGGCGATGGCGTACAATCCCCGGCAGGATGTCCGACTCGATTATGGGGCGTCTCCCGATATTCACGAATATGTCGATCCGCGCCTGCGCGAATATATGCTCAGGGTCTACAATTTCATGGCCGGCGGTCTGATCGTCAGCGGGCTGACGGGCTACATTGCGGCACGGACAGGGTTCTATCAGCAGATTGCGGGAACCCCGCTGATTTGGATCGTCATGCTGGCGCCGCTTGCGGCGGTCTTGGTTCTGAGCTTTCGGATCGAGCGAATGAGCGTGGCGGCCGCCCAGCTGACCTTCTGGGTCTACGCGCTCCTGATGGGCCTTTCCCTTTCAGGGATATTCCTAGTCTACACGGGCGCGAGCATAGCGAGGACCTTCTTCATCGCGGCCGCAACGTTCGGTGCGATGAGCCTTTATGGATATGTGACGGGCCGCGACCTGACGCGCGTCGGTTCCTTCCTGTTCATGGGGCTGATCGGGATCATCCTTGCGAGCGTCGTCAACCTGTTCGTTGCTTCGCCTGCCCTCGAGTTTGTGATTTCGGTCATCGGCGTGATTCTTTTCGTAGGGCTCACCGCCTATGACACGCAGCGCATCAAGAACATCTACATCGAGGCCGAGGCCAAGGGCGACGAGGCGATCTCGAAGAAGGCAGTGCTCGGAGCGCTTACCCTCTATCTAGACTTCATCAACCTGTTCCTCATGTTCCTGCAGCTTACCGGCGAGCGTCGGGATTGACGCAGCGAGTTTGCCAGGCAGCACCTTTCGAAGGTCAAAGAGATGGCTCACAAACAGGTACTTTTCCGGTCCGAGGCGCGCGAGAAGATCCTGCGCGGTGCCACGCAACTCGCCGATGCCGTGCGGGTCACGCTCGGGCCGCGCTCCAAATCTGTGCTGATCGAAAGAAAATGGGGGGTGCCTATCGTCTGTAATGATGGCGTCACCATCGCCAAGGAGTTCGACCTCAAGAATCCGGAGGAGAATCTCGGAGTGCGCATGCTCAGGCAGGCGGCGGAGAAGACGGGCGACATGGTTGGCGACGGCACGAGCACATCGACCATCCTTGCCCACGCCATGTTTGCCGACGGCGTTCGCAATGTCGTGGCCGGTGCCAGTGCGATCGACATCAAACGCGGTCTCGATCGGGCCGCGAAGCGCGCAGTGGACACGTTGAAGGCGATTTCCAAGCCGGTTCAGACCCGCCGGGAGAAGGAACAGGTCGCAACAATCTCGGCGCATAACGATGCCGGCATAGGTGCGTTGATCGGGGCAGCAATGGAGAAGGTTGGCGATGACGGCGTCATCACGGTCGAGGAGGCCAAGACGACCGAGACGGTTCTCGATGTGGTCGAGGGAATGCAGTTCGATCGCGGTTTCCTGTCGCCTTATTTCGTGAGCGATCCGGACAAGATGGAAGCTGTGCTTGAAGATGCGCTTGTTCTGGTCGTCGACCGCAAGATCGGCTCGCTCAACGACCTAGTCAAGCTGCTCGATGCAGTCGCCAAATCCGCCGCTCCTCTGCTTATCGTGGCTGAAGAGGTTGAAGGGGATGCACTCGCTACGCTCATCGTCAACCACATTCGCGGCACCCTGAAGAGCTGCGCGGTCAAGGCGCCAGGCTTCGGCGACAGGCGCAAGGCCATGCTTCAGGACATGGCGATTCTCACGGGCGCGCAGGTCATTTCCGAGGAACTGGGCATCAAGCTGGAGAACGTGACGATCGAGCAACTCGGCCGTGCAAGGCGTGTCGTCTGCGACAAGGAAAATACGACCATCGTCGGCGGCAGCGGCGACAGCAAGGCGATCAAAGCAAGAATCGAGCAGATCAGGCGGGAAATCGAGGATACGACCAGCGATTACGACCGCGAGAAGCTCCAGGAACGGCTGGCGAAGTTGGCGGGCGGCGTTGCGGTCATCAAGGTTGGCGCGCCGACCGAGTTGGAGATGAAATCGAAGAAAGAAGCATTGGACGATGCGATCAGCGCAACGAAAGCGGCGGTCGCCGAAGGCATTGTTCCCGGTGGCGGGCTCGCACTGCTGCGCTGCATCGCGACCGTCGAGGAGGAGGAGAAGATTGTTGAAGGCGACGAGCGTACTGGCGTTCAGATTCTGAAACGAGCACTTGAGACGCCCGTGCGTCAGATTGCCGAGAACTCCGCGGTCGATGGCGGCGTGGTCGTCGCGAAGATGCTGGAAGGCAAAGGCAATTTCGGCTTCGATGCCGGTCGCAAGCAGTATGTTGATCTTGTCGAGGCAGGCATCATCGACCCGACCAAGGTCGTACGCGTTGCGCTGGAGAACGCGGTGTCGGTCGCGAGCACTCTGCTGCTGACCGAGGCGACGATGACGGAGATTGCGGAGGAGAAGCCGGCGCAAACGATGACACCGGACATGGCGATGTAGGAGGCTTAAACGGGAGGGATCGATGGCGCACCTCGCCGATCGGCGGGCCTTCCTTCACCATCTCTCCCCGGCCGGAAGAAGCGCTGGGTGGTCTACGCAAAGGCGCTCTTCGCCGGGCCTGAAGCGGTGCTCGCCTATCTGTCGCGCTACACCCACCGGGTTGCGATCTCGAACCGCCGGCTGATCGCCTTCGATCAGAGCGGCGTCACCTTCCGCTACAAGGACTATCGTCGCAACGGCGCGAACCGGCAGCAAGTCATGACGCTTGCGGCCGACAAGTTCATCCGCCGCTTCCTGCTGCGGCTTCCACCGCATCCGGCATTACGGCCTGCTTGCCAGCAGTTCCCGCAAGGTCAGCCTTGCGCTCGCCCGTGAACTCCTGGACGTCGCCGCGCCGCCCGACGACGACACCCTGGGCGAACCGGACGACTTCCGTCCGCCATGCCCCTGCTGCGGCGGACGCATGATCGTGATCGAGACGTTCGAACGCTGGCGGCAGCCGCGCGGGCCGCCGGACAACACGACACCGAACCAGGAGACCACTCCATGACCCAGCATGGCTTGATCCGGCTTCCCGCCACAGGCGCTCAACCTGCGGCAACGGATCCACGCGTGTCCATGGTGATTCCTGACGCAGAAAAGGCAAGCGTCCAGACCAGAGCCGGGCCGACAACACCGCGCGGAGGCACGATATAGCCATTGATTGTGGCCTGCGGGTTCCTTCCTCGGGGACCTTCGTGCGCCTGCCGGCGCCCGAAACTCTTCACGGGACCAGACGGTCTGCTTTCTGCAGGTCGTTTCGTCTAGATTCCATCACCAAGAAGGACGGGGAGTCTCTGCGACTGTGTCATATCGACCACCAGTTCCAAGGCCTCCGACGACCACTCTAACTTGTATGCTCTGTAGCTTCGACATACACGCCAGACTTCTTCGGACTCAAGCTGTGGCGCCTCAGACTGCTTTGCCGCTGCGGGTGTTCTTGCGGTCGCGCGGATGCCTGTCGGGTGCGACGCGCAGTCTTGGCGTCAACCATTCCACCGTACTTCGTCGGATTGCCAAGTTCGAATGTAGGCGAGCCCCTGCTATTTCGCATCCAGATGGCGCATCAGCGCGAGGCGCCTGACAGCTACGGTGGCAAGGATCTGCGCCCGGTCGCGCGCGGCCTGTGAAGGTAGATGCTCCCCCGCCTCGATGTAGTAGTCGGCCAGCCACTCGCAGAGCGCGTCCAAAGACCGTGGAGGGGGCGGCCCGACGGGTGCAGGCTCCTGCAGTGGGTTCGAGGCAAGAACGAGAGAGAGCTTGCGAGCTTCGTCGGCGAGGTCTCGATATTCACTCTGCTTCTTGTCTATATGAAAACGTTCATTGAAACCCTTGCGGACTTCCAATTCGAGGGCGGCTAGATCGTATGGCTGCTGATCCGCCGCCGCGTCGTGCTTGAGTTGAAAGAACGCCTTGCGCCGCTCTCGTCGTAGAGTTTTGGCGTGCTCAAGTTCTTCTCGCGCCATGCGCTCTGCGGCGTCGCGGACTTCAGTGGTAGGGGCGCTGGCGGAAACATAGGACCAGAATGCGAAGGCGCGTTCCTCGTTGCGGACCGCCATGGCGAAGGAGCGGTAGGCGTCCTGAAGCTCGGGCGAGACCAGCGCTGCGCCTTCATCGTCGAACACATCCACCGGAGCCTGCTCGACTGCGGCAGGCACGTGGCGGAGCGCCTGGCGCGACCAGGCGATCACCAGGTTCATATGGCTGGTCTTCTCGCGCAGCAGTCGTTTGAACACCTCGCCGAGATCCTGCCGACCAGCGGCATGCATGCGCTCGGCAAGTGCCGCGTACCGATCAACCGTTTCCTTTTCCATGGTGTAGGCAACGGCCAGGAGTTCGTCCATCGAGCGAACCTGCGTTGCAGGTTCGGACCTCAGGCGGGTCATTCCATCGCTCCTGCGGCTGTCCCACGGTCGTATGTTCGTATGCTGTGACCATAGGAGATTTCCAGCCAATTTGTTTGCGCCGGATCAAAGGATACCTCTTCTGTGCGGCAAGGTTCTTTTTGTTTTGGATCAAGGACGCAACGGGAAAACCCGTCAACATTTGCCCCCGCAAGCCGCCCATCCCAGGGCGGGGGGAAAGTGCGGTATTCAGTGGACATGGTTTTGCAGGGTCGGGGGCGAAGAAGTGACAGCGACAGCCAGACCGGCATGGCTGCCCGATTGTTGTTGCACGCCGGCTTTTGCCTGATTGCCGTGCTGACTTGCCTAGCCGCCTTGACTTTCCAGGTCCGGGCGGACGAAAGCCTGCAGCGTTTCCTGTCTGGCACACAGCCGGGCGAGTTGATCCAAGGTGCGGACGCCTATGGCAAGGCCGAAGGAAGTCCCCCGCTCGTGCCCGTTCTGTCGGCTGACCAGACGATCGGCTACGCCTATTTGAATACCGACTACACCAGCTCGGTCGGCTATTCGGGCAAGCCGATCCGCATCCTCGTGGGTATCGATCCCAAGGGCGTCGTCCGAGGCTTCAAGTTGGTCGAGCACAAGGAGCCCATCGTCCTCATCGGCATCCCCCAGGCCAAGGTTGTCGCCTCGCTGAACAAGCTGATCGGCAAGGATCTAGGCCGCGTCGCGGCCGGGCAGGAGCAGATTCCGCAGGTGGATATCGTCAGCGGCGCAACCGTGACGGTACTGGTGATGGGCGACAGCGTGGTGCGCTCGGCCGTGAAACTGATCCGCGCCGGTCGGCTGGGCGGCACCGAAGCGGCGGATGCCGGCGGCGCGCCCACTTTGCCATCCAGGGCCGTCGACCCTGACGTGTCTGAAATCCTCGATTGGAACACGCTGGTCGGCGACGGTTCGGTGCGCAGCCTGCGCATGACGGTGGGTGAGGTGACGAAGGCCTTCGCCGATGCGGGTCAGACACAGGCCGCCGGCCGTCCGGAGACCAGCAATACCGACGACCGCTTCATCGACCTGTTTGTTGCGCCGGTCAGCGTGCCTGTCATCGGCAGGAGTCTGTTGGGCGATACTGTCTATGAACGCTTACGCAAGAAGCTGAAACGCGGCCAGCAGGCCATCGTGGTAGCCGGCGACGGCGTCTATTCCTTCAAGGGCTCCGGCTATGTGCGCGGCGGCATCTTCGACCGTATAGAGCTGATGCAGGACGGCCAAGGCGTGCGATTTCGCGACCGCGACCATACGCGCCTCGGCGACCTTTCGGCCGAAGGCGCGCCGCATCTGCGCGAGATTGCGCTGTTCGCGGTGCCGGAGGAGTTCCCGCTGGACCTTTCCAAACCGTGGGAGTTGCAACTTCTCGTCCAGCGTAGCTTCGGCGCCCGCGACAAGGCCACGCTCCCCTTCAACCTCGGCTACACGCTGCCGGACCGCTATCTGAAGGCGGTGCCCGTCGCCGTTGCCGCACCACACCCTGCGCAGCCAACCGAAGCGTTAAAGCCTGGCGTGGCCGTTTCGGACGCTGCCGGATCCTCCCCCCAGGGCTTGACTGATGAGGAGCCTTTATGGGTGAGAATATGGAAACTGAACAAGTTGGAGATCGGCATCACCGTTGTTGCGCTTCTTGTGCTGACCGCAATCTTCTTTTTCCAGAACTGGCTGGTGCGGCGCCCGCGCCTGTTCGTCTGGGTGCGGCGCGGCTACCTGCTGTTCACGCTGATCTGGCTCGGCTGGTACGCAAATGCGCAATTGTCCGTAGTCAACGTGCTGACCTTCACCAATTCCCTTGTCACGGACTTCAATTGGGAGTTCTTTCTCGCCGCGCCGCTTGTCTTCATCCTATGGGCGGCGGTTGCGGCGGGACTGCTGTTCTGGGGCAGAGGCCCATTTTGCGGTTGGCTTTGCCCCTTCGGCGCCTTGCAGGAACTGACCAATAACCTTGCCCAGTGGTTGAAGGTGCCGCAGATCAGGCTGCCCTTCGGCCTCCATGAACGCCTTTGGCCAATCAAGTACGTGATTTTCCTCGGGCTGTTCGGCCTGTCGTTCTACTCCGTTGCACTGGCTGAGACCTATGCCGAGATCGAACCGTTCAAGACGGCGATCATCCTCAAATTCGCTCGCGAATGGCCCTTCGTGATCTTTGCGTTGACGCTGCTGACGGCGGGTCTGTTCATCGAGCGCTTCTACTGCCGCTATCTGTGCCCGCTGGGTGCCGCGCTTGCCATTCCGGGTCGCATCCGCATGTTCGAATGGCTCAAGCGTTACCCAGAATGCGGCTCTCCTTGCCAGCGCTGCGCCAAGGAATGCCCGGTCGATGCCATCCATCCCGAAGGGCAGATCAATGTCAACGAGTGCATCTACTGCATGCACTGCCAGGAACTCTACCACGACGATCATCGCTGCCCGCACATGATTCAGGTGCGGTTGAAACGGGAGAAGTTCGCGGCTCTGTCTTCACCCACCTTAGGTGGCAAAGGGCCGGCAAAGCCGCCGGTCATCAGCCACAAGGGTGCGCCGGTGGCGACCTCGCAACCAGACACCAATGCAACAGGCTGACACGCCAACAAAGGAGACGGAGCATGTCGCAGGAAGATCAGGACAAGAAGACCATTCTGAGCAGGCGTCAATTGCTGGGCACTACCGCTGTCGTAGCCGCAGCGGGGGCCGCAGGCTTAGGAGGCGGATTGACACGGGGCGGGGGCGTCGTCTCGTCGGCCGCGGCAGACGAAAAAGGCGAGCAGGAGTTCGAGGTCAAGCCAGGCGAACTGGACGAGTATTATGTGTTCTTCTCCAGCGGCCAGACCGGCGAGGTGCGAATCATGGGTGCTCCGTCGATGCGCGAACTCATGCGCATTCCGGTCTTCAACCGGTGCAGCGCCACCGGGTGGGGCCAGACCAACGAGAGCCGCAAGGTCCTGACCGAGGGACTGCTGCCGGAAACGAAGGAGTTCCTGAAGGACCTTGGCGGTACCTATCTCAACGGCGACCTGCACCACCCGCATCCCTCGCAGACCGATGGCACCTATGACGGCCGCTATCTCTATGCCAACGACAAGGCCAACACCCGTGTCTGCCGTATCCGCCTCGACGTGATGCGCTGCGACAAGATCATCCAACTGCCGAACCAGCACACGGTACACGGCCTTCGTGTCCAGAAATATCCCAAGACGGGCTATGTCTTCTGCAATGGCGAGGACCGCGCGCCAATTCCCAATGATGGCAAGATCCTGGACGATCCGAAGCAGTATCACGCCATTTTCACCGCCGTGGACGGGGAGACGATGGAGGTGGCCTGGCAGGTTATGGTGGACGGGAATCTCGACAACGTCGACGCGGACTACCAAGGCAAATACGCCTTTGCCACCTGCTACAATTCCGAAGAAGGCGTCACGCTTGCCGAGATGATGGAGAAGGAGCAGGACTGGATCGTCATCTTCAACCTCCAGCGCATCGAAGACGCGGTCAAGAAGGGAGACTTCAAGGAGATGGGCGGCGTGCCGGTCATCGACGGCCGTCACGGTTCGCCCTACACGCGCTACGTTCCGATCGCCAACAGCCCGCACGGCATCAACACCGCGCCCGACGGCATCCACGTCGTGGCCAACGGCAAGCTCTCGCCCACGGTGACGGTGTTCGACGTGCGCAAGTTCGACGAGCTGTTCGACGACAAGATCGAGCCCCGCGACACGGTGGTAGCCGAGCCGGAGCTGGGGCTCGGGCCGTTGCACACCGCCTATGACGGCAAGGGCAACGCCTATACTACCCTGTTCATCGACAGCCAGATCTGCAAGTGGAACATCGAGGATGCTAAGCGTTCCTATGCGGGCCAGGCGGTCGATCCTATCCGCCAGAAGCTCGACGTTCATTACCAGCCCGGCCACAACCATACGTCTATGGGTCAGACCAAGGAAGCGGACGGAAAATGGCTGATCTCGCTCAACAAGTTTTCCAAGGACCGCTACTTGAACGTCGGCCCGCTGAAGCCGGAGAACGACCAGTTAATCGACATCTCCGGCGATCAGATGGTGCTGGTGCATGACGGCCCGAGCTTCGCCGAGCCTCATGACGCCACCATCGTCCACCGCTCGAAGATCAACCCGGTCAATGTCTGGGACCGCAACGACCCGTTCTTCGCGGATGCGGTCAAGCAGGCAGAAGCCGACGGCATCGATCTGATGATGGACAGCGAGGTGATCCGCGACGGCAACAAGGTGCGTGTCTACATGACCTCGGCGGCGCCAGCCTTCGGACTGGAGAGCTTCAGCGTCAAACAGGGTGACGAAGTGACCGTCTATGTGACGAACATCGACGAGGTGGAGGACCTGACCCACGGCTTCTCTATCATCAATTACGGCATCAATATGGAGGTGGCTCCCCAAGCGACGGCGTCGGTGACTTTCACCGCCAGTAAGCCCGGCGTGTGGTGGTACTACTGCTCGTGGTTCTGCCATGCCATGCACATGGAGATGAAGGGCCGCATGCTGGTGGAACCGCAAGGTGCCTAGGACGTGAACCATTCGTTCCATATTACAACGATAGGAATGGTGGCGGTGGTCGCCGCCATTTTCGGTCACGCGGCCGCGGCCGCCGAAATAGCGGTGCCGGCGGCTGCGGGACCGCTTCAGGCGGTGGTGGACGCCTCCTCTCCCGGTGATGTGCTGCGCCTGGCGCGCGGCGAGCATCTTGGGCCAGTCGTCATCTCCAAGGCGCTGACGCTGCAAGGCGAGCCGGGCGCGGTGTTGAAGGGCAGCGGCCTCGGCAGTGTGGTCACACTGGAGGCGCCCGACACTGTCGTTCGCGGCCTGCGCATCGAGGGCTCGGGTACGGATATCGACACGCTGGATGCCGGCGTATTCGCCGCGCCGGCCGCCGAGCGCGCGCTTATCGAAGGCAACAGCATCGTCGGCAATCTCTACGGCATCCAGATTCACGGCTCGCGGGACGCGGTGGCGCGCGGCAACTTCATCGAGGGCCAGCGTCAGGGTCGCACCAACCGTTCCGGCAACGGCGTGTCGGTGTGGAATGCGCCCGGCGCCCGAGTGCTGGGCAACGACATCAGCTTCGGTCGCGACGGCATCTTCGCCAACACCAGCAAGAAAAACGAGTTTCGCGGCAATAGTTTCAGCAATTTGCGCTTCGCAATCCATTATATGTACACGAACGACAGCGTGATCGCCGACAACGTGTCCACCGGCAACATCGTCGGCTATGCGATCATGTATTCCGACCGGCTTAAGGTCTTCGACAATGTGTCGGACGGCGACCGCGACAACGGCCTTCTCTTCAACTACGCCAACGGCTCCGAGATCCGCGGCAATGTGGTGCGCGGCCGCGCCCAGCCGGCTGCCCGCTGGACCAGCAACGGCCAGCGCTTCACCGCCAACCCCGAGATGCCGCCCGCCAAAGGCGCCGGCGCCCCCGCCGCCAAAGCGCCCAAAGGCACGCGTGTCGGCCCGGAGAAATGCGTGTTCATTTACAACGCCAACCGCAACCGCTTCTCATACAACCAATTCGAGGGCTGCGAGATCGGGGTGCACTTCACCGCCGGCTCCGAGGGCAACGCCATGAGCGGCAACGCCTTCCTGCGCAACCGCAACCAGGTCAAATATGTCGGCACTCGCTCGCTCGACTGGTCGAGCGGCGGACGCGGCAATTACTGGAGCGACAATCCCGCCTTCGACCTTGACGGCGACGCAATTGCCGACAGTCCCTACCGACCCAACGATATGATGGACAGGGTCCTGTGGAAGGCGCCGGCGGCCAAGGTGCTGGTCAACAGCCCGGCCGTGCAGGTGATCCGCTGGGCGCAGTCACGTTTTCCGGCGATCTTTCCCGGCGGTGTTATCGACAGCCATCCGCTGATGAAGCCTGCCGGCATCAAGGGAACGGAGCTGCCATGAGCCTCATTGTCGAACTGAGGTCGGCTTCCCGTCACTATGGGCCGGTCAAGGCCGTGGACGGGGTTTCTTTCGCCGCCGGCGCCGGCGAGGTGATCGCACTGGTGGGCCACAATGGCGCCGGCAAGACAACCCTCATTAAACTGATGCTCGGCCTTGTGCGCCCCACAGCCGGCGCGGTCTGTGTGCTAGGCCAGGACCCGGCGGCAGGCGATGCCACAGTGCGCCGGCGCCTCGGCTACCTGCCGGAGAACGTTTCGTTCAATCCTGCCCTCACCGGCCGCGAGACGCTGCGGTTTTATGTACGGCTCAAGGGCGGAGGGAAGGATGAGGAGGTCGCGCTGCTGGAGCGGCTTGGCCTCGCCCATGCAGCAGACCGGCGCGTCGGTACCTATTCCAAGGGCATGCGTCAGCGGCTTGGCCTCGCCCAGGCCATGATCGGCGAGCCGGCGGTGCTGCTACTTGACGAGCCGACCACCGGGCTCGACCCGGAACTGCGCCAGAAATTCTACGCAATCGTACGCGAGATGCGAGCGGTGGGTGCTACCGTGCTGTTGTGTTCGCATGCGCTGAACGAGTTGGAGGGCAATGCCGGCCGCGTCGTCATCATAAACGACGGTTGCAAGATCGCCGATGGCTCGCTGGACGAGTTGCGCGATATCGCGCGGCTGCCGACTAGAATCCGCCTGCGAACTGCCGAGGGCGGCGCCCAGCGCCTGCGCGAATGGATGGGCGAGCCCGCGGGTTTGAGGCAGATCAATGGCCATATCGTCGAACTCGACGCCACGCCTGAGGATAAGGCCGCCTTCCTGCGCCGCGCCGCCGGCGAGGACGCGCCTTTCGAGGACCTCGACATGGTACCGCCTGGCCTCGATGAACTCTATGCCCATTTCCTGGCGGGGAGGGTTTCTCGATGAACACCATCCTTTTGCTTGCGGCCAAGGAGGTGCGCGAGGGCCTGCGCAATCGCTGGGTTCTGGCGGCGACCGGGCTGCTGGCGGCGCTGGCGCTGACGCTGGCTTTGCTCGGCAGCGCGCCCACCGGCACGGTCGGCGCCGGTGCGCTCGACGTGGTGGTCATCAGCCTGGCCAGTCTCACCATCTTTATAGTGCCGCTGATCGCCCTGCTTATCTCCCATGACGCCATCGTCGGTGAGATCGAGCGCGGCACCATGACGTTGCTTCTTTCCTATCCGGTGCGGCGCTGGCAGGTGCTGATTGGCAAATACCTCGGCCACATCGCCATTCTCGCCTTTGCCACCTGCGTCGGCTACGGCCTGGCGGCCGTTGCGCTGCTGGCCACCGGCAAGGCGATCGGCGGCGGTAGTTGGACGGCGTTCACGACGATGACGGCTTCGTCGGTGCTGCTCGGCGCCGTATTCGTGGCCATCGGCTATCTGGTCAGCGCGCTGGTGCGCGTCCGCGGTACGGCCGGCGGCATCGCCGTCGGCATCTGGCTGGTCTTTGTCATCCTCTACGACATGGCGCTGCTAGCGCTGCTGGTCGCCGACCAGGGGCGGCTCATGAGCGGCGGCATGCTGGAGGCGCTGCTGCTGTTCAATCCGACAGACGCCTACCGGCTGCTCAACCTCGCAGGCTCGGACGAGATCGCGGCGGCTTCCGGCATGGTCGGCATCGTGCAGAGCGCGGCTCTGCGGCCGGCCGCACTACTGGCTGCACTCGCAGCATGGATCGTGGTGCCGATGGCGCTGGCTGCTGCTGTCTTTTCAAGGAGGGAGCTGTGAGAATTCGCCTTTCGATTGCGCTTCTGGCCGGCCTGCTGATGCTCGGCGCATGCCAGCGCGAGACCGAGGCGCCGCCCGCGCCCTTCGCCATGACGCAAGACGCGATGGGCCGCTATTGCGGCATGAACATCCTCGAACATACCGGCCCCAAGGGGCAGATCATCCTCGCCAAATATGACGAGCCGATCTGGTTCTCCTCGGCGCGCGACGCCATCGCCTTCACCATGCTGCCGGAAGAGCCGAAGGACATCAAGGCGATCTACGTCTCCGACATGGGAAAGGCGCCAACCTGGGACAAGCCCGGAGCCGACAACTGGGTGGAGGCAAGGCAGGCCTTTTTTGTCATCGGCAGCGACCGGAAGGGCGGCATGGGCGCCGCCGAGGCCGTGCCCTTCTCCACCGAGGAAGCGGCGAAAGCCTTTGCCGGCGATCATGGCGGGGATATCGTGCGCTTCGACGCCGTTCCGCGCGACTATATTCTGGAGCAGCAACCCGGCGCTGGTGATGCGTCTGTACCCTCCCGCGAGGTTCACTGACATGACGTCCAGCATGATCTCCCGACGCCGTATCATCGGCATCAGCGCGGCGGCGGCCGGCATGAGCCTGTTGCCGCTACGCGGCTACACCTCGCCCGAGGCGGTGACCTGGCGGGGCGAGGCGATGGGCGCGCAGGCTTCGCTCGTCATCCATCACCCGGATCATGCGACCGCCGAGTGGCTGGCCGGCATGGTGGTGGCCGAAATGCGCCGATTGGAGCGCGTTTTCAGCCTCTACCGCGACGATTCGGACCTAGTGCAGCTCAACCGACAGCGCTTCCTCGTCGCGCCGCCGAAGGAATTGGTCGAGATATTGCTGCTCAGCCGCGAGGCCAACGTGCGCACTGCCGGCGCCTTCGATCCCACCGTGCAGCCGCTATGGGAGGTCTACCGCCACCATTTCTCGACGCCTGGCGCATCAGAGGCCGGACCCTCGGTCGGGATCGTGCGCGAATGCCTCGCTCGGGTCGGTCTCGAGCGGATCACCTGCTCCCCCGACAGGATCGAGCTTCCGGTCCAGGGCTCCGCACTGACGCTCAACGGCATCGCGCAAGGCTACATCACCGACAAGGTCGTGAACCTCCTGCGGGCCGGCGGTATCGAGCGTTCCATGGTCGACATGGGCGAAAGCCGTGCCATCGGCTCGGCTCCGGGCGACCGGCCATGGCGCGTCGGCATTTCCGATCCGCAGGACAGCGCCCGCATCCTCAAGGTGCTTGAAGTGGAAGACCGTGCCGTCGCCACATCGAGCCCGCTCGGCTTCCGCTTCGACGCGGAAGGGCAGTTCAGCCATATCATCGATCCGCGTAGCGGGGCGACGCCCCAGCGTCACGCCGGCGTCACCGTCGTGGCCGGCCAGGCGGTGTTGGCGGACGCGCTGTCCACCGCCTTCAACCTGATGGATGCGGGGGAGATCGCGGCTGTGCTTGATGGCATTGCCGGCGTCGAAGCCCACATCCTGTCACACGACGGGAAGTGGACTTCCGCGTGAGTGCTTACTTGCCGCGCTGGGCGTGGCCCTTTCCGGCACGCACGGGCAGCAGTCGGCAGCGGAGCTGTCCGGTTGCTTAGCGGCGGCCCATCAGCCTCATTCGGGACGGCAGTGACGTGGTCCCGATCAACCATCAACAAAAAGGCCGTCAGGATGACACAAGCATCGCGTCAAGATGCAGAAGCCGCAACCACTTGCGAATTTCCGATTCCAGTCAGGGTACGCCCCGAGAGTACAGAGCGGTAAGTGCGCGCCACTTCCTCCATGTCGCAGTCGTGCGCTGATCGTCTCAGCCGCCTCATACCGTGGCGGACAAGCATCGCGGGCTCGAACAGCGCGGCATGACTGATCTGACAGCGCCTGCATGCCGCAAATGGCCAGGATGGACGACGCTGAAGTGCCGTGCGCGGGATCAAACAGAAGCGACCTTTGATGAAGATCGCCATCTGCAGTTGCGGCCAACGGGCACATCGCGCTCCGAACTGTCGTAATCTACACTCATAGCGCAATGGTCCAATCCTGCGCAGGGAGGTAGCCATGTCTTACGATGCACGACGCTGGCCGCTGACGGATCAGGTCTGGCGCCAGTTCGTCCAGTTCGATCTTGTCATGGAACGCACGCGGGTAGAACCTGTTCTTGCCGCACGCAACGAGGTGGGTAAAGCTATTGCTCAGGCACGCAATATCTGCCTCGTCTGCTTCCAACAGGAGCGGTGTCGGTCCTTGCTGGAGCATGACGAAGCGGACGCGATCATGGCCTTCTGTCCCAATGCCGGCTTTTTCGACCAATGTCGGCAACGCGGGTTCTGCAAAACCCGGAAAATAAAGCGCGGTGGGTGAGGGCGAAGGACCGCGTATGCTTCGGTCCTCGTTGACCGGGCGAAACGTCTGGCCCAAGATCGCCGACGATCGCCAAGTCCAACCCGCTTCCGGCTGCGTCTCGTCTACCGTGCCGCCGCGGGCGAGCACCATAGCCATCGGGCTTTCCGGAATGCCCGGCCCCGTCGCCATCGACGGCTAGAACGAGTGTACGGGGTTCCAGCCGGCTGGTGATGCGTATCTTTCCAGCATTCCATTTCATAGCATTGTCGATAAGATTGCCAAGCATTTCGGCAAGGTCTTGCGCGTCGAGCGGCGCCCGCCAGGGTGGGCGCGATCAGAATTTCCCATTCGATGTCCTCTCCTTTCGAGATGCAGCGCAGTGCGGCGACGATCCTTGCGGCCCGGACAGGTGGTGCACTTGCATCTGGCCCCGTCGTGGTATGTCGGTCGGCAGGGTAAGCATTTCGCCGTCAAGCGAGCGCGAGCGCAGAATGGCTCCTGAGGGTGCCGGGCTAATTTGCCAGTAGAGGCCCGTCGAGCAGATCGTCAAAGCGCGGAACAGAACAATGCTGGGTGCAGGAGTGCCCATGCCGACGATCGATCTGCTGATTCCACGGGCCGAGCCCCGCAGGCAAGGCAAGTTGTAGTTTGCTGAACCGGGTGCGCTGCTCTTGGAAGTGCCCGATCCAAGAGCCGAGGGCGCGAAGATCACTGCGGCTGCTCGGCATACACTGTTGCATTCCCGGTTTCATGCCTTGCTACTTGGGCGCAGGAACCTTGCGGAAACGGCGCCACCGCCCTGCTGGACTCGGCATCGCAATTCTCCCGCGGATCGCTCGCGAAAGGCGATGATCTCACGTCCCTCTCTATCTGACGCGGGCAGAGCTGCCTGATTGGCTCGGCCTGACACTATCGGGCGTCAGCCGCTGCCTCAACGCTTCCGGCGAGACGAATTGATTGCATTCGTCCATCCCAAGATCGCCACGATCCGGCATAGAGTATTTCTCGAAGCGCTAGTTTCGGGCACGCCCACGCCGACTTGGCGGTGTACATTACACAAGCAAGGTGGACGCAAATCCGTGTCGACCTGAGAACTTGAAGGATGTATCCAAATACGCACAAGAGTTTTCCATAGACCATACAAGCGGTGGGTTATCAGACAATCTGTCTGAAGATGACTTCATAATACAGGACGCCGCGATCGTCGCGGCTCAATCCAGGAAGGAATTTCTCATGGAAGCTTATGTTCGCTCTGTCATGATGTCCGTAGTGACGATATTTTTCGTAACGGCGCCGGCTTCGGCTAGCGACACGGAGGCCGGCAAGAAGGTCTTTGCGGCGTGCCGCGCCTGCCATCAGATCGGTGAAAAAGCCAAGAACGGAGTCGGGCCAGAACTCAACGGCCTGATGGGCCGGCATTCCGGTTCAGTTGAAGGGTACAATTATTCGTCGGCAAACAAGGATTCCGGAATCGTCTGGGACGAGGAAACGTTCCGCGAGTATATCAAGAACCCGAAGGCCGTCATTCCCGGCACCAAGATGATTTATGCAGGCCTAAAGGATGAGCAGAAGATCTCGGACCTGATCGCGTATCTGAAGCAGTTCGACGTGAACGGAAAGACGCATTGACCGCGCCTGACCTTCAAAGCGAAGCTTAAACCGCATCCGGAAATGTTTTCAGCCAGGTCAGGATTGGTCCTGAGCCCAAGCGGGTCGTGCGCTTTCAGACGTGCACGGCCCGCTTGGGCTTCCTGTGTCCAGGAGGCGCCGTCCGGTCCCTGCCTGTGAAATTGCGCCGAATAGAGACCCTACGCAGACCGAGCTTAATCTACTGAGTTCGTTGCGAAAATGGTCGCGAGTTGAGGGGGGTCCAGAAAGCACCTGTCGTGACCGTCAAAAATCCCGGGAAGAGCGATTGAATCGACTCCTTGAGCATTCGCGTGTCAAGGGGCACTGTTCTGTGCAATTTCACATCTTGCCCTCCTCGGCGCGCTTGTGAACGGCGTCAACTTCATCGAGATAAGCCTGCCACAAAGGCTTGTCTTGGAACGTGATCTTCCGGCATGTTGGCAAGCTTGCATACGCCCGCACGGCTCGTTCGCTCGGGTCTTAGGTTTTCTTGGCCATAGCGAATTGTCGCGCCTTTCCCCGCTCATCACAAGAGGAGGGTAAGCACGCATCTTGGTGGAGGAGCGTCTGCCAGGCACGTCCTCTCAGGTCCGCCGGGCCAGAACAAATGACGAGGAGCGGTTCGTCAAACTGCAATCCACCGATCCGAGCGCATAAAAAAGCCCCGCCGGAGCGGGGCTTTGCATCTCATCTGCGAAGCAGATCAGAACTTGTAGTTGAAGCCAATCTTGATCGCATGGACATCGAAATTGTCATCATACGTTCTGAACTCGGTGCCGCCGGGATTGAGCAATGTCAGATTCGGAGAGAACCGATAGAACTGATACTCGCCCTTGACGGTCCAGTTGTCATTGAGCGCGTATTCGACGCCAGCGCCAAGGGTCCAGCCTGCCACCGACTCCTTGCCGCTTGCGTTGTTGAAGCCACCAAGCGAGATGTCCGTGATTTCCAGGCGCGTCAAGCCAACGCCGCCCTTGGCATAGAACAAAGCGCGGTCAACGGCATAACCCAAACGGCCGGTGATGCTGCCAAGATAGTCGATCTCGGAATGCGTGGTTGCGACAGGTGCGACGCCGCCGGGGAAACCGAAAATATTGTCGTTTCCATCTGCATTGGAAAAGGCGAGATCGCCTTCGATACCGGCAACAACGGAACCGAACTGCCAATTGTATCCGACTTGGCCACCGAGCATAAAGCCGTCTGCGTTCAGGTTGGCCGTTTCGACTTGAATGCCGCCCACCAGGTAGACGCCATCGCCGTCACCCCAGGAATGGCCGGTATGAAGCCCGGCATAGGCACCTGACCAGTTATACGTCGAAGCGACCGGAATTTCCGCTGCCGGGTCTGCTGCCAGTGCCGCACCCGATGCTCCTAGTATAATTGCGAGCGCAATTGCGATCTTCATGAAAACCCCCTCAATCCACCTTGTATTACTTACGTAACGTAAATTCCGGCGTTGCGCTGTAGCGGAAAAGGCACATCACGCCCGAAACGTTGGTGCCGAGGAATTTCCTGATGGCTGGCACAACCTGAAGCTTGGGGGAGTGGGCTGCTCCGGTCAAGGTGTGCCCTCTCGGGGTCGGTGCTGAAATCAAATGGGGCTCAGCCATGTTCGTCACATTGCAGTGCAGCGCCGCGCAAGCACGTTACTATAATACCCGTTCCACGTCGGGATACGTTACGCCAGGCAACAAACAGCCGCCCAGCTGTGGCTCTTGGGATTATCCCCCTCAATCATCATGCGCGCTGGCAGCGGATTTCTTCTTGCCCGGATAACGTCGAAGGGTACGCGCCTTGCTGATGGCCTTTGATGCCTCCACCAGTTTTCCAGCCAATTCGTCCTTCGAAAATAGTTCGAGGTGCTCCGCCATGTAGGCAAGCTCGGATGCTAGGTCTGTCATGTCTGTCATTAGGTTATTGTAGATGCCTTGCCCATGCGCTCACAAGTGGGTAGTCGGTTTCGCCGGTCCCGCACCGCTGGTGCGGCAGGAAGGTCATTTTGGGATCAGATCGCGACGGAAGATCTCATCGGTACCTACGCGGCCGGTTTTCACGCGTGCATTCCGTTCTCCCGGTCCTAGAACCACCTCGACTTCGCCGTAGAGCCCGGCTGCCGTGAGTCGGGCAGGGCCTGTGCGATGCTGCGTGGAGCCAATCCAGTCGAGTGGCGAAAATTCAACGCGCTACTTGATCGGTTGAGTAGGCATGTGCATTGGGACTAACGGTGCAGGGGACGACCGTCGCGCTCTCGCGTCGGCGTTTTTGCTTGGCGTTTGTCGCGGAATGGGGTGAGAGCTTCTGGTTCGGGTACAATAGCGCTATATTTCAGAAATAATACCGAACCACGAATTTGAGGAGACCAGTACGCGATATGCTCGGTGGTTGCCGACGGCGCCGTGCGGGGCACTTCTCACACGAGGCCGACGACGATCTTTGGTTCCGCCTCATGTCTCCGATCGGAAATCGGAATATCCCAGCGTTTCGGCGTTCAGACGATCCTGCGAGGGGTCGTGACCGCCTAGCGTCCATATATTTTGAGGATACGAATGCGATGAAAATTGAAATCGGCACGGACGGTATGCTCATCGATGCGAAACTGATTGCCGACCTGCTGCACCTCAACCCGGTGGCCGTGCACTCGCTCATGAGGGGCCAGGAGATCACGTCCTTTTGCGAACGCGGAATCGATGAGCACGAAGGTGAATATCGTTTGAGTTTCTTCTACGGCAACCGCCGCGCGCGTTTGACTGTCGATACCGCCGGCAACGTCATCAGGCGCTCAATGATCGACTTTGGACAAGCCGCCTTACCGCGCCAATTCCATCGCATGGGCAGATAGCAGCGCGATCTTGCGCATCGGCGCGGGATCGTCGACCTTTTGTAGACAGGGATTTCACCATGCCTTTCAACCAGCGTTCGAAACATATCACCCAAGGTATCGCCCGATCCCCGAACCGGGCGATGTACTACGCGCTGGGCTACCAGAAGAGCGATTTCGACAAACCGATGATCGGCATCGCCAACGCGCATTCCACCATTACGCCGTGCAACGCCGGCCTGCAACCGCTCGCCGCCATTAAGGAGGCCGGCGCCAATCCGCAGGTGTTCGGCACGCCGACCATTTCGGACGGTATGTCGATGGGCACGGAAGGCATGAAATATTCGCTGGTCTCGCGCGAGGTCATCGCCGATTGCGTCGAAACCTGCGTGCAGGGCCAGTGGATGGACGGGGTGCTTGTACTGGGCGGCTGTGACAAGAATATGCCCGGCGGCATGATTGGCATCCTGCGAGCTAATGCGCCGGCGATCTATGTCTATGGTGGCACAATCAAGCCGGGCCGTTGGAAGGGCGAGGATCTGTCCATCGTCTCCGCCTTCGAGGCAGTAGGCGCCTTCATGGCCGGCACGATGAGCGAAGAGGATTTCGAGGGCATCGAGCGCAACGCCTGCCCATGCAACGGTTCGTGCGGCGGCATGTATACGGCCAACACGATGAGTTCCTCGTTCGAGGCGCTCGGCATGGCGCTCATGTATTCCTCGACCATGGCCAGCCCCGACCGCGAGAAACTCGAAAGTGCTACGGAATCCGGGCGAATGCTGGTCGAGGCGGTAAAGAAGAACATTAAGCCGCGCGATATCATGACGCGGCAATCGATCGAGAACGCGGTGGCGTTAATCATGGCAATCGGTGGCTCCACCAATGCAGTGCTGCACTATCTCGCCATCGCGCACGCCGCCGGGGTCGAGTGGACGCTGGACGATTTCGAGCGAGTGCGCCGCAAGGTGCCGGTGCTGTGCGACCTGAAACCGTCCGGCCATTACATGGCGGTGGACCTACATCAGGCCGGCGGCATTCCGCAGGTGTTAAAGGTCCTGCTCAACGCCGACCTCCTGCATGGCGATTGCCTGACCATCACCGGCCGCACGCTGGCAGAGGAACTTGCCGAGGTGCCCGATACGCCGCGTGCCGACCAGTCTGTCATCAGGACGATCGACCAGGCGCTTTACAGCGAGGGCCATCTCGCCATCCTCAAGGGCAATCTCGCCGAGGATGGCGCAGTCGCCAAGATCACAGGTCTGAAAAGCCCGGCGATCACCGGCCCCGCCCGTGTCTTCGACGACGAGCAGTCCGCAATGGAGGCGATCCTTGCCGACAGGATCAAGCCTGGCGACGTGGTGGTGCTACGTTATCTCGGGCCGAAGGGCGGGCCGGGCATGCCGGAAATGCTGGCCCCCACCTCTGCTCTCGTCGGACGCGGCCTTGGCGAAAGCGTTGGCCTGGTCACCGACGGGCGCTTTTCCGGCGGCACCTGGGGCGTGGTGGTTGGCCACGTCGCGCCGGAAGCCTATGTCGGCGGCGTAATAGCGCTGGTCGAGGAGGGCGACACCATCACCATCGACGCGCATAAGCTTGTGCTGCAACTGGAGGTGGACGAGGCGGAGATCTCGCGCCGTCGCGCAAGCTGGAAGCAGCCAGACCCCCGCTATCGGCACGGCGTGCTGGCGAAGTTTGCAGCGCTCGCCCGCCCCGCCAACGAGGGAGCCGTAACCGGCTGAAGGCGGGGCCAATCATGAGTCATTTCGTTCTCGTCACTTTGCATCTTTTTGCTGCCATCATGTTCGTCGGCACCGTCTTGTTCGAGGGGTTCTCATCTTCAAAGGCATCCGCAAGCCGGTTGGGCGCGAGGCGATGCGAACGGTGGAAATGGCGATCAGCCTCCGCGCGCGACGCGTGATGGAGGTTGTCTACGGCGCGGGCATCGCTATGGCGTGGCAATATCGCGAAGACCCTGCGCATCCTTTTGCCAGCAGCTTCGCAACCCTGCGTTTTCCATCAAGATCGTTCCGGCGCTCTGCGTCTTCGCCCACTTCATCACTGCAGTGACCTTGAGCGCTCGCGACAAGCTCAAGTCCCCAAGAGCAGTCGCAACAGATCGAAATTGCCTGCCTCAACGAGGAACGCATGAAGACAATGGAGGAGGCTTGCCGCACCGTCAGGCTCAAGGAAGGCAACGGCCAGGTCACCATTCCGATGGCCCAAGCCGTCATCCGTTCGCTGGCCGTCAATGCCGCCAAGGGCAACCAGCGGGCATAACGCCTGTTTACTGAACTGCCCTTCACTGTGTTTTTTCGTGGAATTAGGACCCTGTTCAAGGGGTGATTTTCGTCCAAACGGGCCCCCTTAACGATGGGGTCATCAAGATGCCTCCGGTTTCATCGGAGGCATTTGTTTTGGATGTTGGTCGTGGAGACGATTGCAAAGATCCGCCGGCTGTCGCTGGTGCAGGGAAAGTCGATCAAGGCGATCTGCCGGGAGCTGAAGATCTCCCGCAAGGTGGTGCGCAAGGTTCTGCGGTCAGACGAGACGGAGTTCCGCTACGAGCGGAAGCGTCAGCCCTATCCGCGCATGGGAGCCTGGCGGGAGAAGCTGGACCGGCTGCTGTCGGCAAATGCGGCGAAACCGCAGCGTGAGCGGCTAACGTTGATCCGCATCTTCGAGGAACTTCGTGGCCTGGGCT
>NZ_JBMDKS010000003.1:0-268685 GCF_057809835.1 Mesorhizobium sp. FG116
GAATGTCCGGGATCCATTCCGTGACATCGCGGCAGTGTAAAAGCGCCTCAGAATGAGGATCGGTTAAAGGTTGACCTTAATCCAACCCCTTGATCCTGCTTACTTCTCACAAAAACCTTCACCCCACTTATCCACGCCCTCGCCGTCCGCCGCATACTCAGCCCCATCGCCCTTGCGGGAGACCTGGTGCGCACCGGGTATCAGGGAAGGGCGTCGGTGCCGGATTGGTCGCATAACGGTGTGCGGCTGGGTGATGAGCCCCCAAGTCCGGGCCTTGATCGGGGCCTTCGGCGTGAGTGCTGCCCCCGGTGAGGCAAGACCACCGGACGGGCGGCCGCAAGGCCGCATTACTTAACTAAACGAGCGACCGAACGGCCGCCCGTCCTCCCGACCTCTCAGATGAGGTCAGTTCTTTGACAATGGCCAGACGGCTTTAGCCGGGCGTGGCAACCATAAAGTGCGACGATAGCCGGCAAGCCAAGCGCAGTTTTCAAAAAGCGCGTTGACAGCATGGACCGGCCCGCTTACATGAGCCCGCACCAGCCCAGATGGCGGAATTGGTAGACGCGCACGGTTCAGGTCCGTGTGCCGCGAGGCGTGGAGGTTCGAGTCCTCTTCTGGGCACCATCTGATCCCGACTGCCAACGGGGTCGACAAGGCAAACCCTTTCAATCCGGCCTGTTTGACCCGCATTTGTCGCGGTTCATGCTGGCGCATTCAACGCTTGCCCGCTCCAGCCAACCGATCGTTTACCATAGGTGAAGCGAAACCAGACGGGTAACGCATGATTGTCTCTCGCCCCTTATGCTGGGCGCGATCTTTCAATGTGAAGCGCTGGGTTAAACGCTCGAAACATGTGCGGTTTTGCTGGTTACGTCGGCCATGTGCATGACGCGGACACACTGCTGACGCAGATGACCGCGGCGATTGCGCATCGCGGTCCCGACGAGCAGGGCAAATTCATCGTGCCCGGCGCAGGACTTGGCCATGCGCGGCTCTCGATCGTCGGGCTGGGCGACGGCCAGCAGCCGATGTCGGACGAAACCGGGCAATTGACCATCGCCTTCAACGGCGAAATCTTCAACTATGTCGAGCTGCGCGAAGAGCTTCGGGCCAAGGGCCGGCGCTTCCGCACCTCCAGCGATACCGAAGTCATCCTGCATCTCTATGACGTCATGGGCGAAGACTGCCTGTCGCGTCTCAACGGCGATTTCGCCTTCGCGCTGTGGGACCAGCGGCGCCGGCGCATGATGCTGGCCCGCGACCGCATGGGCGTACGGCCGCTCTTCCACACCCAGAAGGACGGAACGCTCTATTTCGCCTCGGAGATCAAGGCGCTGCTCAAGGTGCCGGGTGCGACGGCGGAACTCGACCCGATCGCGCTCGACCAGATTTTCACGCTGTGGGCGCCCATCGCGCCGCGCACCGCCTTCCGCAACATCGATGAGCTCGAGCCCGGCAAGCTGATGATCGTCGAGCAGGGTCGAACCAGCATCAGGACCTACTGGCAACTCGACTATCCGCATCGCGATGCGCCACCGCCGATTGCCAGCGAAGCCGCGGCGGCTGAAGAGTTACGCGCACTCCTGACCGACGCGGTAAAACTGCGCATGCGCGCCGACGTACCCGTCGGCTCCTACCTTTCGGGCGGGCTGGACTCCTCGCTGGTCTCGGCACTTGCCGCCGGCATGACGCCGCAGGGTCTCAAGACGTTCTCGGTCACCTTCGACAGCGCCGAACACGACGAAAGCGCCTACCAGCAGGAGATGGCCGCCGCCCTTGGCACTCAACATCGAATGGTTGCCTGTCACGAAGGCGACATAGCGCGCGTCTTTCCAGAGGTGATCCGCTTCGCCGAACGGCCGATCATCCGCACCGCCCCTGCTCCGCTTTTTCAACTGTCCGGGCTGGTCCGCGACGCCGGGCTGAAAGTGGTCCTGACGGGCGAAGGAGCAGACGAGGTCTTCGCCGGCTACGATGTCTTCAAGGAAGCGCGCGTGCGCCGCTTCTGCGCCCGCCAGCCGGCCTCGCGGATCAGGCCGCACCTGTTCCGCAAGCTCTACCCTTACCTGCCGGGCTTGCAGCAGCAGTCGGTCGAGTATCTCGCCGCATTCTTCGGCGCCAACGACGCCGCACCCGACGACCCGCTGTTTTCGCACCGGCCACGGTTCAAGACCACGTCCGCCGCCAAGATCTTTTTCTCGGGCGACCTGCGCGAGACCCTGAAGGGCTACGATGCGGCAGACGAACTCGCCGGCCGCCTGCCCGATGCCTTTGCGCAATGGCATCCGCTCAACCAGGCGCAGTATCTGGAAAGCCGCTTCCTCCTGCCGGGCTACATCCTCTCCAGCCAGGGCGACCGCATGGCTATGGCGCACGGCATAGAGGGCCGTTTCCCGTTCCTCGACCATCGCCTCGTCGAGTTCGCCGCGCGCCTCCCGCCTGAAATGAAGCTGAAGGGGCTGGTGGAAAAACACATGTTGCGCAAGGCGGCCGGCAACCTGCTTCCGCCCCGCATTCTCGATCGCACCAAGCAACCCTACCGCGCGCCCGACAGCCAGGCGTTCATGGGCAGCGGTAGTCTCGACTATGTCCGCGAATGCCTGAGCGAGAAGAACATCGCGGCAGATGGCCTGTTCAACGCCAAGGCTGTGGCAAAGCTCCATCAAAAATGCAGCACACAGCCCGTGTCGGGCTTCCGCGACAATGCCGCCTTCGTCGGCATCCTGTCGACGCAATTGTGGCAACGGAATTTCGCCGAAAACGGCAAGCGGGCTGAACAGGCAGCTTGAGAGACAAAAGAAGGGAAACACATGGCCGAGACAATCAAGGACAAGGTCCGCAACTTCATCGTCGAGAACTTCCTGTTCGGCGACACGTCCTACCAGTTGGCGGATGACGCTTCGCTGATCGAAAACGACATCATCGATTCAACCGCCGTGCTGGAACTGGTCGCCTTCATCGAGGACAATTTCGGTATCTCCATGAACGATGCCGACATCGTTCCCGCCAATCTCGATTCGCTTGCCCGCATCTCGTCCTTCATCGAGACGCGTGCCGGGTCGGTCGCGGCATAATCCGGCATTTGTGGGGATACGTCGTTGCGCATCGAACAGTTTCTGATCGACAAGGCCGCCAGCCATCCGCAGAAGGTGGCTCTGGTGACCGAGCGCAGAAGGCTGCGCTATGAGGAACTGGACGATCTCTCCAGCCGGCTCGCCAGCGCCCTTGTCAAAAATGGCGTGAAACGCGACGACCGCGTCCTGGTCTTCATGAACAATTGCTGGGAAGCCGCCGTTTCGATCTTCGCCGTGATGAAAGCCGGCGCCACCTTCAGCCCGATCAACGCCTCCACCAAGGCCGACAAGCTGGCTTTCATCCTCGCAGATTGTGAAGCCTCCGCCATCCTCACCCAGGCAAAGCTGATGCCCGTGGTTGCCGAGGCGATTGCAGGAAAAGCCCCGATCTTCGTGGCGTCTACGGCAGGCCCCTCCGGCCAGTCTCCGGCGGGTGCGGTTTCCTTCACGGATTGCCTAGCTAGCGAGCGACGAGAGGTCGACCATCACGGCATCGATGTCGACCTCGCCATGCTGATCTACACGTCGGGTTCCACCGGCCGACCCAAGGGCGTGATGATGTCACATCGCAATTGCGATGCGGCTTCGGACTCGATCACGACCTATCTGAGAAACACGCCGGACGACGTCATCCTCAACGTCCTGCCGCTGGCCTTCGACTACGGCCTCTATCAGCTCTTGATGGCGGTCCGGATGGGCGCCACGCTGGTCCTTGAAAAATCATTCGCGTTTCCGCAAGCGATCTTCGACCGCATCCGGGAAGAGGGCGTCACCGGCCTGCCGCTGGTGCCGACAATGGCGGCGATGATCCTGCAGATGCGTGACCTTCAGCCGGGCTTCTTACCCAGCCTGCGCTACATCACCAACACTGCCGCCGCCCTGCCTGTTGCCCACATCGAGCGGATGCGATCGCTTTTCCCCGGCGTGCAACTCTATTCAATGTACGGCCTGACCGAATGCAAGCGCTGCACCTATCTGCCACCGGAAGAGCTGGACCGGCGGCCCGGATCGGTCGGCATCGCCATTCCAAACACCGAGGCTTTCGTCGTCGATGAAAACGGCAACCGGGCCGCGCCCGATGTCGCGGGCGAACTGGTCATTCGCGGGCCGCATGTGATGCAGGGCTACTGGCGCAACGAAGCCGCAACCCAACGCATGCTCCGACCCGGTCCGAATGCTTGGGAAAAGGTCCTCCACACCGGGGACCTGTTCAAGACCGACAAGGATGGCTTCCTCTATTTTGTCGGGCGCAAGGACGACATCATCAAGACGCGCGGCGAAAAGGTCGCCCCGAAGGAGGTCGAGGCGGTGCTTCATGCGCATCCCGGCATCGCGGAGGCAGTCGTCGTCGGCTTGCCTGATGCGGTGCTTGGGCAGGCGATCAGCGCCCTTGTCGTGCTGTCGGATCCTGCGTTGAGCGAAAAGGACATCATTCGCCACTGCGCCAAACATCTCGAGGATTTCATGGTGCCCAAGTCCATCGAGTTTCGTTCCGAGTTGCCGAAAACCGAGACGGGAAAGATCAGCCGTCGGCTGGCGGCGGAATCCGTGGAGATCGTTCAATGAGCGTCGATTCATCTGCGTTGCTTGCATTCGACGCGGAAGCGGAAATCGACCGCATCGCAGCCGGCCTGCGTGAGCAATTGCGCGCCATGCGCAAGCGCGGCCTGGTGCTTGGGCTGTCGGGCGGCATCGATTCGAGCGTGTCACTGGCCTTGGCCGTGCGCGCCGTAGGGGCAAAGAACGTATTCTGCATCTTCATGCCGGAAGATGATTCAGACCCGGAAAGCCTTCGGCTAGGTCGGCTCGTTGCCGACACATTCGGTGTCGAGGCAACGGTTGAAGATATAGGCGCGACCTTGCGCGCGATGGGCTGCTACGAACGCCGCGATTCCTTCATCCGTGAGCTTGTTCCGGACTATGGTCCCGGCTGGGCGTCGAAGATTGTGATTGCGAACGCGCTCGAAGGCGAAGGCTACAACATTTCATCGCTGGTGGTTCAGGACCCGCAAGGCCGGCAGACAAAACTGCGCATGCCGCCTGCCGTATATCTCGGCATCGTCGCAGCCACCAACATGAAGCAGCGAACGCGCAAGCAGATCGAATATTTCCATGCCGACCGCTTGAATTTCGCAGTCATCGGCACGCCGAACCGGCTCGAATACGACCAGGGTTTCTTCGTCAAGAACGGCGATGGCGCGGCAGACGTGAAGCCGATCGCCCATCTCTACAAGACGCAGGTCTATGCCCTTGCCGCGCACCTCGGCATCCCGGAAGAAATCCGCAAGCGCCCGCCAACGACCGACACCTATTCGCTCGCGCAGACGCAAGAGGAATTCTATTTCTCGCTGCCCTACGACCGCATGGACCTATGCCTCCACGGCCTTAACAACGGCATGGGTGCGGAGGTAGTCGGCCAGGCAGCAGGACTGACCGCCGAGCAAGTCGAGCGGGTTTGGGCGGACATCACGGCAAAGCGCAAGGCAACGCGCTATCTGCACCTTGGCCCGCAACTGATTTCAAAGGTCGAAGAGATCGGGGGTTGATCGGGCGCAGTAGTCGCGGCGTATCAGCCAAAGCGCCCGCCGATCAGCCTGCTCCACTGTTCGCCTGCGATACCGTTCAGGAAAGCCTGCGATCCGGTCATCGCCTTCAGCAATTCCTCGTCGCGCGCGTGGACAACCGTCGAGGCGACCGGCACGAACGCAATGCGCCGCGGCAGCATCGCTTCCATGAGCAACGGCTGCGTACGACCACGTAGACCGCACACGCCGCGCGCCGTTGCATGATCGACAAGGCAATCGACGACATGGCCCGCTTGGCCAGGCCGTGCCAGAAGCTGAAGCACGCGTCCGATTGCGCCCTGCTTCGCATAGTAGGCGAAAGCGCCCACCACGCTTCTCGATGGCGTAGCTACCGAGGCAAAGACAAGTTCGCCCCAATCCAGCTTCTGCCCGGCATCGGTGAAAATCCAGTCGAGTGCGCTTGCTTCCCAATCCGGCCTGAGGGCGAAATGATTGGTCAAAGGCTCCAGAAGCTGGGCAAATTCCTTGCTCGCGATTTGCGATACCTGCAACGATGTCGGCCCAAGCTGACCAGCGGCTACCCCTGACCAGTTACGCGTGCCAGGCTTTATGCGGCGGTTGTGGAGCCCATCGATGGCCGAAGCCAGCGGAGAAAAAACCCGCACCACGCCAATGCGGCTAGCTGCGAGGCTGGCTGCAAATCCCAAAGGCCGGATAACACGCACCCAGTCGAGGCTGTATTGCGGCAGCGTCACGCCGCGCAAACGGGTCCAGAGCTGCGTTGCAACATCATTCGCGGTTTCGCTGAACGAGAGGTCTTGCGGACCGTCGAGAAATGCCTTGAGCAGCCGCGCGCCTGCCATCGGGTCGGCTTCGGGATTGGAAACCATCAGCGACCCGCAGATCGCGGCGCGCAGTTTTCGACCATTGAAGGTCATCGGCAGCACATGCGCACCTACGAAGCCGGACACGCTGCCCGCATCATCGACATGGACGAGCGAGTTGATCCCTTCGCCGCATCCTGGCGCATCAAGATAAAAGCGGCGCATATAGTCGGCAAGCGATGCCGGCGCAGGCGACGGCTTCTTACGCAACACGCGTTGAAACATCCCGGCAACGGCTGGAAGATCGGCTTCTTCAAGCGCGCGAACCCGGCTCAAGCCATCGTCTCCGAAAGCCCAGAAACCGCACGTTTATTCACAATGGCAACACGCGGCTTGCCATCCGCAAGAGCAAATTTCGGCTCGTCATATGCCTTGCTTCGCGCCAACAGCGCTGCGACCTGACGATCCTGCCCTTCCCCGAACTCGAAAAGCAACCATCCATCCGGTTTGAGGTAGTCCACGGCCTCCCTGATCATCCGTTGCAGGATGGAGATGCCATATGGGCCGCCATCGAACGCCTCGCGCGGCTCGCTGTTCAGCAGGTGAGCGCTCTCATTTTCAAGACGGGACGTTGAGATGTAAGGGGGGTTGCAGACGACCATGTCGACCGTCCCCTTCAGCCTATCGGGCTCTATCGCCTCAAACAGGTCCCCCTGACGCACTGCCACCCGATCGGCAAGTGAATGGCGCAGGACGTTCGAGCGCGCCAAAGCGACAGTGCTGTCGGTAAGGTCGGCCGCCCATATACGCGCCTCAAGGCAATGGCAGGCGATGGCAACAGCCAGATTGCCCGAGCCGCAGCACATATCCACAACGACAGGCGCGCCTTCGATCCGGCCAAGGATCGACACCGCATTCTTGCCAAGCAGTTCGGTCTCTTCGCGTGGAACAAGCACATCCGGCCCCAACTCAATCTCGACACCCATGAAGTGGTGCAATCGCACCTGTACGGGCTTTACATCATGGGATGGGTCTGCGAGATCCGGCACTGTCAGCCCCGTGGTCGGTGGGTGAAGCCTCACGCTTTACCAGTTCGAGGTAAATGGAAGCTGACATTGCGCATTTCATTGCGGCTGCCGTCGAGCTCCATGCCGGCAAGGAAGCCAGTTCTAGCCTTAGCTGTGAGCGCCGATCCATTCACGGACGATTTCGGTGTCGCCGGGAGCAAGATCGTGTCCTGCATCGATCTTGCGGTCATCCAGATCGGCGCCGCACTCGGCAAGCCAGTTAGCCAATACCGGAGCAAGTTTGCCAAAGGGATCCTGCGATCCCGTCACCATCAGCACGCGAGCGCCGGTAAGATCTTGCTTGGGCAGTTCTTCCAACACCGGTATGGCGCGCAGCAAGGCAGCTTTGCGAATGGTTTCCGGATAAAGCGCCATCACGGATGCGGCGAAATTCGCTCCATTGGAAAAGCCGAGAAAAGTCATGCGGGCTGCATCAAGGCCGTACCCTGCGATGGCCCCTTCCACGAAGGCCGCGAAAGCCTCGACCTCAGAGCGAATGTCGGCCTGATCGAATGTCGTTGCCGTGTGGCGGCGAAACCAGCGGGCGGTTCCTTCCTCATGGCTTCGCCCACGCACGCCCAGCAGCGTCGCTCGCGGCGAGGCGCGGTGAGCCAGCGGCATCAGGTCGGCCTCGGTTCCTCCGCTGCCGTGCAAAAGCACAATCGTGCTGCCATCCGGATTGTCCGGCGTATAGAAGCGATGCACGAACGGCAGGTCGCGCTGCGGCAGCCGGGGTTCACCCGGCATGGCAAACTGCGGCAGCATTATCTTGAGATCTTCGGCCTGCGCCTCGTCATGTGGCGGCACGATCAGCGTCTCGCCAAGCCGTTCCGGCGCTTCATCAATGGCAAAACCCGGCTTGTCGGTTGCCAGTTCGAACAGCGTCCCTCCCGGCTCCCGCACATAGAGCGAGGTGAAATAGTTGCGGTCGTGGAAGTTCGTCGGCGACGAATTGAGCCTCGAAAAATCTGCTTCCGCCGACCGGACTGCCGCCACATCCGCAGCGCGGAAGGCAACGTGATCGGCAGTGCCGGTGCCGGGAATTCCCGCGACATATCCCGTTGCATCCCGTATATCGACCACATCCGTGTCGGAAAACATCCGCTGCGTGTTCTCGGAACGTGGCCCCGGTCGATAGCCAAATCGCTCGACGAAAGACCCTGTCTCCTCGGGTGTCTCGGTCAGTATCGTCACCGCGCGCAACCGTCGTGGCGCTATAGCTGCATCGCCCCATGGTTCGGCCGAGGGAAGGTCGATACCGACGAGCTTTACAATGATGCCATCGGAGTCTTTCAGTCGCAGCAGCGGTTCGCCAAATTCGCGCGACGGTCCCTCGAAGGATACACCGTGGCTCAAGGCACGCGTCATCCACTCACCAAGGCTTGCCTGTGGCACCGCAAAGGCGATTTCAGAAACCTGGCCATTGCCGACGCGACCCGGCGCGCCGTCTTCCCATACCAGAAATGTGACCAGCGAACCGGGCGATCCGAGGCGGTCGCCATAAAAGAGGTGAAGCTGGGTGGCGTCCTCGTAGCCGCCCGTGCGCTTGACAAGGCGCAGACCGAGAAATCCCGCATAGAAATCGACATTCTTCTGCACGTTCCGCGTGATCAGCGTGACGTGGTGAATGCCGTGCGCGACAGGATCGTTCATGCAATGAAACCTCGAATATTCGTGCGCTAAGGTAATGGGTTCAGGCAGATCGGCAATCCGCGCAGCAGCTACCAATACAGCAATCGCATCCAAGGGCGACAAAACGAACCACAGATAGTATGATTGTCCACGGGGCAGGTTGCGGATTGGCGTGACCAGTCACGCCGACCAATCCATAGCCGCGACCGGCCCGAAACCGATCGGAGGAATGGTCATGGCAAATTTCCATGTCTACGCGGCCGGAGCCGGCAGCACCGTACAATATCCAGCAATCCGACGGATTGGCATGTCGGATGTTTTCGACGCGCTCAATCGCGGCATCGAGGATTTCTGGGACAAGCCCTCGCACTATGTCTTCCTGTGCCTGATCTACCCGATCGTTGGCGGTTTCCTCATAAGCTGGACCTCCGGCGGAAATGCGCTTCAACTCATCTATCCGCTGATGACCGGCTTTGCCTTGCTCGGTCCGTTCGCCTCAATCGGCCTTTATGAGATCAGCCGCCGCCGTGAACAGCATCTGGACACATCGTGGCGACGCGCCTTCGATGTCAGGAAATCGCCAGCCATGCCAGCGATCATTGTCATCGGAATAATGTTGGTGGTACTTTTCGCGGTCTGGATGGTGACGGCCCAGACGCTCTACACGCACCTCTATGGCAACTCGGCGCCAGCTTCCTTCATGGGCTTTGTCGAAGACGTACTGACGACCCGGCGCGGCTGGGCCCTCATCATACTTGGCAACGGCCTCGGCTTCCTGTTCGCGCTGATCGTCCTCAGCACGACGGTCGTCGCCTTTCCGCTGCTGCTTGACCGTGATGTGGGTGCCTACGCCGCCATCGTGACTTCGGCCCGCGCTATGATGGCAAACCCCGGACCGATGCTGCTATGGGGCGTGATCGTGGCGGTCGGGCTGGTCATTGGCACCATCCCGCTTCTGGTCGGGCTGGCCGTGGTGCTGCCTGTGCTGGGGCATTCCACATGGCACCTCTATCGCAAGCTGGTGGTACCGATGCCGGAGACGAACAGAACGCGGCTGCGGATGTAGACGCTAAGCGCGCACGAACCCTTCGCTCGCCTTGAGCAATCGGCGCGTGTAGTCCTGACAGACATCGCGCTTAGCCAAGGAAGTTGCGGCGAGGCTTTCAACCGCCTCGCCGTTCTGCATCACCATCAACCGTTCGCACATATGGGCGATGACGGCGAGGTCGTGACTGACCATCAGGAAGGTCAATTCGCGGTCGCGCCGCACCTGTTCGAGTAGGTTGAGCACCTCTGCCTGAACCGAGGCGTCGAGTGCCGAGGTCGGCTCGTCAAGCAAAAGGATCGAGGGCTCCACGATCAGCGCGCGCGCAATCGCCACGCGCTGGCGTTGGCCGCCCGACAACTGGTGCGAATAGCGGAAGCGGAAACCGGAGCCGAGGCCGACCTCGTCCAGCGCCCGGCGGATGCGCTGCTCGCCATCAGAGAAGCCGTGGATGGCGAGCGGCTCCTGCAGCAGGCGGTCGACCGTCTGGCGTGGATGCAGGGAACCGTAGGGGTCCTGGAACACCATCTGCACCTTGCGATAAAATGCCTTATCGCGCTTTTTGCCGAGCTTCTGGCCGCCAACGGCAATCGTGCCAGACGCAACCGGAACAAGACCGGCAATGGCGCGCAGCAGCGTCGATTTGCCGGAGCCGGATTCTCCGACAAGTCCAAAAGATTCCCCTTGGGCAACATCCAGACTGACGCCGCGCAGAGCCTGAAAACGGTCGAACACCACGTTCAGTTGATCGACGCGCAGCATGGAGGTCATGCCGCCCACTCCGGCTTGCGATCAAGCACCGGCAATGGGTGGCGGTCTGCGTCGATCCTCGGCATACAGTCGAGCAGGCCGCGGGTGTAGGGATGTTCGGCGCGGCCAAGGTCGGAGGCTTTCAGTTCCTCGACAACTTTGCCGGCATACATGACGATGACCCGGTCGCAGAAGGATGAAACCAGGCGCAGGTCATGCGAGATGAAGATCAGGCCCATGCCGCGGTCGGCAACGAGCCGGTCGAGAATGTTGAGAACATCAAGCTGCACCGTGACGTCGAGCGCCGAGGTCGGCTCGTCGGCAATCATCAGTTCCGGTTCTGCAATGAGCATCATGGCGATCATCGCGCGCTGGCCCATGCCGCCCGACACTTCATGCGGATGCAGGTCGAAGACGCGCTTCGGATCGCGGATCTGGACCGCCTCCAGCATCTGCAGCGTACGCTCCCGCGCTTCGGTCTTGGTCACTTTCTCATGGGTACGCAAGGTCTCCATGATCTGCCGCCCTATGGTCATGACGGGATCGAGCGAATATTTCGGATCCTGCAGGATCATGGCGATGCGATTGCCGCGCAGGGCGCGCCGCTGCTTCCCGGGCAACGACATCAGGTCGAGACCGTCGAAAGAGAGCTTGGCCGCAGAGACGCGTGCCTGCGGCGGTGTCAGGCCCATGATGGCCCGGCCGGTCTGCGACTTGCCGGATCCGGACTCACCAACAATCCCCAATCGTTCCCGCCCAAGCGAGAACGATACGCCCCGCACCGCTTCGACAACGCCGGTTCGGGTCGGGAACGTCACGCGCAGGTCTTCAACCTCAAGCAGCACGCTCATTGGTCGCCGCTCCTTGGGTCGAGCGCGTCGCGCAGGCCGTCGCCCAAAAGGTTGAAGCCGAGGCTTACGATCAGGATCGCAAAACCGGGAGCGCCGGCCACCCACCATTGGTCGAGGATGAAGCGGCGTCCGGAGGCGATCATGGCACCCCATTCCGGCAAGGGCGGCTGCGCGCCAAGGCCAAGAAAGCCCAGGCCAGCGGCAGTCAGGATGATGCCGGCCATGTCGAGCGTGACCCTGACTATGAGCGAAGAAATGCACATCGGCATGATGTGGCGCAACACGATGCGCAGAGGCGAAGCCCCCATCAGTTGCACCGCCTTGATGTAGTCGGAATTGCGCACAGTCAGCGTCTCTGCACGGGCGATGCGCGCATAAGGCGGCCAGGAGGTAACGGCAATCGCCAACACCGCATTTTCGATGCCCGGTCCAAGGGCGGCAACGAAGGCCAGCGCCAGAACAAGCTTCGGGAAGGCAAGAAAGATATCGGTGATGCGCATCAGGACGGCATCGATCCAGCCGCCGGCATATCCTGCCACCGTTCCGACAAGAAGCCCGATCGGCGCGGCGATGATCGCAACCAGCACAACCACGAACAATGTCCAGCGCGACCCATGGATGATGCGCGAAAGGATATCGCGGCCAAGATCGTCGGTGCCGAACCAATGCTGCGCACTGGGCGGTAGCAACCGTGCATTCTTCAAATCACCGATGGTCGGCGAATACGGAGCCAGCACATCGGCCAGCGCCGCAACGACAATGAGCGCCACGATGATGAACAGGCCCACCATCGCCAGCCGGTTGGCCGAGAACCGTCGCCAAGTGACATAGGCGCGTCCGAGCCGGGCCTGCATGCGCGAAGCTGGCCGCTCCGACAAGAGCCATTCGCGTCGTGTTTCGGCAACGGTGCTCATTCGTCCTTCGTCCTTGGATCGAGCATGCGATAGAGCAGATCCGAAAGCAGGTTGATGCCGATGAAGACCGAGCCAATGACGATGGTGCCGCCAAGCACGGCGTTCATGTCGGCATTCTGCAGCGAATTGGTGATGTAGAGGCCGATGCCGGGCCAGGAGAATACCGTTTCGGTCAGCACCGAACCTTCCAGAAGGCCTGCGTAGGACAAGGCGATGACAGTCACCATCGGAACGGCGGCATTGCGCAGCGCGTGCCCCCAGATGATGCGTGTTTCAGACAGGCCCTTGGCCCGCGCCGCGACGATGTATTCCTGCGACAGCTCGTTCAACATGAAGGAGCGGGTCATGCGGCTGATGTAAGCCAGCGAGAAATAGCCGAGCAGCGAGGCCGGCAGGATGATGTGACGCAACAGGTCCCAGAACACGTCCCATTGCCCCTGCCATGCCGCGTCGAGCAGATAAAAGCCGGTGATTGGCGAGAATGTGTATTCGAAAACGATATCGATGCGCCCGGGGTAGGCTACCCACTGCAATTGCGCATAAAACAGCACCAGTCCAAGCAGGCCGAGCCAGAAGATCGGCACCGAATAGCCGACAAGGCCGACGATGCGCACGATCTGGTCGATGAGGCTGCCGCGTTTGACCGCCGCCAGAACACCAAGCGGAATACCTACGACCGAGCCGATGATCGTTCCCAGCGTCGCCAACTCGATGGTCGCCGGAAATACCCGGCGTATGTCCGTCATAACCGGATTGGTCGTGAGCACGGACGTACCGAAATCGCCGCTCAGGGCGCTCTTCAGATAGATGTAGAATTGCTGGATCAGCGGCAGGTCAAGACCCATTTCGCGCCGCACCCGCTCGACGACGTTCGACGGCGCCCGGTCACCCAGCACAGCCAGGACAGGATCGATCGGAATAACTCGACCAATGAAGAACGTAACCGCGAGCAGACCGAGATAGGTCGTCGCAGCAATGACGAGAAAGCGCCCAACCGACGCCCCAATGGTAACGGCGCGCCGTCGACGCGCCGTCGCTTCAAGTTCGGCCACGCTCACGCGAGGCGCCCTTTTCAGCTATTCCTTCGAAATCTGACCGACGAAGTTGGTGTCGAAGCTCGGACCAAGCTTGAAGTCCTTGAGGTTGGCCCGCAAGCCGGCAACTTCGGTCTGTTGGAAAATGACGACAAACGGACCCTCGTCAAGGATCGTCTTCTGCAGTTCCTTGTACAGGTCGGCTCGCTTGGTCGAGTCCTTTTCGAGCAGCGCCGCCTCAGTCTTCCTGGTCAGTTCCGGCACGTCCCAGGCATTGCGCCATGCCAGCGTCTTGCTCTTGCCCTCGTCCGAATTGTCGGGGTTGCTGGCAAAGGTCTGGGCGTTCGAATTGGGATCGAAATAGTCCTGGCCCCACTGGCCAATGTATATGTCGTGATTGCGGGCACGGTACTTGGTCAGCGTCTGCTTGCCGTCGCCGGGGATGATCTCAAGCTTGATGCCTGCCTGGCCGACCGTCTGCTGGATCGACTCGGCAATACCCGTCACGGGCTGCGTGTTGCGCACATCCATGGTGACATTGAAGCCGTCCTTCAGCCCGGCCTTTTCGAGCAATTCCTTGGCCTTGGCCACGTCCAGCTTGAACGGGTTGTCATCGACCGCGCCCAGATCGCCCTTTGGCAGGAACGACTGATGAATTTCACCAATGCCCTTGATCAGGGTAGAGCCAATCGCATCGTAGTCGACCAAATACTTGAATGCCTGTCGCACTTCCGGCTTGGCAAGATTCGGATTCTTCTGGTTGAGGCTGATGTAGTAGACGGTGCCCTTGGGCGCGCTTGTCGTCTTGAGATCGGTATTCTTGGCGACTGCCTCGAGATCGTTCGGCTCGAGGTTGCGGGCCACGTCGATATCACCGGCCTCGAGCGCCAGACGCTGGCCGGAGCTTTCCTTCATATGACGATAGATGACGCGGGCAAGCTTGGCCTTGTCGCCGTGGTAGTTGTCGTTGCGCTCCATGACGACGGCTTCGTTGGCGCGCCATTCGCGCAGCTTATACGCACCGGAGCCGGCTGAGTTGGTCTTCAGCCAGTCGTTGCCGAAGTCGTTGTCGAACTTGTAGTCGTCGCTCGGCGTTACCGATTTGACGTGCTCGAGAACGGTCTTCTTGTCGACCACCGAAGCAACCGTCGCCGACAGGCAGTTCAGCACGAAGCTCGGCGCGTAGGCCTTGTCCACGGTGAAGACAAAAGTCGTCTCGTCGGCAGCCTTGGCCTTTTCGGCTACGTTTTCACCGTTCAAACCAAACTGCGACAAGATGAAAGCCGGGCTCTTGTCGAGCTTGACCGCCCGCTCGAACGACCATGCTACGTCGTCGGCAGTAATCGGATTGCCGGAGGCGAACTTCATGCCCGGCTTCAGCTTGAAAGTGTAGGTCAGGCCGTCGTCGGAAACAGTCCAGCTTTCGGCCAAATCACCCTTGACCTGAGACGTGTCGGCCAGATCGAGACGGACGAGAAGATCGTACGTGTTTCCGGTCACCTCTGCGGTCGAAAGCTCGAAAGCTTCGCCGGGATCCATGGTGATGATGTCGTCAATTGCAAAACCTTCGACCAGCGTATCGGCAGGCGTGACTGCGAAGGCCGGCATGGCTCCAACGAGTATCGCCGACATGGCCGCACCGGCCAGCCACAGACGAGAGCGAAGCGCAATCTTATCCATCATCATGTTCGTGTTCCCTGTTGTTGTTGGCCGATCAGAAGTGGCTTCGAGGTGTGGTAACGCAGAGCCACAACCTCGATTTCCTTCAACCATATCCGTCCGTTTTCGGCGCGGCAACGGGCATTTTGCGAACTGCGTTCGGCGGGGTTCAGATCGGTTTCGAACCGCTATCGATCAGGCGATTTGCGGCCGTTTTGGCAATCGCTTCGGGCAAGCTCAAATGCCATTGGGTACGGCAGTAGGAGCGGAAGTCGAAGCAGGGAAGGCCCGGGCAGACCTCAAATTCAATCAGGTGCAAGGTGTCGTCCGCCTCCACGCGCAGGTCGATCGAGAAGACGTCGCGCAGACCAAGGCCTTGCATCAGCTTGCTGGCCAGTTGCCGTATCCTGCGATCGGCATTGGGTTGGCCCTCGATGACCGCTTCAAGCAACGGCTCGACATATGTACCTTGGGTTTTGGCGGTGTCGCCGGTTTCCCCGTAGAGGGCGAGGCTGTCGCTCATGGTCTGGAAATCCGCTCCGGAATCGACAAACGAAATGCCAAGAGCCTCAACGCCGGTATTCCGGTCCAACCCGAGGAAGCTTGCCCTGACATTTCGGCCCGGCACATAAGGCTGAACCAGCGCGTCGTCCCGATAGGCGCTGAAAATACGCCGGCTAATCTCAAGCGCGCCGGCAAGGTCCCGGCAGTGGGAATCCGACCAGATGCCGATCTTTGCACCGAGACGGTTCGGTTTCACGAACCAGCCGCTGGCCGACGGCGGCGGCTCGACCAGCCACTCGCCGTTGCGGGCCAAGCCGGCCTGCGGCACGGGCAAGCCAAGCGCGCCGAGCACTGCGCCGGAGCGGAATTTGTCCTGACAAAGCGCAAACAGGGAGTCGTCCGCGCCGATGGTTCGCAAGCCGTTGAGGCGCGCCAACGCGGGCGCGGCACCGCCTCGAAAATAGGCAATGCCATCGGTCAGCGTCCAGACCAAACTCTGCTTCGGGTCCTGGTCAGCCATGGCAACGGAGGCGTCGTCAAGCTCGACGGGGCGGAAGTTCAGCCCAAGCGCATCGCAGGCTTTGGCAATGTCGTCGAGTTCCTCGGCAAGATCGGTTGACTGTGCCAGATAGGAAGAAATCTCTGCAGCATGGGCCTTGTCAAACCCCTCGCCAAGCAACCGTTTTACACACGCAGCCTCAGGTTCATGGACAAGGAAAAGTGTGGCAGCAGGCATGGCAAATGGTCCTGGAATGCTTTCGAAACCGTCTCGCAATCTGGCATCCCCGACGATGCGTGTTTGCGAGGAAACCGACACGGCATCGACGCCGCTTCGACAAAATTCAGATCAGGACATGCGGTTCGAAGCGGCCCCGTACAGGCAAGTCGAGCAGGAAGGTCTTGCCGGCATCCGGCTGCGAGGCGCGCTGGCGCTCATCGAGACCCGCCCACGCCGAAGTAACGGCCAGCCGATCGGCATTTTTGCCGACGAAAGCTGGGCAAGTCGGTTGCCCAACCGGCGTAGCAATGGAGCGCAGCAGTTTGCCATCCTGCCCGTAGGCTGTAATGCGGCCTTCCCCCCAACGGGCATTCCACAGCGTGCCGTCGAGATCCACGACCGCACCATCATGGTCGCCGGTTCCGCCGCCTCGGTCAGCAAAAACCATCGGCTCACCGACCGGCACGCCAGTGCCCGGATCGCAGGCTGTCCGCATTATGAAGCCGGTCGCGGAATCGGTGAAATATGCGACAGCTCCGTCAGCCGAGAAGGCAATTGAGTTCGGGATGGACAGACCAGAAAACAGCGTTCGCAACTCTCCCTTGAAGAACCAGTAGATCGCACCGGCCCCTGTCTCAGCCTTCTTGCCCATGGTGCTGACCCAAAACGCACCACTTGGATGCACGCGTGCGTCGTTGGAACGGGTCACGGCATTGTCGGCCTCGAGCGGCGTATGCAGCGCCAGCTTTCCCGTAGCGATATCGCGCACATGTAGCCCGGTTTCCGTGGCGATGAGTTGCCGGCCATCGTCAATGACGGCAAGTGCACTGGCCATCTGGCCGAGCGCGTGAACTTTGGCGGGGCCACCGGACAAAGCCTGTTCGATCAGCTTGCCGTTGACGATATCGAACCAGAACAAGACGTCTCTGTGCGGGTCATAGGTTGGGCCTTCGCCAAGCTCGCACGCATGATCGGAAAGGATGGAGACGCCGACATGTTCCATCAGGCAGCTCTCGTTGCCGCGTCCCAGCAGGCCACGGCCGCGCGTGCCCGTTCGCCCACCTCGTCGGGCCGCATGCCGGGTTTGAACAGGCTGGAGCCAAGTCCAAACACGGAAACTCCCGCGGCGAGATAGGTAGAAAAGTCCTTCTCCGAGACGCCGCCAACGGCACCTACTTTCACCTCGCGCGGAAGCACCGCCCGCATTGCTGCAATGCCTGTCGCGCCAAGCACATTGGCGGGGAAGAACTTCAGCGCGGAAGCACCGAGCCTGATGGCCTGGAAAGCCTCCGTTGGAGTGAACACGCCCGGCATCGTCACCACGCCGTGATAGGCGGCGCGGCCCATGACAGCAGCGTCGATGTTGGGGCTGACCAGCAGGCGTCCACCGGCCTTGGCGAGCTTATCGACATCGGCCGGCGTCAGCACCGTGCCCGCCCCCACCAGCGCGGTTTCCGGCAGCGCGGAAACCAGGCTGGCGATTGACGTGAATGGATCGGGCGAGTTCAGCGGCACTTCGATCGCATGGATACCGGCCTCATAAACGACGCGGCCGATTTCAATCGCCTCCTCGGGCCTCAAGCCGCGCAGAATAGCGACCAGGCCACGCTTCAGGGATGGAAACGGTGCGGTCTGCGTCATGCAGTAGCTCCTTTGGAAGCAACCATTCCATTTTGCCGCGCTGCCTCGAACAGCCCGGAGCGTACGGCCTGATCGGCATCGATTTCGGTGACCGGAATGCCGGCAATGCGAAGAGCGGCCGTATAGAGCTTACCCAGCGAACCTGAGACGATCAGCACAACCGGCGCGCTCGTGTGCCGGTAGCGGCGACGGGCGGACGCAATCTCACCGCCGATCAACAGCCCGGAGAGGCAAGCTGCGGCATCGCCCGGCTGCAGGCCATGCAGGAGTCCTGCCGCGCGGATTGCAAACAAGCTGGATGTGATATCGCCACCCTCATTGAGGGCGGACAAACACCAATCGCGGAAGAAGGGGCTTTCGGCGGCAACCGATGCCGGGTTTTCACCCAGCGAATGGCGCAGGATGGAATGTGCGCCGAGTACAGAATAAAGCTCACCGGTCGGCCATGTCCCGAAGCTGGCAACAGCACCGTCCTCCACCTCGACCCATTTGGAATGGGTGCCCGGCATGCAGACCAGATGTCGTCCTGAAGTGGACAACTCCGCGCCGGCAAGCTGCGTCTCTTCCCCGCGCATGACGTCCGGAAACCCTGCCGCCCTTTGGGCAAGACCCGGCACGATGCGAATGTCGCGAGCCGTTCCGACGACGCGTACCGCACCTTCGAGAATTGCCGTGATCGGCGCCGGTGTATCGACATAGGGCGCCTCGACCCAACCTTGCCGCGACCCTGCCATGCCACAGATCACAACAGGCAGTGCCGGCTGTGCACCAAGCTCGGCGAGATGGCTTTCCAGCACATCCGCGAAGCCCTTCTCCCGAGCAGAGATGAGGCCGTCATCGCCACGCCGCTCGCCAACAACATTGCCGTCTGCATCAAGCAGCCAGATGCGAAGCCGGGTCGTTCCCCAGTCAACGGCCGCGATGGACGGAACAGCGCTCACAGCATACCTCCATCGACGATCAATGTGTGTGCGGTCAGCATGGCCGAAGCGTCAGAGGCCAGGAACAGGCAAGGACCCACCATGTCGTCGGCAAGCATCATCCTTGGAATGGACTGGCGGGCGATATGGGCGTCGAGTTTTTCTTCCGTCACCCACAAGTCACGTTGACGCTCGGTGATTACCCAGCCCGGCGCGATGGCGTTGACCCGGATGTTGTTCTGACCATAGCGCCCGGCCAGCGCCTTGGTCAGGCCGATGATGCCAGCCTTGGCCGCCGTATAGGCCGGCATGTCGCCGATGTTCAGCATGAACGAGGTTGACGTGAAGTTGACGATGCTGCCGCGGCCCGCCTCGAACATTCCGTCGAGCACGGCCTGAGCCGCGAAGAAATATGGCCTGAGATTGACCGCCTGATTGTCATCCCAATCCGAGAGCGTGACCTCTTCCACGGCATGGCGAACATCGTTGGCGGCGTTGTTGACCAGCACCGTCACCGGCCCATGAGCAGACGCCGCCTTTGCCACCGCGCCACGTAGGGCCTCGATGTCTCGAAGATCGGCCTTCAGGTAAAGCGGTCGCGTGCCGGCTGTGCGGTGGAGTTCATCGCACAGCGCCAGGCTCGGCCCATCGGCAATGTCGATGAACGCCACTTTGGCGCCCTGCAGGACAAAGCCTTCGGTCAGCTTGGCGCCAATTCCAGAACCGCCGCCCGTGATGAGCACGGAGGCACCTTCGAGATCGGCGAAGCGCGCCGATGGCATCATGTGCGAGACCTTTCCGCCGATTTCGCTTTTGTCGGCGGCGCATCCTATCCATCAGCCACATATGGGCAAGCGCAAATATCGAATTTCGGTTATTTTGTCAGACAAAAGAGAAGTCGGGCAGCAATTCGGCGTTAGAGTCCGGCGGCGCGTTGTGCGCCCCGAAACTGATCCCGCAGATATCCCAGCGTGGCATCCGCATCGACCGGCCTGCCGAACAGGAAACCCTGCCCGCCACCGCATCCGAACTCGACAAGTCGGGCGGCTTGAGCTTCCTCCTCAATGCCTTCCGCGACGACATCCATGCCAAGCCCCTCGCACATGGCGAGGATGGCACGGATGATATGCTCGGACGGTCGATCGTCCAGAATAGAGGAGACGAACGCGCGGTCGATCTTTAACTTGTCGAAATGAAACTCACGCAAGCGGCCAAGCGACGATTGGCCAGTGCCGAAATCATCAAGCGCTACACGGATGCCGACCCGTCGCAAATCGTCGACGATCTTTTCGGCCGAAGCGGGGTCGTTCATCAGGCCGGTTTCCGTAATCTCAACCTCCAGCCTGCGCGGATCGAAACCTGTCCGGTCAAGAATGGAAAGAATATGGAGTCCGGTGTTCTGATCGACCAGCTGCGAGGGTGACAGATTGAAGGACAGGAACAAATCCTTCGGCCAGTTCCTTGCCGCTTCCGTCGCCTTGCGCAGCACCAGCTGCGACAGGGGTCCAATAATGCCGCGTTCCTCGGCAATTGGAATGAAGACGACGGGCGAGACCGGCCCGAGATCGCGATCTGTCCAGCGCGCAAGCGTTTCAAAGCCGATCGTGCGGCGCGTATGGAGATCGACGATTGGCTGGAAATGCGGCTCCACCTCTCCACCAGAAACCGCACGCCGCAAGGCCTGCTCAATGCGCGTCACGCGCTTGGCGGCTTCTTCCATCTCACGTGTATAGACGACGACTTGCCCTCGGCCCGAGCGCTTGGCGTGGTAGAGCGCGGTCTCAGCCTTGTTAATGAGAATTTCCGTGGTTTCATCGCCGGAGTAGAACAGCGAGCAACCCGTAGAGGCCGAAAGGCGTGCGGTTCGTTCGCCGACATCGTAGGGCGCCGACAGTATCTCGATCAGCATGCGCGCACGCTCTGCGGCGGCTTCCTCGCTGAAGACCATCGGGTATAGAAAAGCGAATTCATCGGCGCCGATACGGCAGACCGTCGAATAGCTGTCCATCGACGCGCGCAGGCGCATCGCCACCTGCGCGAGGATGTCGTCGCCGGCCTTGTGGCCGAAAAGGTCGTTGATCGGCTTGAAGCCGTCGAGATCGAGTATGCCGATTGCAAACGGCGCCGGATCGTCGGCCCGGTCGCTGATCAGCCGGTCCACCTTGTCGAAAAAACGGCGATGATTGCCCAGCCCGGTCAACGCATCGGTAAAGGCCAGGTCGCTGCCGTCCCTGCTTATTTGCCCGGTGCTAAACGGCGTTTGCATCGGTTTTCCTGTTCTAACGCAAAGTATGGGCCGACAGTGGCATGAAACTCTTTAGGAAACGTATCTTGGGAGAATGATTTCCTGCGCGGAGCATGGATGATCCGACACCGATTTCCTGACATTCCATGTCTGTCGGTGACGGCCTGGGCAACCGCATTGGCAGGCTGCGGCAAGTCCCTTATATGACACGCGTCATGACTTCGGAGAGCCTTTGCAATGCCGCTCAAGATCGCCGTCCAGATGGACCATATCTCCACCGTGTCGATTGCCGGCGATACGACGTTTGCATTGTCCCTTGAGGCACAGCGGCGAGGCCACACGCTCTACCACTACACGCCTGACCGGCTGACGCTCGCCAACGGCAAGGTCTTTGCACGTGTCGAGGAGATGACCGTGCGCGACGAGAAGGGCAACCACTTCTCGCTCGGCGAACCTGTGCGCACCGATCTTTCGGAGATGGACGTGGTCTTGCTGAGGCAAGATCCGCCCTTCGACATGAACTACATCACGACCACGCACATATTGGAACGCATTCACCCGAAGACGCTGGTGGTCAACGACCCGGCATGGGTACGCAACAGCCCGGAAAAGATCTTCGTCACCGAGTTTGCGGACTTGATGCCGGAAACCCTGATCACCAAGGATCCGAGGGAAGTAGCTGCCTTCCGCAAGGAGTTCGGCGACATCATCGTCAAGCCGCTCTATGGCAATGGCGGCGCCGGAATTTTCCATCTGCACGAGGCGGATCGCAACCTCGCATCGCTGCTTGAAATGTTCTCGCAACTGTTTCGTGAGCCGTTCATCGTCCAGCGCTACCTGAAGGAAGTGCGCGCCGGCGACAAGCGCATCATCCTCATCGACGGCGAGCCGGTCGGCGCTGTGAACCGTGTGCCGGCGGAATCGGAATCGCGCTCAAACATGCATGTCGGCGGCCGAGCCGAAAAGACGGAACTTACCAAGCGCGAGCGCGAAATCTGCCAGGAGATTGGGCCATCCTTGAGAGACCGCGGCTTCATCCTCGTCGGCATCGACGTCATCGGCGACTACATGACCGAGATCAATGTCACCTCCCCTACCGGTATCCGCGAAGTGAAGCGCTTCGGCGGTGCTGACATCGCGGCGTTGTTCTGGGATGCAGTCGAAGCAAAGCGCCCCTAAAATGCTGCGCAAACGGTCGTTTGTTCCGCTTCTGCAACTCTACACAACCGAATTGCAGCCTATGCTTTAGATTGTTCACTAAATGTTCTTGATTTGATCGAGCGGCTGTGATTTGCTTCCAGATGGGGCGTCAAAAGTGTCTGCCATCGCGCGGGTACGAGGCGTTTCGGGGGCATGATGGTTTCACGTATTCGCACAGTGGCCTTTCAGGGGATTGAGGCCGTTCCAGTCGATGTTCAGGTCATGGTGGCACCCGGCAAGGTCGGCATGTCTATCGTGGGGTTGCCGGACAAGGCAGTAGCCGAGAGCCGGGAACGAGTGCAGGCAGCCCTTCACGCGTCGGGCCTGTCGATGCCGGCAAAGAAGGTTACCGTCAACCTCGCGCCAGCCGATCTTCCGAAGGAAGGCAGCCACTACGATCTGCCGATCGCGCTCGGGCTTATGGCGGCACTCGGCGCCATTCCCGGCGACATGCTGGCGGCGTATGTGGTGCTTGGTGAACTGTCTCTCGATGGCACCATCGCTGCCGTTGCAGGCGCACTGCCGGCTGCGATCGGCGCCAACGCGGATGGCAAGGGTTTGATCTGCCCCCATGCATGCGGGCCGGAAGCCGCATGGGCGGGCAGCGATATCGATATCCTTGCCCCACGCAGCCTGATTGCGATCGCCAATCATTTTCGCGGCACACAAGTCCTGTCGCGGCCAGAGGCAGGTGTTCGCGCTGCTCCCAATGATCTGCCAGACCTTGCCGACATCAAAGGGCAAGAGAGCGCCAAGCGCGCGCTCGAAGTCGCGGCCGCCGGAGGGCACAACCTCCTGATGGTCGGTCCGCCCGGTTCCGGCAAGTCGATGCTGGCGCAGCGCCTTCCGTCGATCCTGCCTCCATTGGTGCCAAAGGAGCTCCTGGAAGTCTCGATGATCGCCTCGGTCGCGGGAGAATTGGCCGAGGGAAGGTTGACGGACCGGCGGCCGTTCCGCTCGCCGCATCATTCGGCCTCGATGGCGGCGATGGTCGGCGGTGGACTACGCGCTCGCCCGGGCGAAGTGTCGCTCGCCCATCACGGTGTCCTGTTCCTCGACGAATTCCCGGAGTTCTCGCCGCAGACGCTCGACGCCTTGCGCCAGCCACTCGAAACCGGCGAATGCATGATCGCGCGGGCCAATCACCGCGTCACCTATCCGGCGCGTATCCAGCTGGTCGCGGCGATGAATCCGTGTCGGTGCGGCATGGCCGGTGAACCTGGCTACCGGTGCGCACGCGGCGAGCGCTGCCGCACAGACTATCAAGCGCGCATCTCCGGACCTCTGCTCGACCGCATCGATCTCAGGATCGAGGTCCCGGCCGTCTCGGCAGCGGACCTCATCCGCCCCGGCAAGGCCGAAACCAGTGCCGCCGTCGCCGAGCGAGTGGCCATGGCCCGGACATTGCAACGCGAGCGGTTCGAGCGGCTGGGCATCGGCAGTGCGGCCACCAATGCGCAGTGTCCGCCGGCGCTGATCGAGGAAATTGCGATGCCCGATACGGCTGGCCTCGCGCTGTTGCACGACGCCAGCGAAAAGCTGGGTTTCTCGGCCCGAGCCTATCATCGCGTGTTGAAAGTCGCCCGCACATTGGCCGACCTCGATGGCAGCGAAACAGTCGGCCGCATTCATCTGGCGGAAGCGATTTCCTACCGCATGAACAACGAGCGAATGGCTCAAGCCGCTTGATTGGCTAAAGCGTGTCGCGATCTTTCAGATTCGCTTTGCACGCTTTAGCTCGTTGATTTTATGCATGTCTTTATCCCGAAACCGGTTCCCAGTTTCAGGAGACATTCAATATGCTGGATAGCAACCGCGCTGGATGGCAAGCCGACGCACCAGCGCCAGTACCGTATCGATCGTCGGTGTCGGCTGATCGGTGAGCCGGCCAAGCTCCTGAACGGCCGTGATCAGGGCATCGATTTCCATCGGACGACCCCGCTCCAAGTCCTGCAGCATCGAAGTCTTGTGAGCGCCGACCTCGCCCGCACCCTTGATGCGTCGGTCAACGGCAATCGGAAACCTCACGCCGAGGCTTTCACCGATCGCTTGCGCCTCCAGCATCATGGCGCGTGCCAGCGCACGCGTCGCCTCATCGGCAACGATCTCGGCAAGCGTGCTGCCGGTCAGCGCCGAAATCGGATTGAAACACAGATTGCCCCAGAGCTTGATCCAAATCTCGCTGCGAATGTCATCGCGAACCGGTGCCTGGAGCCCGGCCGCGATCAGCTCCGTGGCAAGCAATGTTACTCGCTCGCTTTTTTCGCCGGATGGTTCTCCAAGCGAAAAGCGTGTGCCGTCGACATGACGGATGACGCCCGGCGCGTCGACTTCAACCGCCGGATAGACAACAGTGCCAATTGCCCGCTCGGGGCCGATGCGATCCCAGATCGCGCCATCCGGGTCAACCGCGGCAACGCGCGCATCCTGCCACGGCCCGGCAAGCTTGTGAAAATACCACCACGGCACACCGTTCTGCATGGTGACGACGGCGGTGCGTTCACCGAGAAGCGGCGCAATCTGGTCGAGCGCACCACCTAGCGAATGCGCCTTGAGCGCCAGAACGACGCAGTCCTGGACCCCGAGTTCGCGCGCATCAGCCGCCGCGCGCACCGGGTGGACGCTCTCTTGTCCACCCTCGATCAGGCGCAGTCCCCCATCCCGCATGGCTTCGAGGTGCGCGCCCCGCGCCACGATCGACAGATCGACGCGGCCGGCCGAGGCGAGCTTCGCCGCCACATAGCCGCCGATCGCCCCGGCGCCAAAAACTGCGATGCGCATCAGCCGAGGCCGAGCTTGGCTGCGAGGCCGATGCGTTGCAGCTTGCCGGTGGCACCCTTGGGTATCTCTTCCAAGATCACGATGCGCCGCGGCACCTTGAAGTCTGCAAGACGGCCGGACGCGAAATCGCGGATTTCGCTCTCGTTGGCAGTGCTGCCGTCACGCAGCACAATCGCTGCCGCCACCTCTTCGCCGAGCTTGTCGTGCGGCATGGCAAAGGTCACCACTTGGGCGACGGCTGGATGATCCATCAGCACCTCGTCGACCTCGAGCGGCGAAATCTTCTCGCCGCCGCGATTGATGATTTCCTTCAGCCGACCTGTGACACGCAGATAGCGGTCCTCGTCCAGCACGCCCTGATCGCCGGTGTGGAACCACCCATGCGCGAAGGCGGTCTCGTTAGCTCCCGGATTCTTCTCATAGCCGGCAGTGACATTGGGGCCGCGAATGACCACCTCGCCGATTTCGCCCGGTCCCAACAGCCGTCCGTCATTCGCCATCACAGCGACCTCCGGCCCGGCCGCGGGTCCGACGCTGCCGGGCTTGCGCTTGCCGGGTGGCAACCGATTCGACGTCATCTGATGCGCCGCTTCGGTCATGCCATAGGCCTCAACCACCGGGCAGCGAAAGATTGCCTCAAGCTCGGCCATCACCTGCGCCGGCAGCGAGGCTGAAGACGAGCGGATGAAGCGGAGCTGCGCTTCAGCCACCGCCTCCTGGTTTCGCGCCGCTCGCGCCAGGATCGCCTGATGCATGGTCGGCACCGCCGTATACCAGCTTGGCCGCGCCTCGCTCAGCCATTGGAAAAACTTCAGCGCGTTGAAGCCCGGTGTGCAGAACACACCGGCACCGGCGGCAAGCGACGACAAAACCGCTGCGACCAGCCCGTGGATATGAAACAACGGCATGATGTTGAGGCAGCGGTCCGTCTCGCCTAGTCCCAGCGTCGCGCCGATATGGGCAGCGGAAGCTGCGAGATTCTCATGGCGCAGCGGCACCAGTTTCGGCCGCGAGGTGGTGCCCGAAGTGTGCAGCAAAAGTGCTGCATCCTCGGCCTGCGCAAGATCGGGCGCGGCAGCAGGACCGACCGCATCGCCCTCGATCCGGAAGCTGCCCGCCGGCGCATCGCCAAGCGCAAAAAGCCGAAGAATGCCGATCCCCAGCCGTTCGGCAACGGTGACGGCGGGGCCTGCCTCGTCCTCGGCGACAAGGATTGCCTTGGCGCCGATGTCGGTCAGATAGAATTCGAGTTCCTCGGCCCGATAGGCAGGGTTGAGCGGCGCAGTCGTGGCGGCTGCGGCGACGCTCAGGAATGCCGTCGCCATTTCCGGCCCGTTGGGCAGCACGATCGCGACACGATCACCGCGCCCGACGCCGCGCGCATGCAATTGCTCAGAAACCCCCGCCATCAGCCGGCGCAGTCCACCATGCGTCAGCGTCGTCCTGTCCGGTGCCGAAACGGCCGGCGCGTCATTTTTCCCCCGCACCAGCCGCTCGATGATCGATCCTGCCTCAGACAACGCGAACCTCGATATCGCCAACTCCGTCGACATGGCCGCGCAGCACGTCGCCGCGATTGACCGGGCCGACGCCTGCCGGCGTTCCCGAAAGGATGACATCGCCCGGCATCAAGGTAAACAGCCCCGACAGATAGCTGATCATTTCCGGCACCTTCCAGATCATCTGGTTGAGGTCGCCGGTCTGCTTGCGATCGCCGTTGACGTCGAGCCACACCGCGCCTTGCGTCGGGTGGCCGATCCGTTCCGCCGGCACCAGCGCGCCGCAAGGCGCGGATGCCTCGAAGGCCTTGCCCACTTCCCAGGGTCGGCCCATGTCCTTCGCCTTGCCCTGCAGGTCGCGCCGCGTCATGTCCAAGGCGACGCCGTAGCCGTAGACGCAGTCGAGCGCCTTATCCAGCGCGATATCCGTGCCGCCGCTTTTCAGCGCCACCATCATCTCGATCTCGTGATGGACGTCGCTGGAAGCCGGGGGATAGGGAAACTTCCCGCCGACGTCGAGATTGTCGGGGTTTTTCTGGAAGAAGAATGGCGGCTCCTTGTTGGGATCATGGCCCATTTCCACGGCGTGCGCAGCATAGTTGCGGCCGACGCAGTAGACGCGATGAACCGGAAACAGGCGGTCTGAGCCGACCACCGGCAACACCGCCATTGCGGTCGGTTCGATGACATAGTTGGAGGCCGCACCCTGGATGTTCATTATCTTACTCCTGCATAGAATTCGACTTTGGCCTCGGCTCGCTCGATCAACGCGGAAACCACGAGCGCGAAGGCAAACAGAATGATGGTCAGCGCCCAGAACTGGGACATGCGGAAATTGCGCGAGAAGGTCTCGAACAGCGCACCGTAGCCGACGATTGCCACCAGCAACTGGCCGATGACGACGCCCTTGACGCCCCTGATCAGGCCGAGCCGGATGCCGGCCAGAATTTCCGGCAGCGCCGCCCATACGATGATCTTGCCGTAGAGTGCCCAGCGCGGAGCGCCATAGGAACGCGCCATCTCGATCAGAGATGGCGAGATGTGGCGCACGCCGGCGCGCGTATCCAGCACGATGATCCAGATCGCAAACAGGAACACGGCGGCGATGATGGTCTTCTCACCAAAGCCGAACAGGATCATCAGCACCGGCACGATGGCCGAGAGCGGCGCGCTTGAAAAGATATTGACCCACATGCCGAGAAGGTCGTCGGCGATCTTCACCCGGCCCATCAGCATGCCGAGCGGGATGCCAACGCAAATCGCCAGTACCATGCCGACGAGGAAGGCCCGCAGCGTCGTGACAGTGGCGCTTTGCCAGGAGGGCAGTTGTACAAGATCGACCGCCGCGACAAGGACATCGCTGAATGGCGGCAGGATGAACATCAGGTCGAGCCGGCCGACGATCTCCCAAAGCACGCACCAGACCAGCAACGAGGCCATCATCGGCACTCGGTAACCGAAAAGGGTCATCGCCGGCTACTCCACATATTGCTTCAGCCCTTGCCAGATTTCCTGGACCGTATCGAGGTAATGCTTGTCACGGTGGATACGGTCAGGGTCACCGGAGCGGTCGATATCCGGCTCGATGATCCGTGAAACCCGCCCAGGCCGCGGCGACAGCAAGACGATGCGGTCCGAGATATAGACGGCTTCCTCGATCGAGTGAGTCACGAAAATGAAGGTCTTGTTCTGGTTGGTGCGAAGCCGGATCAGGTCTTCCTGAAACTTGCGGCGGTTCTGCTCGTCCACCGCCGAAAACGGCTCGTCGAGCAGAAGCACGTCGGCATCCACGCAAAGCGCCCGCGCCAATCCGACACGCTGGCGCATGCCGCCCGACAATTCATGCGGATACTTGTCTTCGAAGCCGGCCAGCCCGACATCGGCGACATAGCGGCGGGCAATCGCCTCACGCTCCTCCTTGGCTGTCCCGCGCAATTCCAGCCCGAAGGCGACATTGCGCAGCACGGTTGCCCAGGGCAATAATGCGAAATCCTGGAACACGAAGGCGCGCTCGGGGCCTGGCGCGCTGACCTTCTTGCCATTGACCACAACGGATCCGCGGTCCGCATCGATCAATCCGGCGATGATCTTGAGCAAGGTTGTCTTGCCGCAGCCGCTCGGTCCCAGCAGGCTTGTCAGCTTGCCACGCGGGAAATCCAGATCGACATCGCGCAGCGCCTCGACACCGCCATAGGTCTTGGAGATGCCGCGCACCTCCACGATTGCATCGGCTGCGGGTTCGTTCATGACGGCTTCGTTTCGAACAACGGCGGCGCGCATCCTCAGCCTCCCCTTTTTTCCGGCCTGAAGACACGGACTTCAATCCACTGCAGGGCCACCAGCGTCACGGTCGAAAGCGCAATCACCGAAGCGATCGTGGCGTACATTCCGGCATAGTCGGCGCGAGAGCGCGCGAAGGTTATCAGGTCGCCGATGCCGGTCGGCGTAATCAGGAGTTCGGCCAGCACGACGCCGACAAATCCGGCGGCGACGCCGAGACGCAAGCCGGCAAAGATCACCGGGCTGGCATCTGGCAGGATGATCTTGAACACTTCCTGCCAGCGCGTGCCCATGAAGGACCGGCTCATGACCAGCAGCGACCCATTGACGTTGCGCACGGCCTTGTAGGTGTTGAGCACGATGACCGGCAAAGCGAGGATGATCACGGCCAGCGTCTTGGCCGTCATGCCGATACCGTAGATGAAGGTCACAAGCGGAATGAACGCGGCAACAGGAGCCGCCTGAAGTACGATGAAAACGGGGATGAGCAGCCATTCCCCGGGACGCCAGAGGCCACATAGCGTGCCAATGGCGACACCGGCAAAGGTTGCGAGGACAACGCCGAGTATCAATGGCTGCAAAGTCGAGCCATAGGCCGTGACCAGGCTACCGTCGGCCATCATCCGCACGAAGGCCGCCATGGTGTCGGAAAAGGTGGGGAAAGCGAAGCTCACCGGAATGAGCCCCGCTATCTGCCAAACCGCGGCAAACAACCCGATCGACACCAGCCGCGGCACAATGGGCCGCTCGAACAACCGCACTGCCTGCGCATTTCGCGACAAGGGCGCGACACCCGCCGTCCGACCCACTTCTGTTCCTGCCACCATCGAGCCTTCGCCTATTTCTTGCCGATGTTGGCCAGCACTCGCTCGATCGAGGCAACATCCCAAAAATCTTCGACCTTGAGCGAAGCCGGGTCGCCTTCGATCTGGCCTGCCGCACCGAAGAAGGCAAAGTCATCGGCGGCAGCATCGGCACCGCCACCATTCAGAGCAAGACTGCCTGCCTCTGCGGTCTCCTTGTAGTATGCAGCGATTTCAGCATCGGCTTCAGCGCCAAGGTCCGGCAACAGCTTGTACTTGTTACGCAGTTCAACGGCCGCGTCCGGGTTTTCGGTGATTTCACGCCCGGTCTTCATTAGCTCTTCTACGAGAATGTCGACGTCGGCGGCATTGTTCTTCAGATAGTCGGCTGTGGCAAAGACAGCCTCGTCGGTGGCGCTGACATTTTCGACCGGAAGCACGGTGAATTTGCCGGGAGCCTCGGTTTCAAGAGCACGGCGATTGGCCGCATCGACGATGGAAGCCTTGATGGTGCCCTGGATCAGCGCATTGCGGCGAACTTCGGAACCGGGCACGTAGCTCACCTTGCCGTAAGTGATGCCGTTGTTCTTGGCCATCAGCATCATCACCGCCTCGGTGCCGGATCCGCGTGCCTGCACAGCGATTTCCTGCCCGTCGAGGTCTTTCCAGGTCTTGTAGGCTTCGGCGTTGACCACCGGGAAGAAGCGCTGGGTCGAAATCTGCGCAAACATCCGGATCGGCACGCCAACCTTCTGGATCAGCGTGTAGGGCGAACCGATGCCGACATCGGCCTGCCCGCCAACAATGGCCTGCGCGGCGAGATCCTCGTCATTGAGGATGATCAACCCGACGCCAACACCGCGCTCCTTGGCGCGCTCGATAGCCGCAAGCGTCTGGATGGATTCGATCCCGGGAAGATCGCCGAAGGCAATCTTCATTTCACCCGCGCTGGCCGCCGGCAGCGTCATTGCGCTTCCCAGCGCGGCAACCAATGCTGCACCCAGTACGGTGCGTCTGGACAGTCCGATCATATCACTTCCTCCCTAACCAATTTCATGATTGGTTTAATTTTCAAACAAGATTGGTCAAGAATGATTTTGTGTCAACCGAAAATTTAAAGCTCGAAACCCTTAAATTTCGCCACTGTTGACCGATTCCGGCATTCGCACTATTAAAACTGGATGTGAACGGATTCCCGATTGGTCGAACCAATGGACAAAATTGGAAATGGCGGTCATGCAGCCCTGGTGCAGCTTCAAGCCTATCTGGCGCAGATAGACTTGCCGAGCGATGGCAGGCTGCCATCGGAGCGCGAGCTATGCGAAAGCCTTGGCGTTTCGCGCGGTGACCTGCGCAAGGCGCTGGACGTGCTGGAAAAGGACGGTCACATCTGGCGCCATGTCGGCAAGGGCACATTCGTGGGCAGCGGACCGGTCGAGGAGACCATCGGCATCTCGGAAATCGCTGGCCGCACGAACCCAGCCGACGTGATGCGCGCGCGCCTGATCATCGAACCGGAGATCGCGCGCGAAGCTGCCTTGCACGCCACGCTGGCCGACATTTCTGCCATGCGCCATTCGCTTGCCCAAACGCGAGAAGCGGCGACCTGGCGTCAGTACGAGAATATCGACAACTTGCTGCACCGGCAGATCGCCCAAGCCAGCCGCAACAATGTGCTGCTTGGATTGTTCGACGTCTTGAACGCCATCCGCCGCACCGTGGTGTGGGGGCGCCTGCGCGCGGAAGGCGCACGCCCACCCGCTGACCACCACAGCTTCGGGGACCACGAAAAGATCGTCGGTGCGATTGCCGAGCGCGACCTTGCGGGAGCAGCCGGGGCGATGCGGCATCACCTTCAGCAGGTCGAGCAACGCCTCATGTCGGTACGGCAAGCGGCCGAGTAATTTACCCGAAGCACAAGGTGCCTAGATAGCTGCCGCGTTGACGGCATCATGCCATGCGCGCGCATAGGCATGCCATTTCGCCGGCAAGACTTTCGATCCGTCGTCGGCAGCCAACGCTTTGACGCTCGCGCCAGCCAACATGGCAGCGCCGATGCTGGTTCCGGTTGCCTGGGCAGCTTGCGGCAGAACAGGGCGTCCAGTCGCAGCCCGCAGCATGTCGCAATACTGCGCATTCAGCGCGAACGGACCTTCGACAACGGTAGCCCCATTCGCTCCAATCAGTTCGAGGCAGGTCGCCGTCATCATGGCAAGGTAGAACGAGATCGCAACCGCGCGCTCCTCGTCGGAAGGCTCGCCAACCCAGCGCGATCGCGCAAACGGGAATGGTCCCGAGCCCTGTTGCACCGAGGGCAGCAACATGATCTTGCGGTCCAAAACGGATTGAAGCGCGCTTTCACTTGTCCCTGCGGTCACCCCGTTAGACAGCAGTTCGAATTCGCGCCCTCCCATGAACCGGGCTGAACGAACCGGATTGCCCAGCGCATTGACGTTGACCAGCGTGTCGCGCGCCGGATCAAGGTCGATTGCGCGCCCGCCGATTGCCATGGAGATGACCCAGGTGCCCGTCGAGACCACCGAAAACGGGGCCTTCCGCGCCAAAAGATGCGGCAGAAGCGACGCGTTGGAATCGTGAATGCCGCAAAAGACCGGCGTCGACGGATCGACACCGATGCGCTCCGCAATGTCAGATCGAACAAAACCCAGCCTTTCCCCCGCGGCCCGTATTGGCGGAAAGAGGTTACGCCACCCCATGCCGTCGACGAGCGTGGAGAAATCCCGGCTATGAGGGTTCCATAGATCGGTGTGGCAGCCGAGTGACGTTACTTCGCTTGCCGCGACACCGGTCAGCCGCCAGCTCCAATATTGCGGATAGGCAAGGGCATGAGAAACCTTGGCAAACGCTTCCGGATACGTCTCGTTTTGCCAGAAAAGCTGGGCTCCAAGGTTCAGTCCAAGAGGCAGGGCCGGCGAGCCGGTTTCTTCGAATTGGGGGCGCACCGCGTCATAGCGCGCGCGCAGAACATCGGGGCCATCGTCCTCATAGTCGAGAACCGGCAAGGCCAAGTCGCCTTGGGCGTCGATCAAGGCGGCAGTCGCGCCGTGCGTGGTGACGGATATCGCTTCAATTCGTTGTTCATGCCCGAGCGCTTGAAGGCTCTCGACAATGAAGCGCCAGATGGCTTCCACGTCATGGTGGCGATAGGGGCTACCGACGACCGGCCGATTGGGTGTTTTCCTCACCGCTGTTTCGGAAATCGTATCCAGATCGACCATCGCCACCTTGGCATTGGTCTTGCCGATATCGATGACAGCGACGTGGCGAATGGCGGCCATCGTCATTCCATGTGGAAGACGGTTTCGAGAGGCACCGCCACCGGTTCATTGTCCGGCTTTGTTTCCATCAGGTCAGCCATATACTCCCACCAGCGTTGCATGACGGGGTGCCTCGGCAGGTCGTCCATGCCGTGGCCGGCCTTGCGCCACAACACACCGAACAGGCAGTTTGTCTCTTCGTCGAGATGGATGGAGTAGTCGGAGACACCCGCATCTCGCAACAGCACCAGCAATTCCGGCCAGATTTCGTCGTGCCTCCGCTTGTATTCGGCTTTCATGCCGGGGTTGAGCCGCATGCGGAAGGCGTATTTCTCGGCCATCAGGCAACCCGTTCCCGCCGCATCCGCCGCCATACGATCGGCAATGCTATCACCACGATGAGCAGCAGGCCGACAAAGATCGACATGACGATGCCGGGCACATTGAGCAGGCCAAGGCCAAAAGTCACCAGCCCCATGATCAGCGCAGCAAGCACCACGCCCAGAATGCTGCCTGCACCGCCAAGGATGTTGACGCCGCCAAGCACCACCATGGTGATGATCTCCAACTCGTAACCCTGCGCGATGGAAGGGCGCGTCGATCCGAGCCGCGAGGTGATCAGCACCGCAGCTATTCCGGACATCAGGCCGGTAAGGCAAAACAGGATGAACTTGATGCGCCCGACACGCACGCCGGAAAACTGCGCGGCCACCGGATTGTTGCCGATGGCGAAGACACGCCTGCCGAAGCTCGTGCGGTGCAGCAGGGCCCAATAGGCGACGGCAGCGACGACGAAAAGCAAAAATTCGAACGAAACCACCCACCAGACATAACCCTGTCCGAAGAAAGCAAAGCTTGCCGGATAGCCTTTGTAGGCCTGGTCGCCGAGGATGATGAAGGCGATGCCGCGGTAAAGCGTCATCGTGCCGATGGTCACGACAATCGACGGCAGGCCGAGGCGCGTCACCAGCAGACCATTGAAGGCTCCACAGGCGAGGCCAACAGCTATACCTATCGCCACCAGGCCCGGCGTTCCGACGCCCACCTGCGCGGCCATGCCCATGAGCGTCGAAGCCAGGGCGATGATGGCAGCAACCGAGAGGTCGATCTCGCCGGCAATGATGAGCAGCGCCATGGCGAACGCCACGATCGCCTTTTCGGTGAAATTGAATGTCAGGTCCGACAGCGACCACGGGTCGAGGAAATAGGGCGAAGCCAGGCTGTTGGCGATGAAGATGGCGATAGCGACTGCCGCGAGCAACGCTTCCCAGGAAAACATCGCAGACGTCAACGGCTTGTCGAGCCGATCGGGTATGCGGCGGGGCGTGGGCGTTTCGGTCATGTCGCTTCCGCCTTCTTCAGGATGATGCGGCCATGCCGACGCTCGCCACGCGCGTTCAGCACAACCGCGAGGATGATCGCCGAGCCGGAAATGGCCATCTGCCAGAACGGCGAGATGTTGATGACCGGCAAGGCATTGGCGATGATGCCGAGGAAAAGCGCCCCCAGAACAGCGCCGCCAACCGAGCCGATACCTCCGGCAATCGAAATGCCGCCGATCACGCAGGCAGCGATGATGTTGAGTTCATAGCCGCTCGCCACCTCCACCGATGCGATGACATAGCGGGACACCCACAGATAACCGCAGAGACCCGAAATCATGCCGGAAATGCCGAAGGCAAGGAATTGCGTGCGGCCGACATCGATGCCTGTATAGACAGCCGCCGTCGGGTTCACGCCAGCGGCATGGATCGAGCGCCCCAGCGGCGTGCGCGTCATCAGTACGAAGAACAGCGCAATGACTGCTATGGCAATCCACGACAGCACCGGAACACCAAGGAATGCCGCGCGCTGGAAGTCGATGAATGCCGGGCTCATCTTGTCGGCATTGACCCAAGCGCCGCCCGACAGGACGAAAGTGGCGCCGCGATAGATCGTCAGCGTTCCAAGCGTGACCACAATCGAAGGAATGTTGAGGCGCCACACCAGCAGACCGTTGATGGCGCCAAGCACCAGGCCAACCGCCAGTGCTATCAAAATCAGCACTGTGATCGGAATGCCGGGATAGGCCGCGTTCAACATCGCCACGACCATGCCGGTGAAGCACAGGTTCGAGGCCATCGAAAGATCGATGCCACGCGTCAGGATCACCACCATCTGGCCGAGCGCCAGGATCATAAGGATCGAGGTATCGTTGAAAACCTGGGCGAGGTTGCCCGGCCGCGCAAAGGCCGGGAACCTTGTGGAGATCAGGCCAACCACGACGGCGATTGCCAGCAACAGCCAGGCTTCGCGGTATCTGAACAGGCCCTTCATGCGGCGATCCCCGCGGCGGCTCGCACCAATGTTTCAGCGTCGAGCCCTTCATTGTCGTAGACGGCTGCAATGCGCCCTTCGCGCATGACGACGACACGGTCCGACATGCCAAGAATCTCGGGCAGTTCCGAAGAGACCATGATCACGGACAAGCCTTCAGCGACCAGCTCGGCCATGAAACCATGCACGGCGGCCTTCGAGCCGATGTCGATGCCCTTGGTGGGCTCGTCGAGAATGATGACTTTCGGTTGCGTTGCCAGCCACTTGGCAATGACCACCTTCTGCTGGTTGCCGCCCGAAAGCGTGCCGACGTCCTGGCTGAGCGAGGATGCCCGCAGGTCCAGCCGCTCGGTGTATTTGCGCGCCACGGAAAACTCTTCCGCAAGCCTGAGCAGGCCGGATTTGCTGGTGCGCTTCAATGACGGCAGCGACACGTTCTGGAAGATCGGCAGGCCGATCACCACCCCTTGCTTGCCGCGCTCTTCCGGCACGTAGACGATGCCGGCGTCGATGGCGTCGGCTGCCGATTTCGGCAATATTGCTTTGCCCTCGAGGGAAATCGTTCCGCGGTTGACCCGCGTGATACCGGCAATCGCCTGCATGACTTCGCTTCGCCCCGCGCCGACAAGCCCATAAAAGCCAAGGATTTCGCCCTTGTGCAGCTTGAAGCCAATATCGTCGAACTCGGTCGGATGCGACAGGCCCTCGACCTCCAGCACCGGGCCTCCAACAGAAGCTGTCCGTTGCGGAAAAATGTGGTCGATCGAACGGCCCACCATCAGCTTCACGATGTCATTCTGGCTGGCGTCGGCCAGCAGGCCCTCGCCCACCATTTCGCCATCGCGGAACACGGTGTAGCGGTCGGCAATGCGGAATATCTCATCGAACTTGTGGCTGATGAACAGGATCGCCTTACCCTGCCCCTTCAGGAATTCGATCAGCAGGAAAAGTTCTTCGATCTCCTTCATCGACAGAGCCGCCGTCGGCTCGTCCATGATGACGATACTGGCATCGATCGACATGGCGCGCGCGACGGCCACGAGATGCTTGTTGGCGATGCCAAGGTCCTTGAGGCGCGTTTCCGGGTCGATGTGGCCGGCCTGCATTGTGGTTAAAACTTCACGCGCATTGGCCCGCATTGTCGACCAGTCGATCAGGCTGAGGCGCGTGCGCGGGGCATGGCCGAGGAATATGTTTTCCGCCACCGACAGTTCGTCGAAGAGGACCGTTTCCTGATGGATGGCGGTGATGCCGTTGGCAAAGGCCGCGTGGGCACTCGCCAGTGAAACCGGACTACCGTCCACGGCGATGCTGCCGCTGTCCGGCTGGTAGATGCCGGTCATGATCTTGACCAGCGTGGACTTGCCGGCACCGTTTTCGCCGATCAAGGCGGTCACTTGGCCAGGATAGAGCGACAGGGAAACATTGTGCAGCGCGCGCACGCCGGGAAAGCTCTTGCCGATGCCCGCGAGCGCCAGGCGCGGTGCATTCAAACCTTGCGGTCTTTCTGTTCCGTTGCGCTGGGCTGTCGTGTCCATGTGCGTATCAAGCCCTGAGGTTGGAGCATGGAGGCGGCGGACAGGCCGCCGCCTCCGTCTCGATTAGTAGATCTTCGAGAACTCTTCGATGTTCGACTTGTCGAACTGGAACGGAGGGGCCATCGCAGCCGAATTGGTGTCGTCGAGCGTCACCTTGCCAACGCGACCGATGGAGAGCGTCGCACCCGGCTTTGCCTCTTCCTTCTTCACGGCGAGGTCGTGTGCGAGGTAGATCGCCGAGTAGCCGAGGTCGATCGGGTTCCACAGCGCAACCGCTTGGCTGGCGCCATTGTCGATGAATTTCTTGAACTCCGAAGGTAGTGCGAGACCCGTTACATTGACCTTGCCGATCAGGCCTTCGTCGGTCACCACCTGTGCGGCTGCAACAACACCGACCGTGGTCGGCGCGATGATTGCCTTGAGGTTCGGATAGGACTTCAGCAGGCCCTTGGCCTCATCGGTGCTCTTGGCCGAGTCGTCATCGCCATAGACGGTTGCGACCAGGTTGATCTTCGGAAACTTCTCCGGCAGCACCTTCTTCGCTGCATCGATCCAGGCGTTCTGGTTGGTTGCCGTTGAAGCAGCCGACAGGATGGCGACGTCACCGCCTTCAGGCAGATAGTCGGCGGCGAGCTTGATGATGGTCTCGCCGATCAGGTTGGTGTCGGAGGGATTGAGGTGCAACTGGCGGCCTTCTGGAGCCACGCCGGAATCCCAGGAAATGACGGTGATGCCGCGTTCCATCGCCTTCTTCAGCGCGGGTACAAGCGCATCGGCATCATTGGCCGAAATGGCAATCGCGTTGACCTTCTGGGCAATCAGCGAATTGATGACTTCGATCTGTGCCTCGGCAGTGGCTTTCGTCGGGCCGGTATAGATCAAGTCAACGTCGCCCAGTTCCTTGGCAGCTTCCTCTGCGCCCTTGTTGGCGGCGTCGAAGAACCCGTTGCCCAGCGATTTCACCACCAGTGCGATCTTGACGTTGTCTGCATAGGCTGCGTTGACGACCATGGCGGCCGAAAACGCTGCTGTTACCAGCAGTTTTTTCCAGATGCTCATCGAAATACCTCCCTTGAGCGTTACATTCCCATCAGCACTGCGGCGTGAAAAAAGCTCAGGCCTGCAGCGAAGATTCTTCCCGCGCGGTCGCGCCCTTGCTGGCAACCACCAGCGTCACCCCCGCGCTTTCCAGCATGGCCGCTTCACGATCCTCGATGCCCTCGTCCGTAATCACGGTCGCGATGCGCGACAGACCGCACAAAATCAGGCTTGAGCGCTGGCGGAACTTTGAGGAGTCGACCAGCACGACCAGTTCGTCCGCCTGGTCGATCAGCTTCTGCTCGGCCTGGATCAAAAGCGGATCGCCTTCCATCAGGCCGAGCGGGCCAAGGCCTTGCGCACCCATGAACATGCGACGCGCATAGAAGTTGCGCGTGACGTCGTTTTCGAACGGCGACAGGATGATGTTCTGTTCGCGGTAAATGGTACCGCCGGACAGCATCACCGTATTCTTGGAATGCTTGAGCAGATGCTCGGCGATCGGAAACGAATTGGTGAAGATCGGCATGCGCCGGTTGATCAGGAAATGCACCATCTGGAAGGTGGTGGTGCCGCCATTGATGATGATCGGCTCGCCATCCTTGCAGAGCTCGACGGCTTCGCGAGCGATCGCACGCTTCTGCGCGGCATTTATGGTTTCGTTGACGGAGAAGGTACGCCCAGCCAAACCAACGAATGCTGGCGGAGAAATTGCCTCGGCACCGCCACGCACGCGGCGCAGCCGCTTCTGAACGTGCAGCGCGGCGATATCGCGCCGGATCGTCGCTTCCGACGCATCCGTCAGATCGACCAGTTCCTGCACCGTCACGACAGGCTTTTCCTGGACGGCGGACAGAATGATCCTGTGACGTTCTTTCTCGTGCATGGTTCCTCCCTGCCCTTTCATCTACGCATGCACCTCGCTCACTGTCAATCATTTCCAATCAAATAATTTCATTGTGCAGCGCAATATGATTGATTTTGATTGTTTTTGATTGACGTAGAGGCGCAATCGTGGAAATTTGCGGCCTATGTTGCGCGATGATCCGCGCGCTCCTTGGGAGGATTTGAATCATGCTCGACAAGCGCACCGGCTCGCGCCTCGCGAATTTGTGGGATGATGCCAAGGCTGCCCAGATGAGCGAGGCGGAACGGCTCGTCTATCGTTCCAACATCCTTGGCTCCGACAAGCGCGTCACCAACTATGGCGGCGGCAACACGTCGTCCAAGATCGTGCAAGCCGACCCACTGACCGGCGAACAGGTCGAAGTCCTGTGGGTCAAGGGCTCTGGCGGCGACAGCGCCTCCATCAAGCTCGACGGCTTTGCCACGCTCTACATGGAAAAGCTGCGGGCGCTGAAAGGTCTCTATCGCGGGCTTGACCACGAGGATGAGATGGTCGGCTACCTGCCGCACTGCACCTTCAACCTCAACCCGCGCGCCGCCTCGATCGACACGCCGCTACATGCCTATGTGCCGCACGCCTATGTCGACCACATGCACCCGGACGCCATTATCGCTATTGCCGCATCGAAGAACTCGAGGGAACTGACCAAGGAGATATTCGGCGACGAGATTGGCTGGCTGCCGTGGAAGAAGCCCGGCTTCGAGCTCGGCCTATGGCTGGAAAAGTTCTGCCTCGAAAACCCGGCGGCCAAGGGCGTGGTCCTTGAGAGCCACGGTCTGTTTACTTGGGCCGACACGCCGAAGGCCTGCTACGAAACGACCATTGCGATGATCAACCAGGCGATGGACTGGTTCGAACGCAAGACCGAGGGCAAGCCGGCCTTTGGCGGCGCGGTCGCGAAGTCATTGGATCAGAACCAACGACGGGCCGTCGCTGCCAGGCTGATGCCGGCCATCCGCGGCCTCATATCCGAGAAATCCCACAAGGTTGGGCATTTCGACGATTCCGACACAGTCCTCGAATTCGTGAACTCAAGGAATCTGCGTGAACTGGCGGCGCTCGGCACCTCATGCCCGGATCATTTCCTGCGCACCAAGATCAGGCCCCTAGTGATCGAATTCGATCCGGCAACGCTGGACACCGACGCCGTGGCAGCGCGCCTTCCCGATGACATCGCCACCTACCGCGCCGGCTACCAAGCCTATTACGAGCGCTGCAAACACGCCGACTCTCCGGCGATGCGCGATCCCAACGCGGTCGTCTATCTGGTGCCCGGCGTCGGCATGTTCACCTTCGCCGGCGACAAGGCAACCGCGCGCATTTCCGGCGAATTCTACGTCAACGCCATCAACGTCATGCGGGGCGCGTCAAGCGTCTCGACCTATGTCGGCCTGCCCGAGCAGGAAGCTTTCAACATCGAATACTGGCTTCTGGAAGAAGCAAAACTCCAGCGCATGCCCAAGCCCAAGGCTCTCGCCGGCCAGATCGCGCTGGTCACTGGCGGCGCCGGCGGCATCGGCCGCGCGACCGCCACACGCCTCTTGCGCGAAGGCGCCTGCGTGGTGCTTGCCGATATTGACGAGGCCGCACTCGCCAATGCCCACGCTGAGCTTGCCGCCGCACATGGCAAGGATTTCGTGCGTCCCGTGCGCATCGACGTCACCGCCGAGCAACAGGTGACGGACGGCTTTGCCGACACCGCAGTTGAATTTGGCGGCATCGACATTCTCGTGTCGAACGCCGGCCTCGCCTCCTCGGCACCTGTCGAAGAGACGACGCTCGCCTTGTGGAACAGGAACATGGATATTCTGGCGACCGGATATTTCCTCGTCAGCCGTGAAGCCTTCAAGCTGTTCCGAGTCCAGAAAATCGGCGGCAATGTCGTCTTCGTGGCTTCGAAAAACGGCCTTGCTGCCTCGCCCAACGCATCGGCCTACTGCACCGCCAAGGCCGCCGAAATCCACCTTGCCCGCTGCCTCGCCCTTGAAGGCGCGGAAGCACAGATCCGGGTCAATGTCGTTAATCCCGACGCCGTGTTGCGCGGTTCCAAAATCTGGACCGGCGAGTGGAAAGAGCAGCGCGCGGCAGCCTACAAGATGTCCACCGATGACCTCGAAGAACATTATCGTTCGCGCTCGATGCTGAAGCGTTCGGTCTTTCCCGAGGACATCGCCGAGGCCGTCTATTTCTTCGCTTCCGACATGTCTGCCAAGTCGACCGGCAACATCGTCAATGTCGATGCAGGCAACGCCCAGAGCTTCACGCGGTAGAACGGCCAAGCGGGAGGAAAATTGATGAGCGAGCAGATCATTGCGGCCGCGGTCGTCGAGAAGGCCAACAACGCGCGTGCAGCCGATCTCAAGCGCGACTACGAGGTGCTTGGCGAGCAATTGTCCCGGCGCGGCGTCGCCATTGACGCCATTCGCGACAGAGTGGCCGCGTTCCACGTCGCCGTCCCATCGTGGGGTGTCGGTACGGGCGGCACGCGCTTTGCGCGCTTTCCCGGTGCGGGCGAACCGCGCGATATCTTCGACAAGATCGAGGACTGCGCCGTCATCCAGCAACTCACGCGCGCCACGCCGAATGTGTCGTTGCACATTCCTTGGGACAAGGCAGACCCAAAGCGGCTGAAGCAGGCCGCCTCCCGCTTCGGGCTCGGCTTCGATGCCATGAATTCCAACACCTTTTCCGACGCCGCTGACCAGAAGCATTCCTACAAATTCGGCTCTCTCAGCCATGCCGACAAAGCGGTGCGGCAACAGGCGGTAGAGCACAATCTGGAATGCATCGAAATCGGCCGCGAGATCGGCTCCAGGGCGCTTACGGTGTGGATCGGCGACGGCTCCAACTTCCCTGGCCAGGTCAATTTCGCGCGCTCTTTCGAACGCTACCTCGACGCCATGCGTTCGATCTATGCCGGGCTTCCCGACGACTGGAAGCTGTTTACCGAACACAAGATGTATGAGCCTGCCTTCTACTCCACGGTGGTTCAGGACTGGGGCACCAACTACATCATCGCTCGCGAACTCGGCGACAAGGCGTATTGCCTCGTCGACCTTGGGCATCACGCGCCCAACGTCAACATCGAGATGATCGTGTCGCGCCTGATCCAGTTCGGCAAACTGGGCGGATTCCACTTCAACGATTCCAAATATGGCGACGACGACCTCGATGCCGGCTCGATCGACCCCTATCGCCTGTTCCTGGTTTTCAACGAACTGGTCGACGCGGAAATCGATGGGGCCAAGGGTTTTGATCCGGCCCACATGCTCGACCAGAGCCACAACGTCACCGACCCCATCGAAAGCCTCATGCTGTCGGCGATCGAAGTCCAGCGCGCCTACGCTCAGGCGTTGCTGGTCGACCGCACCGCTCTCGAAGGTTTCCAGGACGCCAACGATGCCCTGATGGCCACGCAGACACTAAAGGTCGCCTACCGCACCGATGTCGAACCCATTCTGGCCATGGCACGCCTGCAAAGTGGCGGCGCGATCGACCCGGTCGCCGCCTACCGCGCTGCCGGCTATCGCGCCAAGGTGGCGGCTGAGCGTCCTGCGGTCACCGGCGGCAGCGGCGGAATTGTATGATCTCTTATCTGGAACTTCGAGCGTCAGGCTCGGGTTTGATGGTCAGCCGACGGCCGTGAGCCGTAGGCAATTGTCCATGCACGCCGCAATGAAGCGCGAACACATTACCTGACCTAATTTTCCGGTGACAAACGCAAGGTCGGGGCACCAACTCGTTGCCTACAAGACTACGATCGTGAAACCCCAATCACAGCTCTTCAGCGCGTCACTCAAACAGCAGATGGTAACGAGGGATTTGGCCGCGCTGCGATCATAGAGAGACTCTGCGAAGCATTGGACGGAAGCTTATGACGTGACATGGGTGAGTCTCTACGTCGAGCAATGGATGTCTTCTCATTTCCTGACGCTTGGGGTGAAATCGCAGATAGCATTGCCAACGGGTACGGGTCTCAGAAATCTGACGTCAGATCTTTTGTAGCTCGGCGACTTCGCCCGCGCATCATGCCCGCAGCACATCTTGCGCCCATCGGAAACCCGCGATCACGATTTCTATCGGTAGAAACAGCGTCCAGCTATTCCTCGGGACGCGACAGAAACGTAGCACAGTATCGATCGGAGGATATCAGATCGGGCTGGGCAGTTCGGCTGATCCGAAATGGCTTTTATCGAACTATCCGTGTTGACGATGTCAATATTGTGATACAATATTTGTAATCGACGGGATTTGAACGACAGATCGCAAACCTGTTTCACCAGTCGAGATGAATACCGGGTCGCCATCGCACCAGCCACGAAGGATAGCTGGCGCGGTCAATCGAACTGTGGCCGGAGTTGAACGCGTGAATGCTTTTGCATGGTGGTCTGAAATGCCCGATGCGTCTCAGACGCGTATCTGGTGCTACACAGACAAGATGACCTATTCGGGCGGCGACACCGTCCAACTGCATGTCTCAGGTGCGTGCAGGTCTTATGCGGTCCGCGTGACGCGCGAAGGCGCGGAGCAGCAGCTTCTTCACTCGGGTTCTGCCGATAATTGCCGATGGACCGAAACGCCGGCGGACTCATATGCGCAAGGCTGCGGCTGGCCTATTCTCTATAGGTTTGAAGTTCCCGAAGGTGCGCCGGCAGGTGCCTATCTTATCGAGGTTATGGGTGAGGGTTGCGCGTTTGCGTACCATCATCTGTTCTTCCTGAAGCAGAACAACTCGGACAAGGCCGGTCGCCTGCTTCTGATCGCGGCAACCAACACCTATGCTGCCTATAACAACTGGGGCGGCGCCAGCCACTATGGCGGGTTGGGCGACGACGGCAGCGAACCCGCCTTCGTCGTCAGTAACCAACGGCCGTGGGGGAGAGGTACCATCTCCCTGCCCGCCGGCTCACCGCGGATTCCGGATTTCCGGCCACGATACAAGGAAGCCGTGCGCTACCCGCACCTGGAATGGGCTCGCGAGCATGGCTACACGCGATCGTTTGCGGCGGCGGGCTGGGCAAATTACGAGCGCATATTCGTCGAATGGGCAGAGCACGAAGGTTTTGTTGTCGACATCGTGTGCCAACACACGCTGCATGACGAACCGGATTGCATGAACGGCTATAGCTGCGTCGCCTGTGTCGGCCACGATGAATACTGGACCTGGGAGATGCGGGACGCCATCGATCGCTACGTCGAGAGCGGTGGCAATGTCGCCCGTTTTGCCGGGAATTTCATGTGGCAAACGCGGCTTGATACGGCCGCTCAACAACAGACCACCTACAAATATTCCGCCCGCGAGATGGACCCGCTTTTCGGTTCCGACCAGCAACGATTTACGACCACATGCTGGGAAGCCAAAGAGGTCGCAAGGCCGGGGTCTCTGACTTTCGGCGTCAACGCAACGCGCGGCATGTATGCCGGCTGGGGTGGCGTTGTTTCGCACGGCCCGCGCGCCTTCACGGTGTACCGGCCTCAGCACTGGATTTTTGCTGGAACAGGCCTCGGCTATGGCGATTCGCTTGGCGCTGAAGGGCGATGCTTCGGCTACGAGGTCGACGGTCTCGACTATGTGATCGAAGGCGGCTTGCCGAGGCCATCCGGCAAGGAAGCCGTACCGGATAATCTGGTCATCGTGGCGCTCGGTCTCTCGACCTCGGTCGAGACGGGTAGCGACACCGATCAGTTGTACATCGGCGATCTGGACGGCGTTTTCCTAACCGACCTCTATGCCGAACTCGATGGCGAAGCAGCGGGAGCGGCAGCGGTGCGCGGCTGCGGGATAATTGTCGAGTTCACCAGAGGCGCAGGAAGGGTCGTCACAATTGGAAGTTGCGAGTGGGTCGCCGGGCTTCTTAGGCAGGATGACGCGGCGCAGCAGGTTACGCGCAACATCCTTACGCGGCTGATGGGATAGTCGGGCAACCGTTCAGTTCGGACGCCTTGCTTCACTGGCGGCGTACCGGCTGAAACCGCGCCGTCATTTTGCAATTGGCCGGTAGCCACATCTGCACCCGAAACCTAAATAGTGATACAATACGGGTTGACCATGAGCGATATTGCCATATTATGTGCTACAAAATGATAAGCGCGGCCCCGTCAGAGGGTCCATAAAAGGGGAACTCAAAATGACGCAATTTCGAAGGCTCCGTTCCGCCCTGCTCCTGTCTGCCCCTCTTTCCCTGCTGGCGATGGGCGTCGCCCAATCGGCGGAGAAGCTGAAGTATTTCGGATATTCCGGAAACGAGAAAAGCGAATTCTACCAACCCTATTTCGACAAATATGGAGAGGTAGAATTTTCGATTTCCGGCTCGTCCGAAGAAATGAAGCAGAAGATCGTCGCCGGCTTCCCGACGGATGTGGTGACGCCCTGTGTCAACCATCAATATCGCATGATGGCAGATAACAACTACCTGCTGCCGATCGACTACAGCAAAATCCCGAACATGAAGAACGTCTTGCCGGTCATGCAGAAGCTCGATCCCTACAAAGCAGCAGATGGAAAATCCTACTACGTGCCGCGCGAGCACGGATCCAACGTCTGGGTATACCTGAAAGACAAGTTTGCGAAGAAACCAACCACTGCGGTGGAGTTCTTCGATGAGTCGCACAAGGACAGAATAGCGCTCCTGTCTCCGGCCGAGGATATTGTATGGCTGGGTGGGCATTTAGCGGGAGTCGATACCTATCAATCGGAAAGGTTCACTCCTGAGCAGCTTGAAAAGTTCAAGCAGGCATTTGCAACAATGCTCTCGAACTCACGGTTGCTCATTTCGTCGAGTGCCGAGGCGGTTCAGGCGCTTGCCGGCGGCGAGGTCGATGCGATCTACACCTACAACGACGGCGCCAGCCTCATGAAGAAGGAAGGCCTGGACGTCGTGGTGCAGATGGACGCGACCGAGGGTTATTTTGCCTGGCAATGCGGCTTGGGCATTCCCAAGAACCATACGGCGCCGCTCGACCAGATCTATGATTACATCAACGCCACGCTCGATACCGACGCCCAGGCAAAACTCCTGAGAGCCAACGGCATGTTCGTGGTCGATGCCGGCGCCTATGCACAGATGTCTCCCGAGGAACTGGACAATCTGGGCCTCGACACCAAGGACCCCACAGCTGCCTTTGCCAATTTCAGTATTCATGCTCCCGGCAATCAGGAAAACCTGGATGATCTGATCAAGATGTGGGAAGCGTTGAAAGCTCAACGCTGACCCCATTTGCCGAGGAACATGGCACCGGATTTTGCGCCAATGCAGCGCGGGCACTGCGGCCCAGAGCATCTGTGCCGCAGGCGTCTGCGCAATATCGGGTAGCAAACTTCTCGACACAGGTGCCGCGAGCACTTTCCGGTGATCGACAACAACCGCTGCAGGGTGCGAACATCTGGCACGGTTGGCGAAACATGCCGCAACCCGGTGCCTGTGGAGGACAGGAATGCAGATAGAAGCAGGGGCAAAGCGAACGCGCCGGGCGGAGACCGCATCGACGCCGGAGACGCGATCCTTCTTGCTGGTCTCGCCTGCCCTGGCGTTCGTACTGCTCTTCCTGGTCGTTCCGTTCGCCGGTTTGGTGGCAGTCAGTTCCGCGCAGTTCGACGGCTTGAATGTCACCTGGCAATTCACGTTGGAACACTACCAGCGCGTGCTGACCGAAAAATCGATCATGAGCAAATCGATCAACGTCTTTGGCCTTTCCTTGCCGCCGGAAATGCCGGTCTACATTGCCCTCATCGTCAAGTCGGTCCTCGTATCCGTTGTCGTGACCGCAGCGACCATACTGATCGGCTATCCTGTGGCAATCTACATGTCGCGATTGCCCGACAACAGGAAGGCCCTCTACCTGTTCATCATCACGCTGCCGTTCTGGACCAGTTATCTGCTGCGCATATTCGCGTGGAAGTTCGTGCTTGGACAAAGCGGGCTGATCAATGGAACACTGATCAAGGCTGGCATCATATCGGCGCCGTTCGAGTTCCTGCTCTACAGCCCAACAGCCGTCACCATCACCTTGGTCCACACATGGGTGACCCTGGCCATCATTCCGATTTTCCTGTCCATCGACAAGATCGACCGCAGTCTTTACGACGCCTCGGCTGATCTCGGCGACAATGCCTGGCGAACCTTTCGGCGTGTTACCCTGCCCTTGTCGCGCCCCGGCGTGCGTTCGGCCGTACTACTGGTTTTCATACCCACGGTTGGGGATTTCGTAGCGCCGTCGCTCATCGGCGGCACGTCCGGCTCCATGGTCGGCAACGCCGTCTTGTCATTCTTCAAGGCCGGCAACTACCCGCCGATGGGATCGGCGCTGATCATGACCAGCCTATGCGCCGTGGTCATCTTGATCCTGCTGTTCAACGCAATGTTCAAGCTCGGCCGCACGGCGAAGGGGTGACTGAAATGGGCAACGTTTCAGGCCTCAAGATCCTGACCAGATCGCTGTTCTTTCTCTTTATCGCGTTCCTCTACGCGCCGTCATTTCTCCTGCCGATATTCTCCTTCAACGACAGCGTGATTGTTGCCTTCCCGCTGCGCGGCTTCACATGGCGCTGGTACTCCGTGCTGTGGGACAACAGCGGCATATGGGACGCGTTGTGGAACAGCATCGTGGTGGCAACTGTGACCTCGGTGGCATCCACTTCCCTGGCCGTTTTGGCCGGCATGGGGCTCTTGTCCGGCAGATTGCGTTGGGCCGGCCAGATCAGCGCCGTCCTGATCACGCCCATGGCGGTTCCGTCCATCATAGTCGGCATCGGCCTGCTGCTCGTATTCCTCAACATATTGGGAATACCCTTGTCGCGGGCCACGGTGGCCATCGGCCATATGCTTATCTGCCTGCCGCTGGCACTGCTGATCATGATCCCGCGCATTGAGGGTTTCGACAAAAGCCTGCTCGATGCATCGCTGGATCTGGGCCGCAGCCGGCTCAACACATTTTTCCATGTGACGGTTCCGATAATCCTGCCCGGTATCGTCGCCAGCCTGCTGATCTGCTTTGTCACCTCATTCGATGAATTCACCATCGCTTTGTTACTCAGCGCAGAGCGGGCGACATTGCCGGTATACATTTTTGGACAGTTGCGCCTCACGTCGCGGTTCCCGGAGCTGCTGGCCTTGAGCAGCTGCGTGATTGCTGCATCGGTAATCATCCTGATCGTGGCACGGCGGCTAGCCGGGCCGGAAGCGTTCGGACTTGGGAAGGGCAAATAGTGCACCCATCAGAAGCATCTTCAGCTCCTATCCTGGTCGCGAGGGATCTTGGCAAAAGCTATGGCTCCTTCGACGCCGTCATCGATGTCGGGCTGGAAGTGAAGCGGGGCGAATTCGTCTCGATCCTCGGTCCCTCCGGCTGCGGCAAGACAACGTTGCTGCGCATGTTGGCAGGGCTCGAGATCCCCTCGACCGGCACCATTCATATCGACGGCGACGACTGCACTGCGGTCGGCGCCAACCGCCGCCCCACCAACATGGTTTTCCAGTCCTACGCGCTCTTCCCCCACCTAAACATCGAAGACAACATTGCCTATGGATTGTACGGCAAGGGCCTCTCGCGGCAGGCGACGACGGATCGGGTCAGCAAGATGCTCGATCTGGTTCGACTGAATGGCCTGAACCTCAGATTTCCGCATCAGCTCTCCGGCGGCCAGCGCCAGCGCGTCGGCCTGGCGCGGGCATTGGCCTGTCAGCCCAAAGTGTTGCTGCTAGACGAGCCCCTTTCCGCGCTTGACAAAGGACTGCGCGAAGCGATGCAGACCGAGTTGCGCAGCATCCAGCGAAGCGTCGGAATCTCGTTCGTGCTGGTCACGCACGATCAGGAAGAAGCGCTTTCGCTGTCCGACCGGGTGATGGTGATGTCGGAAGGGCGCGTCATGCAGTTTGCGGATTCGCTGGCTCTTTACGAACAGCCGGCATCGCTGAAGGTCGCCAAATTTGTTGGCGATATCAATCTTTTGCAGGGTCATGTCACTGAAGTTACCGACCGCAGCGTTGCGGTCGAAGTGGCGGGCGTCGGCCGCATCGTCTCGGCAAAGACGGATCGTGACGTCCGGTCTGGAGACGATGTGGTGATCGGTATCCGCCCGGAAAAGATTTCCGTCGCAAATGGCGGAGCACCAGATGGAAGCACCCACAACCATATAGCCGCGCGCTTCCTGCGTTCCGCCTTCAAGGGCGACCGATATCTTCTTTCGATGGAGATCGGCCAGGATCGAAAAGAATTCCAGATCGTGGTCCAAAACACCGATCCGTCCGCAGTGGCATTTTCCCAAGAGCAAACGGTCGGGCTTTCGTGGCGTCATACCGACACCATGCTCTTCGAAGGAGCGCGGGCCGGCAACTGAGGTTTGCCAACCGCTGCGTAAAAAGCGGCCCCAGCTCGTCTCGGCCTACCGGTCTTTGATCTGGGTGAGAATGTCGTTGAGACTTTCGATGATGTGCTTGCGGAAAGCAGATGCCACATGCACGGCATCGCCGCTTTGGATGGCCATGAGAAGCTCATCATGGTGGCCGGGCTTGAAGCGGGAATCGGTCACCGAGCCCCAGCTGAAGCAGAGGCGCAGTTCACTCAGAAGCGGGTTGTAGGCAGCCTTCAGGCGCGGGCTGCCGGATGCTTCGATGACAGCCATGTGCACCGCAAGGTCAGCCTCAAGCGATACGGCGTTGAAACGATCGTCACCATTGTTGTGCGATTCGACATGGAGCTCCTCGAGCCTGCGAAGCTCATCGATCCTGTGGCCTATCTCCGGCCAGGTTTCCGGAAGGTCCATAGCGCGGCGCGCCGCTTCCGTTTCCAGCAAAAGGCGGACCGCAAAGATGTCCTTCACATCATTGCGCGTCAGTTCCCGCACGCGGTAGCCCGCAAAGCGGCGACTCTCGGTTAGACCTGCTATTTCGAGCTCTCGAAGAGCCGACCGGATGGTATAGCGCCCAGTGCCGTATTTCTCGGTCAGCATGACTTCGCGCAACGGCGTGCCCGGCCGCAACCGGCCAGAGATGATTTCCGCACTCATCTCCCTCGCAACCTTCTTGGAAGCTGCGGCATCTGCCTGTTCGCCTGGCAGGGTTGCGTCCTGGGCCTCGTCGTTTTGCAATTTCCAGTACTCCGCTTGGCCTCTTGCCTGGCAGTGGAGGGGATGGCCCTCAAATTGTTCTATGTCGATCTAAGCCCCACGGCACCCGCCCGCAAGCGCCGCAGCTTGGGAATGGAGATAATATCGGCAGAAATGTATCACAAATGAGCATCGGCGCATAGTTTTTCGTGCAATCGCCTCCGATATCCGCTGATCGCCGTTTTGTAACGGAAACGCGCGCATTTGATTTGACGCATTAGCTTTTCTATCAACAAGAAAGGATACTTCGAGGGGTGAAGTGCCCTTTGGGCAGGGTTGCCTCACCCGCGTAGATGGATTATTGTGATACAAAGATGTTGGAGTGCATATCACATGAACCAGGTCTTTCCCCGGCACGGTTTCGCCCCCGAAGCCGTAAAATCGGAGGTGGCCGGCTTTCTGAAACAGGAGCGCTCTGCGCGTGAAGACGCCTTCAATGTGGCGTGGCCCAACGGGCCGGAAGGCGTTACCGAGCTTGCGCTGGATGTTCAGCGCTCCTTTCGCAACCTGAATGGGTTCTTCACCTCCGCCTCCCCGGCGCTGGGGCATGTGGACGGCGAATTGCGATCCATGATTGCAGAGATACTCAATGCGCCATCCGGGCAATGTGTGACCATCACCGTCGGGGGAACCGAGAGCAATTTCCTCGCCGTCAAGACAGCGCGCGACAAGTTCCGGAGCGAGCGTGGCCTGTCTCGCGAAACCAGGCTCAACATCGTTGTTCCCTACACCGCGCATCCGTCTTTCGATAAACATGCGCAGATGATGGACTTGGATGTCGTACGCGTGGCCGTCGGACCGGATTGGCAAGCCGATGTTCGTGCCATCGAAGCGGCGATGACCGAAAGCACCTTCATGCTCGTGGGTTCCGTTCCCTCCTATACGCATGGTGCCATCGACCCCATCTCCGCCTTGGGCGCCTTGGCGCTCAAGTGCAATGTCTGGCTGCATGTCGATGCGTGCGTGGGAGGGTTTCTCCATCCATTCCTGAAGAAAAGAAACAACCTTCCCGACTTCGATTTTTCCGTGCCGGGCGTTTCGTCGATATCGGCAGACCTGCACAAGTTTGGATACTGCCTCAACGGCATATCTTCCTTCACCCTGCGCGACGTGGCGAACCTCGAACATCAGGCCTATGACACGGACGGCATCTGGCCAACCGGCCGGTATTACCGCAAGACTTTTGTCGGCAGCCGGTCAGGCAGCGTCGTCGGTGCGGCCTGGGCCGTTTTCAAGCATCTCGGTGAAAGCGGCTTCACGGCGATCGCCGAAAAAATCGCACGGGCCTCTGAGGAAATGGCGCAAGGTTTGGCGCAGATCGATGGATTGACGCTCAACGTCGCGCCGCACTGCGGTGTCTTGAGCGCGGCAGTCGATCCCTCGATTTCAATCGCCACGCTGGTCAGCGAAATCCAGAAGCGGGGCTTCCAGGTAGGCCGCGCCGCCGATCCGCCGAGCCTGCATTTCCTGCTCGATCCAGTCGAGGACGACAGATTGGTCAGTGATTATGTAGCGGCCGTATCCGATGCAATGCAGGCTGTCAGGCGCGGTCTCGCCCGCGAAGTTGCAGACGGCGGTCATGTCTATGGTGCGTAGTCAGTTTCGCACACATTACTGAATTCTTGGCTGTCTGGTCCACGCGCGATTGTTTGCCCGTCAAATGACACGTGAGAAAGCCCGTTGCCTTGGGGTGACCATTAAATCCATCAGAATGAACGGCATAGGGCCGAACCCAGGTCAACCAGGTTTCAGGGCACCGCTGTCCTTGACGATACGAAGGTACCGCAAATCCTCAGTGCGCAGGTTCCGACAGGTGTCAAAATCGGAAGGACCGAACGCGGTTTTAACGCCAACTACTCCATCAGGGTAGTCATCCGGTCTATCCAGCATCCAAGGCTATCACCCTGCGCCCAGGATAACCGGTTGACAGAACGGGCCTAATTTCGGATCAGACGTTGTCCCGTCGAAATTCCCGGATAAGCCAATGCAAAGTCCGCTGTCGGTGCTCATGTCGGTAGCGCCAGAGATGGCGGAGTTGGTCGAGCGACGCTACACCGTACTGCGTGCGGTCGCGGCAGGCGAACCGGTCGGCCGCCGCATCCTGTCCGACCGTCTGGGCTGGTCCGAGCGCATTACCAGGTCTGAAGTCGAGATTTTGCGCGAGATCGGGCTGACCGAGTTGGGCGGGTCTGGCGTGTCATTATCTGCAGCCGGCCGCCAAATCCTTGCCGATCTTGCACAGATCGTTTCGGAGCTTCAGCAATTGCGCAGCCTACAGCGCAGGCTGGCGGCGGAATTTTCCTTGCGGCGGGTGTTCATCGTTCCAGGCGATTCCGAAACAGAGGTGGTTGCACGCGATGCCTTGGCGCGCGCGGCCGGCGAGGCCATTCTGGAAGTCCTTGGTCACGAAGATGTGGTTGCGGTGAGCGGCGGGTCCACATTGGCCGACGTGGCGCGGCATCTTTTCAGCCACAAGGACTACCCTGGCGTGACCATAGCGCCGACCGGCGGCGGCTTGGGAGATGCGCTGGAGACGGAGGCCAACACTGTCGTTGCCCAGTTTGCCCGGGCGCTCGGCGCAAAGTACCGCCTGTTGCATCTGCCAAGCGACCTCGGCGAACAATCGGTCAGCATCCTGCTCGATGCGCAACCCGCCATCCGCGAGATTTTCGATTTCATCCGTTCTGCGACCATCGTGGTGCAAGGGGTCGGGACGCTGAAAAGCGTTGCCGCACGCCGTCGGTTTTCCGCCGCACGCATCAAGACCCTTGAGCAGCGTGGCGCCGTCAGCGAATCCCTCGGCTACTTCTTCGATATCAAAGGTAAGGTTGTGGAAGCAGCGGGGGGTGTTGGAATGCGGCTGGAAGATCTAAGTCATGCCGCCCATGTAATCGCAGTTGGCGGCGGCACGTCAAAAGCAGCCGCGATAAGATCACTTCTCAGCACTGGTTTGCAGCACGTTCTGGTCACCGACGAAGCGACGGCGCGCGCCATTCTCTCCGACGAGAGCGCATCCCGCTGAACTGCCTTCAACATGCTGACGCGGACGCCAGTTCGATATGCCGGCAATACTGCCGGTAATGTTCGCCGTAGCGTTCGCTCTCGCGCGGCTCGTAGTCAGTATAGCCGAGGCTGGCGGGCACGACCCACCTGGCTGCTTTCGCTGCGGAAATGGCGGCCCCCCGGGCTGAACCCAGCACAGTCGAGTTGGCCCGGATCGTTTGACCCATGACATCTGCATAAATCTGCATGATGGCAGGGAACCTGGCCATGCCCCCGGTTATGCGTATCTCGTCGATGGGCCCGGCCTGGCGATGGAGGTCATAAGCATAGCGCATGCCCATCGCTCCCGCTTCCAGCATTGCCCGGTAGATTTCGACCGGCGTGGTTGTCGTCTTGATATTGGCAACAATGCCGCCAAGGTCCGCTCGCCCCAGAGGCGTCCTGCAGCCGCTCCACCAGTCCATCACCTGGATCGGGCTTGGGCTGGCCGAGCCTTCCAGTTCATCGACAAGTTTTTCAAGAATTGCCGCGGGGCTGGAACTGCCGCCAAACGCCAGCATCCTCGATAGCCAAGCCAGCATATCGCCGCTGGCCGCCTGGCCGGTGCAGTAGTCGTATAGCCCGTCCACGGCACCGCCATAGACAAGGCTTTCGATCCCCGCCACCGGCGTCGGCTTTGCCGACAGGCTCATATGGCAGGTCGACGTCCCCGCGGCGGCCACCAAAATGCCGGGCGTATCGACATCCGAACCCGGCACGGCCGCCTCGGCATCAACCATGGCAACGCCCACAAGTGCTGTTGCGCCGATGCCTGTCACTTCCTGCCAGTGTCGCGTCAGCGGACCCGCGGACGTGCCAAGCGGATGGGGCGGCGCAAGCTTGTCGAGCCAACTTCCGAGCCCAGGCTGTATCGCTTCGAGGCTGTCCTCTTCCGGATAACCGCCGAAATCCGGCTGCCAATGGTTCTTGCATCCGGCATGGCTGGCCGAGCGCGTTTCGCTGCCCGTGAGTTGCCACACGATCCAGTCACCGGCGTCGATCCAGCGTTCCGTCGCTTCCCATAGCGCGGGGTCATCGGCCATCGTCTGCCAGGCTTTTGCAAGAGACCATTCGGAACTCGTCTGGTTGTTGTATCGCTCCAGAAAGCGAGGGCGGGTTGCCGCAATCCGCTTTGCATAGTGATCCGCAGCATGATGCTTCCAAAGCTTGGCGAAGGCGTGCGGCCGACCTGCAAAGGCTGGCGTGTGCAGAAGCGGAGTGCCATCGCGCAATGCCGGAAGTATGGTGCACGATGTGGCCGAAACACCAATCGCGCGAAGCTCGAAACGGCGGTCTGCCGCGGCATGTGACGCCCAGATCAGCAACTTTTCCGCTGCACCAACAAAGTCGGCAGGGTCCTGAATTGCCGAATTTGGCGCAAGATCCATCTCCGGTGCAGTCGTCTCGTCATGGAAGCCGTTCTTATACGCCACCGTGTGCTCTGCGACGACGCCGCCCGTGCTCAGGTCGATCATGACGACACGGGCAGAACCCGTGCCGAAATCAAGGCCGAGCGTCGCTGCGCCTGTCATCGTGTCACCGCAAGCGTTGCCCTGGACCCGGAAAAGATTGGGTACGCGCACCTCATTTGAACATTGCCGTAACACTAGGCATCCGCACCGCCCCCTTGGAGGCAGCGACGGTGATGGCGCCGATCATGATGACGCCCATCGCGATGTCCTGAATGTAGTAGGGCCAACCCAACAGATTGAAGCCGTTGCGAAGCACGCCGATGATGAGGGCACCGACGACAGTGCCGCGCAGGTTCGCCTGCCCAAGGGAGAAAGCGGTCATGCCCAGGAATACGGCGGCAAGACCGTCCATGAGAAAATGATCGCCAGCCGCGGGCTGGCCCGAGCCGAGGCGCGAGGCCATGATGACGCCGGCCAATCCGGCACAGGCTCCGCAGAACACCAGAGCGAAGATCTTGTTCCAACGGACTGAAATGCCGGCGAGCCGGGCAACGTCCTTGTTGTCGCCGATTGTGTAAAGGTGCCGACCGGTCGCCGAGCGCTCAAGCAGAATGTAGGAGATGACGACGATTGCCAGCATGATGAGGATCGGAACGGGGATTCCTAACAGGGAACCTCGACCCAAAACCGCGAAGCCCTCCGGCAATCCTCCGTAGACCGCCTGCCCCTTGGTGTACCATTGGTTCAGACCCGTAACGACGGAGATCATCCCTAAAGTGGCGATAAGGCTAGGCAGCCCGACAACTGCCACCAGAATACCGTTGAGCAGGCCCACTACCGCACCCGCCGCGATGCCGGCCGCAACCGCCGGCCCGACATCGGTGCCCAGATGGGCAAGCAGCCCGGTGGTCAGGACCCCCGCAAGGCCGGCGACCGCACCCACCGAAAGGTCAAACTCGCCAGACGCCACCACGACTGTGAGACCACTTGCGACCACAACCAGCATGGATAGCTGCACCAGCACGGTCGACAAATTGCTGACGGTCAAAAAGCGCGGCGTTGTCACAGCAAGCAGAACGCAGATCACGAGCAACGCCAGCAATGTGCCGTACCGACGAAGCCCTTCGGCCAAGCTCATTTTTGCCGCATGTTGGTTCCGCTGCGAGCCCTTATCTAATCGGGCCGACGCCTGAGTATCCTGCGCCGCATCGACAGTCTTTGCCATCATATATCCTCAACCGTTGTACGCTGTCGCATAAGGCAGCTTCGTCAAGTCGCCGCGGCTAGAACCGCTGCAGCCTCACGGCTTTCATTTTCATCCATGGCAGTTGTGCGGCCGTTCTTGATGACGGTGACGTCATCGCTAATCGCCAGCACTTCATCGAGATCCGACGAGGCGACGATGATTGATGCGCCAGTGTCAGCCAGATTGCGCATGAGCCGGTAGACCCCTGCCCGCGCTCCAACGTCCAGTCCCTGGGTGGGCTCGTCGAACAGGAAGATACGGGCAGCGGAGTGTGCGCCGAGCCACCTGCCAACCGAAACCTTCTGCTTGTTTCCGCCACTCAGATGTTCGACCAGGGTGTGGCTGCCCGGGGCGGCAATGCCGAGTTCGGCAACAACTTCGTTGCCCAGCCTGGTTTCCCGGCTACCAATCGCAAATCTGCGGCTCAGCTTGTTCCAGTAAGGCATCGCAACATTCCACGCGATACTGCGATTGGCCAATAGCGCCTTGGACAGCCTGTCCTCGGGCACAAGTGCCATGCCTGCCCTGATAGCTTCTCGCGGCCCCCACCGGTCGACTTTTCGACCTCGCAGGCTGATCTCGCCGCCAGTTGTCGGATAGAGCCCAAAAATCGCTTCGAGCAATTCGCTTTTGCCGGCACCTACGACACCGAAAATGCCGAGAACACGACCGGAGCGCGCCGCAAGGTCCGCGCTTCGCACCCGACCATCCGCAGTGGACAGATTTTGCACCTCCAGGACTGGTGTGCCCGCGACCGCACCGCCTCGTGGCGGCGCCACGGCCTCAACCTCGTTGCCGATCATGTGCCGAACCAGCGCGTTGGCGTTGGTCGAAATCATTGGCCCGGTCCAAACAAGTTCGCCGTCGCGCAGCACCGTTGCCGTTGAAGCGACGGAAAAAATCTCGCTCAGATAGTGCGAGATGAACAGGACGCCGATGCCGCTTTCGGCCAATTGGCGGATGATCGACAACAGATGATCGACATCCGGTTGCGGCAACGCGGCGGTCGGCTCATCGAGGACCAGCAATCGTGGCCGCAGCGCAAGCGCCCGGACAATTTCGGCAAGCTTTCGCTTGGCCGGATCAAGCGCCCGCACCTCATGGTGCAAATCCAGATCGAGGTGAAACTCGGCAAGAACCTCTTCAACCTCGCGGCGCATACGCTTGCGGTCCAACAGTCCAAAGCGCGTTTTCTCCCGTCCAAGGAAGACATTCTCCGGGACGGTGAAACCGGGATTGAGACTGCCTTCCTGGCTGACATAGGCGACGCGGCGGCTGACCGCAGCGTCCGGATCTCCGACCCGCAAGGGCTCGCCATCTACCAGAAGCCGACCGGAATCGGGGCGCTCGGCACCGGCAATGATCTTGACCAAGGTTGATTTGCCGGCACCGTTTTGGCCCAGCAGCGCATGCACTTCGCCTTTTCGGACCGTCAGATTGACGTTGTTGAGCGCGCGGACCGGGCCAAACTGCTTGCAAATGTCTTCGGCCCGGAAAATAGCATCGGAGGCGCCAAAGTCTGTTTCCACTGTGCTCATACCAAAGTGTCCACGGCTGTTGGTCGGCTAGTGTACCGTATCGTGCGAAGGTAATCTCGGCATCGAAAACCAAAGCGCGTTGCGATCTTTTGTGGTCGCCCTGCACGCTTTGGTTCTGCCGACGCGCACGCCTCCGAAACGGGCTCCCGTTTCGGGAGACGTGCAGTTCCGTTCTCTATGCGGAACAACCCAGCTTCGCTCTTGTCGAAGAGGTCATTCACATGCCTTCCACGGCAGTTCGCCTTCGGCCGGCACGTTCTGGGCCGTGATCAGGCAGGTGGGCAGGTAAACCTGTTTGACCGGTATGACGGTATCCGGATCCTTCCCGTTGACGACGATGTCGGAGATGTACTGGCCCGTTTGAGAACCCATCTTCTCGAAAGGCTGCGCAACCGTTGCCACGAAGGGACCGCCGTCGCGAATGTATTTCATCGCAGCCGTGTTTCCGTCGATGCCAACCACGAAGGCATTCTTCAGTCCGGCCTCCTTGATCGCGTCTGCAGCAGCCATCGCCGGTTCATCCCACCCCGCAAACACGCCGTTGATCTCATCGCCGAAGCGGGTGATGAAATCCTCCATCGCATTCTTGGAATCGGCGTAGAAATTGGTGACATCGATCTGATGGTCGGCAAGAACCTTGATGCCGGGGGCCTCGCCCATGACGACGTCGAATTCCTTGCCGCGCTTGCGCACGCCGTGGTGTGAGTTTTCCTTGAACGCGATCACGCCGCCTTTTCCACCCAGGCGATCGGCCATATAGGCGTTGATGATCGCGCCCATGGCGAAGTTGTTGGCGGTAATGTCGACGACCACGCCAGGCGTCCATCCGGCATCGATGGTGAACACCGGGATCTTGGCCGCGCTTGCACTGTCAAGCGACGCCTGTGAGGCACGCATGTCAACCATCGACAGGATGATTACCGAAGAACCGCGCTGAACCGCATTTTCAAGGAGTTCAGCGGCTGTGGCCGGCGACCCTTTGCCGTCGGATACGTCGACGGTCCAGTTCAGATTGTTTTCCTTGATGTAGCTGTTGAAGCCATCGAGAGCCCGGTGGTCGGCCTGCGCCGCCGCCTTGGACAAGATCCATGAAACCTTCAGCGGTTCGTCCGCAGAGGCCGGACCGGAACCGGTAGCAAGCACCGCCGGTAGCAATGTGAGAGTTGTTGCGAACGCGATTGCTGTGGTTATTTTCTTATACATCATTCTTCCTCCCTATTATTATTGAATTGCTGCATGGGTTCACTGGCCTCTGACTGCTCAGGACCAGTTTGTGCGGTCAGATATCCTTGGCATCTATGACTTGCGGGCGACCGTTGCGCTCGACGACCCGTTTAAGAAAGCCGCCTTCGCGAATGACGCGGTCGTAGTCATGGCCTCCATCCGCCGGCCAGTATTTGAAGTAGGCGAATGGGTCATTGCCGACATTGACGGTCCGCTGCGCCCAGCCTGCGGCACAATAGACGATCGTACCCGGCGCCATGGGTACCTCCATGGTGTCGCCATCAACGTTCTGCATCAGCATGTAACCGGTGCCGGCGACTGCCAGATAGACCTTCACCGCAGCATCATCGACCTGGTAGTGGCCCTTGCTCATGAAATATTCGTCGCCAACCTTGCCCGGAAAAACCACGGTGACGCTGGTGTGCAGTTCGCCTCGCGTTTCCGGCGCCAATATCTCGTCGGCACGATAGATCAGCGGATCGGATTGGTTCAGCAATTCCTGCTCCGCGGCGCGGTCAGCATAGCGCCCCGCCATGTCGCTGAGGCGGCACGTGACAACGTGCGACGGCGGCCACAGAGCACCCGACCTCAAATCGAGTGTTGCCGCCCACGGCACACTCAGTACCGGGCTCGTACTGTCCTTTGACGCCAGAACAGGTTCGCTTCGCATCAGCACGCCTCCGTATATGGGACTTATTTTGTCCCGATAGGTATTAAATATGTCCCATTGACGCGACACGTATCAGCAGCCTTGACGCACGTCAAGTGCTCTTCACCGATCAAGTTCCATCGAAGAACCGGTTTTGGGAAACTAGGCTGGTCGAACAAAGCAATTTATTCGGGCCGTGCGCGTGGTCAGAAGTTTACCGAACTGTTGGACGTCCGAAGCGACTGCAATGGATGTGCCGGGCAGGTGTAGCCGGCTGTTCGATTTCAAGATGGCACAGACGTAGAAATCGGGCAGGTTGAAAGCCAATTCGAGGATCGCATTTTGCGGGTGGAGAGAGCCAACCAGTTAGTCCTTTTCGTCCGTAAGAGAACAATCCGTCTTTGCTTCGTCAGGATAAGCCTTCCCACCGCGTCATCTGCCCGGCAGGGTCGATGCCTGCCCAATTTATCAGCCGGGCTACAATTTCGCGGACTAGATCCTCCATCGACGCAGGACGCGTGTAGAATGGCGACACGGGCGGAGCGATAGTCGCACCCATTCGGCATAGTTTCAGCATGGCTTCAAGGTGGCCTTCATGAAGAGGCGCTTCACGCGGCGCCACGACCAGTCGCCGCCGCTCTTTCAGCACAACATCGGCTGCTCTTGTCAGAAGGCTGTCGCCCACGCCATAGGCGATAGTCGCGAGGCTCCGCATCGAGCATGGCACCACGATCATACCTTCGGTGCGAAACGAACCGCTGGCTATCGGAGCCGCCAGATTGCGAAAGGAGTGGACTTGATCGGCTGCCGCCCTTAGCCGGGCAATTCCATCGCTGCCAAGCTCATGATCAATGGTCAGTTGTGCGCTTTGCGAAATGACCAGATGCGTTTCCACTCCCGCACCGGCAAGCTGCAAAAGCGTCTCCAGGGCCAGCGCCGAGCCCGACGCCCCTGTGACGCCAACGATCAGGCGCTTGCGCATGATGCCTCCACCGAGCCCGCCGGAAAGAACTCCGCCCAGCGCTCCTCGACCTGTCGGGTGATAGCTGCATCCATATCCAGCCTGACGCCCCATTCGCGGCTGGTTTCTGCGCCGATCTTGCGCGTCGCGTCGAAGCCGATTTTCCCGCCGAGACCTTCAAGCGGCGAGGCAAAGTCGAGTTGATCGATGGTCGTGCGGTCAGCCAGGAGGACGTCGCGCGAAGGGTCCATGCGCGTTGCAAGCGCCCACATCACGTCTTGCCATGAACGGATGTCGATGTCGTCGTCCACCACGACGATCATCTTGGTCATTGAGAATTGCGGCAGCAGCGACCAGAAACCCATCATGACGCGCCGCGCCTGCCCTGCATACTTCTTGCTGATCGAGATCACCGCCATCCTGTAGGAACACGCTTCGGGCGGCAGCCACAGGTCAACGATTTCGGGTATCTGCTGGCGCACCAGCGGCTTGAATACGTCGAGAAGTGCGGTGCCCATGACTGATGGCTCGTCGGGCGCACGACCCGTAAAGGTGGTCAGATAATTCGCATTCTCACGCATTCGTACCCGCAAGAGTTTGAATACCGGGTACTGTTCGGGCGCGTTGTAGTAACCGGTATGGTCGCCAAATGGCCCTTCAAGTGCTGTCTCCGTGGGCGAAACCAGACCCTCAAGCACGATCTCCGCACTGGTTGGTACATTGAGTTCGATACTGGCACAGGGGGTAAGCCCCACCCGTCGGTTGCCGATAATGCCTGAGAGGGCAAGTTCCGATACGCCTTCAGGCGCCGGCATCACCGAGGCAAGCAAAGTTGCAGGATCTGCCCCTATGACTATCGCCAAAGGCATTTCCCTGCCGACAGCTTTCCACATGCGGTGATGAGCTGCGCCGCCGCGCATAGGAAGCCAGCGCACGATGGCGCGGTCGCGGCCTATAACCTGCATGCGGTAGACACCCAGATTGTAGGTGCTCGGGTCGTCTTCGCCCGGTGGGCGGCTCACCACGACCGGCCATGTGATGAGAGGCCCGGCATCACCCGGCCAGCATGTCTGGATCGGCAAGAGCGAGAAGTCCGGATCGACTGCCCGCCAGTCCTTTGGCGCGCTAATAATCTTGGGTCTAGCCTGAAGCGCATTGAGCGCGGCGGGCAGAAGCAGGCGAGCTTGGCTGAAGTTGCGTGGCGGCTGCGGCGAGCGCATCCATGAAAGCAGTGCGCCAAGGTCTTCAAGCCCTTCCGGCTCAGTACCCAGCCCCCAGGCGACACGCTCTTTGGTGCCAAACAGGTTCGCTACCACTGGTAGCCCGGACAGGCGCGCGTTGGAGCCAAGTGGTCGTGTGAAACGAAGAGCTGGACCATTAGCGGAGATCACCCTGCGGTGAAGCTCCGTAACTTCAAGCCGCATCGAAACAGGCGCTGTAACCGTACTCAATGCTTGCCTGCCCTCCAGATAGGACAGGAACGAGCCGAGAGTTGGAAAATGTGGAAGTCTGCGCTGATACATGAACAATCCGGCGGCAGTTGATCCACCGACAGCGACACCTTGCCACCGCAAAGGCATGCTGACGTTGAGGACGCGCAAAGAAACGTCGCCCTTTTGCAAACTACTTAGTCGGATAATTAAAATACTGGTTTCTTTTTGTTGCGGCGCAAACTCGAATCCAGCCGCTCAATTTAGGTTGCCTCGGCATAGCGGCAGGAGGCATCGAGAGTGACAAAAGACGACGCGAGTTTGCCAGGCTTCATCCGGCGTCTCTTGCCGTCTTTTTCCGGTCAGCCTCTTGGACCGCTGCTGACGATGTCGCTGCGATCGCTGGCACGGCGCAGGCCGCAGGCGTTTGAGCGACTGGGCGAACATCGCAAGGCCCACTTCCTCATCGACCCGACTGATCTGCCTTTCGCTTTCTCGGTCACCCCGGATGGACCTGCCTCCGTCGTGCAGGCAACCGGCAAAAGCGCAGGCAGCGACGTCATCATTCGCGGCCCGATATTGATGCTGCTTGGCATCCTGGACGGGACGTTGGATGGCGACGCCCTGTTCTTCCATCGCTCGATCTCCGTCAGCGGGCGAACTGAAGCCGTGGTTGCGCTGCGAAATGCCATCGAGGATGCGGAGCTGCGCCCCTCGGATATGCTGGGTATCGGCGGCAAGCTTGCACAGATCGCCGACACTGGCATCCTTGGCGGGCTTGCGTTTGCCAGGCGGGTCGTGGCCGGCGCAAAAATTGAGCAGGGACACGTCCATGAACGGTAGCACGCGCATGGAACTGGTCTGCCCCGCCGGCACTCCCGCGACTTTGCGTGCCGCCGTTCAGGCTGGCGCAGATGCGGTTTACTGCGGATTTCGCGACGAGACGAACGCCCGCAACTTCCCGGGTCTCAACTTCTCGGAGCACGAACTTGCCGAGGGAATACGCTTTGTCCACGATCACGGCAAAAAGGTGCTGGTCGCCATCAACACCTTCGCACGCGCCGGAGATACGGAGCCTTGGCGAAGGGCCGCCGACACTGCCGCACAATGCCACGCCGACGCGGTGATTGCGGCCGATATCGCGGTGCTCGATCACATGGCCCAAAACCATCCAAAGACCCGTCTTCACTTGTCCGTACAAGCTGCGGCGGCAACGCCGGAATCGATCCAGTTCTACGCAGAGGCTTTTGGCGTTCGGCGCGTCGTGCTGCCGCGCGTGCTGTCCGTGCAGGAGATCGGCGCACTCAACCGGGCAATAAACGTTGAAACCGAAGCCTTTGTTTTCGGAGGCCTGTGCGTGATGATCGAAGGCCGTTGCTACTTGTCGTCTTATGCCGCAGGCAAATCTCCAAATCTCAATGGGGTCTGCTCTCCACCGGAAATGGTGAATTATGTCGAAGACAAAAGCGGTACGGCTGCCAGGCTGGCCGATTTCACCATAGATCGCTACGAGCCCGATGAGCCGGCGGGTTACCCGACCCTATGCAAAGGTAGGTTCAGTGCCGGTGGCAAGACCGGTTACCTGTTCGAGGATCCGGTCAGCCTCAATGCCGGCAGCATGCTCGTATCGCTCAAGACGGCAGGCGTCACAGCCCTCAAGATCGAAGGACGCCAGCGCGGCAAAGGCTACGTAACTGAAGTGGTACGTGCCTTCAGGAAGGCGGTCGATATAGCCGAGAGCGGCGGTGATGCGATCGAGATCGACAGCATTCTTGCAAGCATGTCCGAAGGTGGTCGCCAGACAACCGGCGCCTATCGCAAGGCCTGGAGATAGATTCATGCAGCCAGTCGCCTTAACCTTGGGGCCGCTCTTTTTCCACTGGCCGGCGGACAAGCTGAAAAGCTTCTATTTCCGCATCGCAGATGAAGCGCCCGTGCAGCGCGTCCACGTCGGCGAAGTCGTCTGCGGCAAGCGCATGCCGTTTTCCGACCCGGCCTGGCCCGACATCATCGAAAGGCTGGAACGTGGCGGCAAGGAGGTCGTTCTGTCCACTTTGGCAGTTCCCGCCACGACACGCGAACGCCGTGCGGTTCAGGAATTGTGCACGGACGAGCGACTGGTCGAGATCAACGACATCACCGCAATTCCCGCCCGTTCCGGCAGGGCATTTGTGACGGGCCCGTTTCTCAACGTCTACAACGAGGCGACGGCGCGCTTTCTAATCCGGCATGGGGCGACCACGATCTGCCCTCCCGTAGAGCTTTCGCTGACGACGGTCGGCACGATCGCGGCGGCATGCCCCGAAGCCGATTTCGAGATGTTTGCTTTCGGGCGATTGCCGCTGGCGCTTTCCGGCCGCTGCTATCATGCACGCCTCCATGGGCTGCATAAGGATTCGTGCCAGTTCACCTGTGAGAAGGACCCCGATGGTCTTGTGGTCGATACCCTCGACGACCAGGCATTCCTCGCCATCAATGGCGTCCAGACACTGTCGGCCCAGGTGCATGCCGTGGTGGACCATGCGGATATGCTTACCGGCCACCACGTACGCCGCCTGCGGCTCTCACCGCATGACTGCGACATGGTGGAAGTAGCGAGAATCTATCAGTCGCTGGCCGAGGGAAAGTCGGCTCCTGACGAAGCGCGCTTCCTGCTAAGCTGCATGAACCTGCCGGGCATTCTCGTGGACGGCTACTACCGAGGCGAAGCAGGTGCCAGCCGCGCGATTGCAGCGGAGTAACGCCGGGACGTGAACCGCTTTATGCAGCGAGAGAAGCGCCTTGGGGCGCTTTTCGGCTGTCGGTCAATATCTCCGCAAAATTGGTACGGTTGGCGCAGAAATCCCGATAGCTGCTGGCAAAACCCGATGTCATCAGTTCGTGCTTGCACCGGCTTCGATGCGGGCATGTCACGCAACTCCTTTGCATGTCCTGATACCACGCCGCGTGGCGGGAACTGAGCTGGCCCTGTTCAAGGTTGAGTGCGCGCATCGCGCCAGAGAGAAGGTCTTGCGAAGCAAATGCCTGCCGCATCGAACTTCCAAATTCAAACGGCGTCAGGTTCCAGTCCCGCAAGGTGCGAGCCCTGTCTTCCGGCGCAATCTTTTCGAATTCACGAAGCGACGCAGCCCTTGCCATCCAGTCCTTGACGTAGACGACGGTAAATTTCGTTGCTGTCCGGATTGCGTTGATCATATGCCAACCTCCCTTTGAGCGGGTCTCGAGCGCTTCGCTGTCGCAAGCACAAGAAGATGCCGGTTGGTCATGGGTAGAACAAACGCCACCGGGGTTCGTTGAGCCGGAACAAAAAGATTGGACACAGCTTTCGAAGCAGAAACTTCAAGATATCCGTGCAATCAGCGAGGAAAATCCGCTGGCTGGATAGACTGCGATCTCCGGGGCGCGGTCGGGAACAAGCGCGATTTGCCGGGTGGCTTTCAGCAACTCCTCCATCACGACCCGCAGTTCCAGCCGCGCAAGCTGCGCGCCGGGACATACATGGATGCCTCGGCCATAGAGAAGGTTTTGTGCCGGATCGCGATCCAGGCGGAATTCATCGGGGTCACCGAAAACCGCTTCATCGCGATTTGCCGATGCCCACATCAGCGTTACACGTTGCCCTGCCTCGATCTTGCGCCCGCCAATATCCACCTCCGTGGTCGTCACACGTCGATTGGAGATCAATGGCGCGTGAATCCGCAATATTTCATCTATGGCGGCAGGCAGAAGATGTGAGTTTTCCCTAAGTTGCTGCTGGAGATCGGCTTTCTCCGCAAGGTAGTGAGCCAGAATTCCCACGCATGCGGTGATCGTACCCAATTCGCCGACAGTCCAGTTGCGCAGGACGCTGACGATCTCCTCATGATTGAGCAACCTGCCATCGATCTTTTGCCGTAGCAGTTCCGTCGTGATGTCCTCCGGCGCCTTGCTTTCCGCATCGAGCCGCTCTTCCAGCAACTCGCTGATATAGTCGTCGAACTCCAGCGCTATGGCCGCCATCGCCTTGGTATCCTTCGCCAAGGTGGCCCGATGGTTCTTGCGGACCCATAAGAGCAGCGGCTCATGCAACCTCGCCGGCCAACCGAGAAAGGCGCACTGAATCTGAACCGCAAAAAGTTGCGCAAGCTGCGTCACCAGGTCGATCTCCGCGCCCCTTTCCAGGTTCGCCACGAGGTCGGCACTGATGGTCCGGCACAACGGCTCAAAGGACTCGACGCGCGAAGGGTCGAAATGCTGTTCGATCAATCGCCGGTATGCAGTATGCGCAGGCGGGTCCATGCCGCTGGGCACGGAAAGGTGTGTTGAGACAACATTCGAAAATGTATGATGATCGTCCAGGGCGCGCACCACGTCCTCGTGCCTGAACAGCGACCAGCCGAGGTAGTCGCTGTACGCAACCGGGCAGCGGCGGCGCACTCTGTCGTAGGCCTCGATCTGATCGGAAAGCACCTCGGACGACCGAGGATCCCATTCCGGGGGTGGCTTGTCCGACGTCCGGCGCATGGCAGTCCTTTGTTGAGGGTTCCCGCGCCGGCCAGAGCCTTGGCGCACATAAACTTTCACTATGCTGCAGCCGGGGTCAGGTCTTTGAGCGGGCTCAAACACATCCGCGCGTACGCCCCTTGGGAACGCTAGTGATCGTGCGTGCCAAGACGATGATGAAGCCGCGCATCATGGGTCTTGAAATGCTGGGTGAACCAGTCATCGAGGCGTTTTGAAAGCTCACGAGAACTCGCCACCGGATCGGCTTCATAGCCGTCCATGATATCGCGGATGTCCTCCAGAAGCTGCTCGTGCGCCTGCTTGTGCTCATCCAATTGGTCGTACCGATGTTCGCGCATGAATTTCTCTTCGAGCGCGAAATGAGCGGAGATGCCGCGGAAAATCTCGCCGAGAAACGCGGCCACGTCAGGTTCTTCCGCGCCCGCGACCAGTTTCTCGTGCAATTCATTGATGAGGTCGATCAACTCGCGGTGTTCATGGTCTACCGCTTCGACGCCAACACTATAGTGGCTTTTCCATTCGATCAGGCCCATCGCACGCTCCCTTTTTCTGGTGTCAGTGGAATACGAAGCCGCCGGCGTTGCTGCGGAAATCAATGACGCGGTTTGCACCGGGTTCGATCCGGATCGTCCGTTCACCGACCCAGGTGAAATCACCTTCCAACCGCTCGCTCATGCGTATTGCGACATCGTAGCTGCCTGCCGGCAGCATGAAGCGTTGGTGGACCCGCGACGGCCCGTCGCCCGCAATCCCCGAGGGCGGCACTTCAGCCTCGTACATACGCTTGCCGTCGATATCGAATTCCACCCGGATCGACGGCCGGTCGCGCGGACAGATTTCCGGCCGGCGCATATTTGGCGGCATCTTGGCAAGTTCCTCTGGCGTTGCCTTGCGGCAAGATGCGCGACGGTCGGCGCCGTGGCTGAAAGAGAGGGTAAGCACCCCAGTCCCTTCGGGCAGATTGCGGTAGGAAGGCCAATTCGAAAGAGCCGCCACACCCAGGAAGACGAGCGTCAATACGGCCATGCGAGCCAGCATCTTGATGGCGTTCTTCATCCTTCCGCCTCCAGGCGAGGCTTATCCTCTTCTGCCGTCATCAGCGGAGGCGTAACTGTCCGCGGACCGGAGAGGCTTGCAGCGAACGCCTCCTTCTCAGTCTTGTAGCGTCCGCCTTCGAAGGGAGACGCCCATATCGTGGCAAGCCGCTCACGCGGAACGCGCTTGCGTAAATAGGGGTCGCGCGCGCCTGCAAAGCGCTGCTTTGTCCACTCGACGCCGAGGCGGTTGTAGCAGGTGCTCTCACTGCATCCGGCGACGACTATGCCGTCGGCGAGGTCCTTGCTCAGGACGAAATCGATCAGCGACGGCGGCACCATGGCCACGCACGGGAAAGTGACGACGCCGCCAATATCCGCTCCACCCGCGCCATGTTCACAGGCAAACACCATAACGCGATGCTCGCCCTTCAGCTCCGTGGCGGCGGCGATCACGCTCTCACGCACTTCGCCAAGCGGCTGGCCAGGCAAGTCGATGCCCGTCTTGAGGTCCTGCACGCGGCGGAACGGCGTCGAGGATGGACAGGACCCCATGCAGATACCGCAAGAGACGCAAAGATCTTCATTGACCTCGGCCTGGTGCGGAAACGGCTCGCCATCGGTGCGCGGCACAAGCCGGATTGCCTCGTAAGGGCAGTCTTCTACGCAGCGGTTGCAGCCGTTGCAGTTGGGCAGGTCCACTTCGGCTGCGGGCGCCCGTCGGAAAGGCGGCAACCACGGCATGGCGGCGAGCATGATGGAGACCCCTACGAGCAACGCCCACAGGCCCCATTCGCCCCAAACCTCGGCCAGCGGATAGAGAGGGAGGAACAGCCAGTCCAAGCCGAGCTCAACCGGCACGCGCGTCAGGTCGGCTGGTCCTTGGCTTAGCGCCGGTTTCCACAGCGAGACGGCCAAAAGCGCTACGAGAACGAGGGCCGCAAGAAGCCGCGGCGGATTAACCTTCGGCCGTGAGATGCGCTGGATATGGATCCACATGCCGAGCAGGAGGATGAGCGGCACGGCGATATGCAGGAACACCAGCAGCGAGAAGAAGCGGCTGCTCAGATGCTCCGGGGTCAGGAAATTACGGGCCAACGGCTCGCCGAATATCGGGAAGATGTCGAGCAGCTTTGCCGACACCAGCGCCACATATTGCGCCAGCATGTCCCACACCAGCCAGTACCCTGTGATGCCGGAAATGTAGAGGAACCAGATCAGCGGGATGCCGGTGAACCAGGAAAACCAGCGCGTGCCGCGATAGCGGTCGAGCGAAAACTCTCGCAGCAGATGCACGGCAACGCTTACCACCATCAAGTCGGAAGCGTAGCGATGGAAGCTGCGCATTACCCCCGCATGATACCATTGCGGGCCGCTGATCCATTCGACCGAGGAATAGGCATCGACAATGCCGGTATCGAAGAAGATGAAAAGATAGATGCCGCTGACCGCGACGATCCAGAACAGGAAAAAGGAGATTGCGCCGATCTGCGCCAGCGGGTTGAGCGCCGGCGAGAACAGCCGCTCCGCCCCACGCTCCAGAACATCGAAGCCTCGCCGCAAGCCGGCCTTGAGCAGGCGCAGAGGCAGCCAGTCGTTGGCGCTCTTCCGGCTCGCTGTCACGGTCAGGCCCTCGCCTGCTCTGCGCGCCGGTTGCCAAGCCACATGCGCACGATGACCCACGCCATCAGCACAAGTGAGAGAGCGCCGGCGGCCATGCCCATGTAGATGCCGTAGTCGGTGCGATAGCGACCCGACTTCGGATCATAGACGGTGCAGAGGAAGCGCAGCCGGTCGACCAGCGCCGTCGGCGTGAAAGAGGCGGCGCTCGTGCCGAAGACCAGCTCCTTCAAGGGCTCGACCAAGACGGGAAGCGGAAAGTCGTCGCCGTAGACCTGGCGATAGACGCGACCGTCAGCGTCGAGGATCGTCGTTTGCGTAACATGGTCGAAACCACCGGCGACCCCCGCATAGCTGAAGCCCACCTGATCCAGCAGGGCCTCAAGCACCGCCGGTGAAGCGCTAGCGACTTGCCAGAGCGGATCGCCATCGATGCTGTGATCCACGGCGAAAGCATGCATACGCTGCGGGGTGTCGTTGCGCGCATCAAAGCCGAGCGTCAGTACGGCGAAGGACCCGTTGCCCAACGCCTTGCGCGCCTTCGCCACGGAGATCTTCAGCGTCTCGGTGCCGGTCGGGCAGACTGTGCTGCAGCTTGTGTAGATCAAGCTCAGCACCAGCGGCTTTCCCCTGAGTTCCGACAGCATCAATGGACGACCGTCAGAACGCAGCAATCGGTGGTCGCCGGTCACTGTTCCTATCGCTGCCTCGCTTCGTTCAAGCGCCTCAGCGGGATCGATGCGGGTGGCCGCCAAAACCGCACCGGTTGCCAGAAAGCCAAGCAGCAAAGCTGCAACGCCCACCGCACGCAAAGGCATGAAAATCATTCCACCAGTGCCGACAGGAAGATGCCGCTCACCAGCAACAGAAGCTGCACCAGTGAAGCGAGGAAGTTGGCTATTGCTGTTTTGCGCGACGGCGCACGGTGGAGCCGCCAGCTCTTCCACAAGAACCAACCTCCCCCAGCCGCCGCGAACACGCCGTAGATCCAACCCATGCCGAACCAGAGCGGAACGAGCGACAACACAAAAAGAGTGGCCGTGTAGCTCAGGATCGCGGTTGTCCATTCCCGTTGCGGCGCGACGACCGGCAGCATCGGAACGCCTGCAGCGGCGTAATCGTCGGCCTTGGCGGCGGCTAGGCTCCAAAAATGTGGAGGCGTCCACAGGAACAGAACGACGGCGAGAATGCTTGGAACCCATTGTGGGGCGGGATCGATTGCTGCGGCGCCGGCCAGGACGGCAAACGACCCCGCCAATCCACCAACGACAATGTTCCATGTCGTGCGACGCTTCAACCAGACGGTATAGAAGAGCCCGTAGGTGATCGCACCCAGAAAGACATAGAGCGCTGCCACGCCACCTGACGACGCCCAAGCAAGCATGATCGAGGCACCGAGCAACGCAGCGAACGTCACCGGCCAGACCAGACCGGGCTTGAGTTGCCCGCTTGCGAACGGACGCCCGGCGGTGCGCACCATCATCCGGTCGCTGTCGCGCTCATAGTAGTGGTTGAACGCCCCCGCGGCACCCGCCGCGCCAAGCACGGCCAGCGTAAGCGCCGCGATCTGGGCAAGCGAGGCCGGCTCGCCCGCGGTAGCAGCGAGGCCGGCAAGCGCGCTCGCTGCGATGGCAACGCCTATCCTCAGTTTGAGGAGAGTGACAACAATCCTTGCGGCGGCAAGCATGCCTGATCCCTCCAGTTTTCGCGTCAGCGCAGAAGCCAGATTTCCGACAGGTACTTCCAGTTGACGAAGTAGTAGAGGACGAACGAGAGGAAGAAGATCGAGACCAGAATGATGGTGCCCGGCAACTTCACAGTGGTGTGACTACCGTATTCGGCCACAGTCGCCGCCTGCTTGTGCAGCGGGAAGTTCAGTGGCGCGTCTCCCTTGTCGAGGCGCTTGCCCCACAACACCGTGCCAACCGTGATGACGATATAAAGGATGCCGCCAACGGCCGCGATCACGGCTGCAAGTCCATTCAATCCCATCATCAGGAACCCACCCGAAGGCAGGTCGAACGGGTGCATGGCGTCGGTCAGCGTGATGTCCCAGTGCCGGCGCGGTATGCCCAGCGTCCCCGCTCCCATCATGAACAGGGAAATGCCGGCGGCGCCGATACCGAACAGATAGGGCTGCCAGCGTGCAAGCTTCGGCCAGATGACGTCGCGCTGGAAGATCAGCGGCAGCACGTAGTAGGTCATCGCCATGAAGGCGAGCGTGGTACCGGCCACCACCGTTCCGTGGAAATGGCCGGGGACGTAAATGGTGTTGTGCATCAAGAGGTTGAGCTGTTCCGTTCCGAGCACCACGCCAGAGATGCCACCAATAAAACCGAACATGACGAGCGACAGGAACATGCCGGCAAAGGCGGGATTGCCCCACGGTGCCTTGCGCAGCCACTCGAACGCGCCCTTGGTGTAGCCGTTGCGGCGTTGGGCAGCCTCCAGCGCACCGGGCACTGTCAGGCCGTGGATCAACGAGCCGAGCACGGCGAGATACATCAGATAGCTGGTGTTGACGATTTTCCAAGTCGCGCTCATGCCCGGATCGGCCAGCAGATGGTGCGCCGAGGCAAGTTGCAGGAACAGGATGTAAAGCAGGAAGGCCGAGCGGCTCACCTTCTCGGACAGAGGCTTGGCACCGATGGTAAGTGCGCCGATCGCATACCACACCGACACGTGCGCGGCGACGTTGATCTGCTGCGAGGAGTGGCCCATTCCCCACCACACGACCTTGTACATCAGCGGATCGATTTCGGTGATGAGACCTAGCGACCACAGATAGGTTGGAATGAGGATGATCGCGCCGGAGGCCAGCGTGAAAACGGCGATGATTGCCGCCGTCAGCGCGCCGAACGTAACAAGCGGGATAGATCCCTCATAGGTGTGTTCGCCATGCGCAATCACCAGCGTGCCAAAGAAGATGCCTACACCAATAAGCGCCCCGACAGCGAATATGATCAGGCCGAGATAAAAATGCGGCGATGCCTGCATGGGCGGATAGGACGTAAACATGACGCTTGAATCGCCTTGGAACACGGCGACATTCGTCATTACCGCGCCGACCAGCATCAGGACGAAAGCCGCCCATGCGATCTTCGGTGTTGCGATTCGAGACCCGAGCAGGACTGCGGAAGCGAAGTAAAGGATCGCGATTTCGAAGAAGATGATCCAGAACAACAGCACGTTGGCGCCGTGGCCGGTGAGCACAAGGTAGAACCATTCTGACGGCAGCAGGTGAACCGCCGGCCAGCGCGTGAGCGCTACCAACAGGCCCATCACGCCGCCAACGGCCAAGAAAACTACTGCCGCAACCGCATTGGCCATGATCAACCGCTGAGCCGCGATATCAACTTTCAGGCCGGTGAAGCGACAGGTGCGAAAGTTAGCAGCAGCCGCTGCCGATCCTGGATAGGGCGCGTCTATAGCTGCCATGATCCCTCTCCTATGAGCTATTCGACAACGCGGATGCGGCCGGTCATCATGTGGTGGCCGATGCCGCAATATTCGTTGCAGGCAATGCCGAACTCGCCTGCCTGGGTTGGCGTCAGCGTGATGATCTGCTCGTAACCGGGATGAACCGAGATATTTATGTTGACGGGCTGCAGCGAGAAGCCGTGCTGCCAGTCAAGCGACGAAAGATGGATGCGGTAGCTCTGCCCCTTCTTCAACTCGAGCAGCGGCCACCACTCCCACAGTCTGGCAAGCAAATAGACATCCTCGCCTGCCGGCGGACGCACCACCGGCGTGCCGTCCTCCTCCGCAACCTGGTATTTTTCAGCGAAGGCGACGACCTTTTCTTCGTAAGCTGGCGGCTTGATGCGGTAGGTTTCCGTCGAGAGGTTTTGACCGCCGATGAAGTGCCAGGCGATCATGAAGAAGAACATGAACAGGCCCCACAGGAAGGCGACAACGATCCATCCGATCTCGACACGCTCGATCGGTTCATTCCACCAGAGTCGGTTTCGGGGCGGTGAGATTGCCATGCCTGGATCCTCCGACCGCTGTCAGGGTGCAACCGGAATGGACGCGATCTCCATCACGCCCCAAACGATATAGAGAACCGTCGGAATCGTGATTCCGATGAAGAGCAGCAGAAACGGGTTATCCAGAAGCTGCTGCATCGCGGGGACCCGCTGCGGTTGCACTTCCGGTTCCGGATGGTCGCTCATCGCATTTCTCCTCAAAGGTGGCTTGCAGCGATGTAGCAGAGGCTTCCGCAGAGACCTCTTGACCGAAGTCAAGCATCCCTTCGACACCGGCGGACAACCACCAGCCGATTGCGTTGCAGCAAAGTGCACCACCCCGGACTGTGTTTATCTGCCGGCGAAGGATGGGGACGATGAGCGGACTGGAAATTGATCCGCGTGATCGCGGGATAATCCAAGCAGCACCGATGTTTTCCGGCCTGCCAGGAGCGGTGCTCGACGCCCTTCTGGCGCAATCTGAACTTCAGGTGCGACCAAGGCGTATGGCACTTTTCGAACAGGACGAACCTGCCAGTACGTTCTACGTCGTCATGGAAGGATGGGTGAAACTTTTCCGCATGACCACAGGTGGCGACGAGGCTGTGGTCGGCGTCTTCACGCGCGGAGATTCCATTGCGGAGGTACCCTGCCTCGCTGGTGGCAACTATCCCGTCAGCGGAGAAACGGTGACCGATGTGCGCCTGCTCGCGGTGCCGACACGAAAGATCATGGAACTTAACCGATCTAGCCCCGAAATCGGACTGGCCATGCTGGCATCCACATCGGCTCATTTGAGGAGGCTCGTCGATCAGATCGAAGAACTCAAGGCGCGTACCGGCCCGCAGCGACTGGCGGCCTTCCTCGTCGACTTGGCGCCTACAGCGCGGGGTGCCTGCACGATCGCCTTGCCGTATGAGAAATTGTTGATAGCAGGCCGGCTCGGCATGAAGCCGGAGAGCCTGTCACGCGCGTTCCAACGGTTGCGGGCTCTGGGGGTGCGGATCAATCAGAATACAGTCGCCGTGGGAGATATCGCCAGGCTCGCCGAATTTGCCGGCCGTGAACGTGTGATGGCCTTCAAGTGCCCCGCCTTCCGCGCCGGCTGCAGCAGCTTTTCTTGACGGTTCTGCCTGACCCGTCTTCCAGACGATATGGAAAGCGGACCCGCGTGAACGATCATTCGCAGGTCTTGAAGGAATGACGCAGGCGTGGCCAATAGTCTTTCAGCCACAGCAGAAATGCCGCCGCCCAGAAACATGCCGTCAACGCATAAGGCGGCCCGGGCGGTTGCGGCATCAAGTCAAGGTCCGGCAAAGCCCGCAGCCCTACGGCCACGACCAGGCAGATCATCGCCAGCCTGGCGCTCCAACTCAAGCCTAGAGAATGGCCGGTGTGCAGCAGGCCCGCGATACAGAATACGGCCAGCACGCCGAGGCCAAGGCCGCCCATGAGAGCGACATGCAAGCCTGCCACCGCGGAGATCGGGGCGCCAAGTTGGGCAGCACCCAAAAGCAGAAGGCCGGCCCCGGCAAAAGTGCTCGATCCGGCGAGGGAAGCGACTTCGGCGCGCAAGGCCGAACGTCCGATAAAGACCTCACCAACGCGATCCAGGAAGGCGGCACCGGCCGCAATCAGCGTATAGCCGCACACGGCATCCGAAAACCCTGTCAGATCCACGGCTACCGCCACGGCGACCAGCCCAGGCGCAAGGTTGAGGCGACCGGGATGCGGGCGGAATGGAGACGTCTGCTCCGTCGGATCAAGAACCAGATTCGTCACCGGCACGGTAATCCGCGCAAGCGCCACGCCAAGCAATCCGATGAACACCAACCCCGAAATCCGAAGCAGGTGACTAGCCAGTTCGATCGCTCCCAAGTGAAAGCAGAGTCGCACGGCGGCCTCGCATATTGCCAGAGCGGCGATCCAGCCGATGAAGGCAAGCAGCCTGTCCGTTCGCTTGATGATGGAAACATGCGCCATGTAAACGACGAGCAGGATCAACCATGTCAGGTCACATATGGTGCCGAGCGTGTCGGCGAAATCTGCGCCCGCAAAGCCGATGAGCCGGCCACCTCCCCACAATGCTGCCAGCACGAAAAGCCGCCTGCCTCGGAGCCGTGGGGTATCCGTCCACTCGGGAACCGCTGTGGTGATGAACCCGATCAGCGCCGCGCCGAACGCCCCGAAAATCATTTCGTGCGCGTGCCACAATGCCGGCGGCGTTGTCCGGGCAAAAGGCAGGTCCAGCGAAAAGACCAACACCCACTGGAATGGCCAGAGCGCGCAATAGAGCGCGGAAAGAGGAAAAAACAGCCGAAGACCTTCGTCGCTGACCGCACGAAGAAGCGGCAAGGCGTTGGGCAATCGCTGCTGTGCCACGGCGGTCAAGGAAGCCTCCGCTCGTCGACATCGTCGATATGACGGAAGATCGGATCGTCGCGCAGAAACGATTGCACGGTCTCGAAGATCATTTCATCGGGCCGTTCACCGGGTGCCTGCGGCAAGCGGCGCTCACCGGCAATGCCATTGCCGGTGCTGTCCAGCACCACGATGCGATGCGCGACCCTTGCGGCCTCCATCAGGTCGTGAGTGACGAAGACGGCGGCAAAGCGGGCCTGCCGTGACGTCTCGATGACGATGTCCTGCATGCGGCGTTTCAACGCTACGTCGAGCGCTGTGAACGGCTCGTCGCAAAACAGGAAATCCGGATCGATGACGAGCGCCCGGGCAATCGCGATGCGCTGGCGCATACCGCCCGAAAGCTCGGACGGGTACTTGTCGAGATCGAACGGCTCGAAGGCCACCGCCAGCGCAGCCTTCACCGCGCGCTCCCTGCGTTCGGATCGCGACACGCCGGCAAGACGCAGCGGATAGGCGATGTTGTCCCTCGCCGTGGCCCACGGCAGCAGGCGCGGTTCCTGGAAGATCATGCCGTGGCGTCGATAACCACGTTCCACACGTCCGCGCAGTGGCTCCACGATGCCGGCAGCGATGTGAACGAACGTACTCTTGCCGCAACCAGATGGACCGACCAGTGCCACGACCTCAGCGGAATCCACCTGAAAATCGATGTGATCCAGCACGGTGCGGCCAAAATACGCGTGGCCTATGCGCGTGAGTTGAAGCGCCCTCATCGCTTCACGCCCCATGGCTGGGCGGCGGCGCGCCAGCGTTCGAACTCGGCTCGGACCGGATGGATGAGGCCGTATTCGACGACGATCAGGGCAGCCACGGCAATCAGTACCCAGGCCAAGGCTCCGGTGATGTCGAGATTGGCGCGCGTGCGGGCAAGTTCACCACCGATACCGCCGACATTGGCCAACAACTCAGCCATGACAGCCACCTTGAATGCCGATCCAAGCGAAACGACCAGCGCGGGGAACAGGTGCGCCGCGACATGGCGCAGGCTCAAGGTCGTCAGTCGCTTGAACGCATTGGCACCGAAAGCGCGAGCCATATCGTCAAGCTTGCGGTCGCGGCTCATGACGCCTTCGGCAACGGAGACGAACACCAGCGGCGAGGCAGCTACCAGGATGGTTACGGCCACGGTGCCGTCGGTCGATCCAAACCAGATCATGGCGAGCACGATCCAGGCGATGGGAGGCACGCCGAGCAGCACGGTAACCAAGGGTCGCGCCACCCGCAGCACGGCAGGAAAGTAGCCCGCCGCAAGACCGAGAACCGCTCCCACGCTACTCGCAGCGAGAAACCCCTTCAACGCGCGACGGCTTGTCAGGAGCGCAATTTCCCATGCAGCAGGGTCTGCAAGCATGGCGAGCGCCGCCTCGATCGTTGCCAGCGGAGAAGGCAGGATGAAATCGCCGTAGGCCTCGTGGCCGACCTGCCACAAGGCCGCCAACAACGCCAGGGCAGCGAGGCCGGACCACGCCGACCACACGAAGCGGCCGCTGCGGCCCAGACGCTCAAGCCATTCAGTCACTGCCGCCCCGGTTACAGATAGAAGCCGTCGTCCGGCAGCTTGCCACCGATGATACCCGCATCGCTCGCGGCAAGCGTCTCAAGCATCGCTTCGATGCTGGGGCGCGCTTCGCTGGCCCGGATTGCAACCAGCTTCGACGTTGCGATGGACGCGGCGATGACCGGTTCAGGAAAATCGAGCGAGGAAGCTGCCGCCTGCGCAGCAGCCTGCGGATCAGCGTTGACGCGGGCTGCGACATCCGCCAATGCGCCCTGCAAGGCATCGGCAAGATCGGGGTTCTGAGCAGTAAGGCTATCGGTAAGTGCAAGCCCCGCCTGAGGCAGGATGGGAGCTTTGCCCGTAACCTCGCCCCATACTTCCTGCACGTCGATAACGCGCTTTATGTCCTTGCCGGCCATTTTTCCCAGCATGATCGCGGCAGACACCGCCGGCTCGGGCGCCAGAACGGCGTCCACCTTGCCGGCAACAAGCATCTGCATAGCCTCGATCGGCGAGCCCGTGCTTTCAAGCGTGATGTCCTTTTCCGGCGACATCTCGTAAGCGGAAAGCAGCCGCTTTATGACAAGATCGGGCATATCGTTACGGAACGGAACCGCCAGCCTCTTGCCCCTAAGCGCCTTGATATCGGTGAGGCCAGCGTCGGTCGAGACTATATAGATCAGCCCCTTGGTCATGATGTTGAGCAGCTTCAGCTTCATGCCGCGATTGTAGAGATTGGCAGCCACCTGAACCGGCAGTACCACGGCCGACATCGTTCCCGACGTCAGGCCGGCGCGCATCTCATCGGGGCTTCGCCAGATTTTCAGGGAAACCTTTTCGGCAACGCCCGCCAGCGCATTTGATGTGACCGCCCGGGCAAGAACGATCGAGGGGCCAGCCGGCGGGCCAAACAAGACGAGCTCCTGCAACGATGCCGCCTTTGCCGGCCGCACAATTGCAGGCAGGCTCGCCAGCGCGAGACCCGCTCCCAAGCCGGTTAGCGCCAACCGCCGATCGACGGGCTTAGCGAGGATTGCCTGCATCGTTTTCGACATCAAATTCTCCTGAGCATTGGATCTTCGGCCGAGCGACAAGGCCGAACATCGCTAAACCGGATAAAAGCAATCAACTTTGCGCTAGCGCAAAGAAGAGCATTTTCATCAAGATTACTGGCGTTGATGAGGATCTGGTCGAGGGGCCAGATCGTCCGTCGTCGCGCCTGCGGCCGAGCGGATACCTTTGGGGTACCCAAAATTGTCGGATCAGGGGATAGCAGGCCGCACATAGGCGCCTGCCGAAGACGGGAGCGTTCATGCAGTATAGCACCGGGGCAAGCATCAAGCTCGGAAACATCAATGCCACATGTCGCGGCCTGTTCCGGCTATCGGCTATGTCGGGCCTGCTGCTGGCAAGCGCCAGCACTTATGCTCTGGCACAATCGGCGACACCGGGTTCATCCGTCATGCTGGAGCGCATCGTCATCGATGCGGCCGCCTCCGAGCCGATCGCGGAACGTTTTGGCGTCATGCCGGGTGGTGTGACGCTAGTCGGCAAAACAGACAAGCCGGTGACCGCAAACCAGACCGTGTCAAGCGCTCTGCGCTCGGTTCCGGGCGTCGTTGTCCAGGACTTTTTCGGCGGCAATGATCAGCCACGCATCCAGCTTCGAGGTTCGGGCCTGCAACAGAACCCGGTCGAGCGCGGCATCCTGGTGCTCCAGGACGGCCTGCCGCTCAATCGCGCAGACGGCTCCTATGCCGTAGGGTTCGCAAATCCCGCCCGAGCCGATTCAATCGAAGTCTACAAGGGCTACATGGCCAACCGCCTTGGTGCCACGGTTCTAGGCGGTGCGCTGAATTTCGTCTCTCCGACCGGCTCGCAAAACCCGGGTATATCCATGCAAGCGAGCGGCGGGTCATTTGGCCAAGCCGGAATTTCAGGTAGTGCCGGCTTCCAGAACGATACGCTCGACGGAATGCTTCAGCTCGATCTCACCACGCGCGACGGATTTCGTGACTACAATTCCTCCGACCGGGCAAGCATAAGCGGCAATGTCGGCTTCGAGATTTCCGATAACATCAAGACTAGGATCTTCGCCGGCTATACCGACCTCGGCTTCGACGTCGCCGGCCCTTTGACGAAGAGCCAGTTGGAAGCCAATCCCCGGCAGGTCCATATCGGCCCGACCGTCACCCCTGGCGGCGCGATCAATCCCGGGCCAAATGTCATTCGCGACCAACCACGCCGCGAGGCGAGCCAGTATCTCATTGGCTCTCGTACCACCGCTGAATTCGACCGGCATCTGATTGACGTTGTCCTTGGCTATACCTTTACCGATGACATGTTCCGCTTCCCGATCTCGGCAGGCATACGCGACACCAAGGGCGGCGATTTCACCGGCGTGGTGCGCTATGCCTATAGCGGTGACGAAGGCGCGTTGCTTCCGCTTTTCGAGACAACCGCCCAGTACTCGATCGGGTCGGCCGAACGCGACTACTATCTCAATGATGCCGGCGCACAGGGCGCACTGTTCGGTAAAAACGACCTCGACGCGGCAACGCTGTCGTTGCATTCCGGTTTCAATGTCCCGGTGGGGGATGCATTCACGGTTTCGCCCGCGATCTCCTATGCCCATGCCACGAGAGACAACACGGACCGCTATGGTGCGCCGACCCGCCCAACCAACGCTTTCAATCCGGCCAATCCGACACAGCGTCTGCCGAACGGAGCGGTGCCTACGCAGGATACCAGCTATGCGCGCAGCTATGACGGGTGGAGCCCAAGCCTCGGGCTGACGTATCGACCTGACGAGACCAATACCTTCTTCGGCGCGGTCAGTGCCAGCTTCGAGCCGCCAACCCATGATGACCTGCTTGCCACCATCAACGGCACGCCCAACAGCAGTGCCGGCCGGCCCAATCCGGGTGCTCCTGGCACGGCGGCCGATGCCTTCAGAACTCCCGACCTGGAAGCGCAGACGGCAACCACAATTGAAGCTGGCTGGCGTGGCAGCGCCGGAGATTTCGCCTGGGACGCGGTCACATACTATTCCTGGGTCGACAACGAGTTGCTGAGCCTGCGCGATGCAACTGGTGCATCGCTCGGAGCGATCAACGCGGACGATACCCGCCACTTCGGCATCGAACTCGGACTAACGGCTCAGATCGCAACCGACTGGACCGCGCGGCTCGCCTACACCTATCAGGACTTCCGGTTCCATGACGATCCGCTTCGCGGCGACAACCGCCTTGCCGGAGCGCCAAGGCACGTCATCAACGCTATGCTGAACTACGATGTAAGCGAGGCATGGTCGGTCCAGGCAGGCGTGCGCTGGAACCCTGAAAAGACGCCCGTAGACAATATGAACACGCTCTACGCAGACCCCTATGCGGTCGTCGACCTGCGCACACAATTCAAGGTGGGCGACCATCTTACGGTCTTTGGCGAAATCACCAACGTGTTCGATGAGACCTATGCGGGTTCAACCCTGATCGTCGATCAGGCCCGCCCGGATCAGGCTGCCTTCCTGCCGGGGGATGGCCGCGGCTTCTTCGTCGGGGTCAAAGCGGAGTATTGACGGCGGCGTTCCCGATACATTCCGCGCTCGGATTCAACGGGGCATCGGTGATGACGATCTGCGCTGATTCCGCACCGAGCCACCGCTTATGTATTGGCCACGGATGGGATTCCCACAGACAATGCGATGGTTGCGGCCGATCCACATATCGCTCAAAACAATAGCCAGCCTTGCACGGTCGATGGGACATGCCACGAAATCCGTGAAGCAGCGCCAGCGACCTGCCCGTTCGAGCCGTTGCCCAAAAATCTGGTGACGGGAGCCGCCTGTGCGCGATAAATCGACCTCGCGGCAGTGGACGGAAGATAAATGCCGATGCCATTTTTGTATGCGGACTACCCTATCTGCCAGATCGCAACCTATCCAGTCAGTTCGTTTAACAGATCAGTAGGTCAGGAAATTGGGAGGCTTGACCGGCGCAGCTTTGTTCCAATCCTCGGTCGAGTAGCTGCAGATTTCATAGTCAGTATTCGTCACTACTCCCGTCGATATGGTGTCATCAAAGCTTCAGGTTGGTTGGTTTTGCCTAGAACGCCAGACATGGCAACTATTGTCAGGACATACGGCAGAGACAAGAGCAGCTGAGGTGGCAACCCAACCTCGAACAATTGGAGCGAAAGCTGGAGTGCATCGGCTGCGCCGAAAACCAGTGCGGCGATGGCTGCCCTCCACGGATCCCAACGACCGAAGATCACGATAGCGAGGGCAATAAACCCCTGTCCTGCAACCAGCGTCTCACGGAACAAGCCGACCTGTACAAGAACCAGGTAAGCGCCAGCGGCGCCAGCGGCCGCACCGGATAGCAACACGCCTGCATACCGCAACAAGACGATATTTATGCCTGCCGCACTGGCCGCACGAGGGTTCTCACCAGCCGCACGAAGTTGCAGTCCAAAACGCGTCCGGTAAAGAACAAAAGCGGCTACCACGACGAGAACCGCCGTCATGTAGAGCAATATCGAATGATTGAAGAGCACGGGTCCGATGACTGGAATTGTCGACAGACCAGGAATGGCGATGGGCTCGAACATGGCAACACGTTGCGGTCCCGTCACCCCATCAATACCGAGGCGATAGGTATAACTGGACACGCCAAGCGCCAGAATATTGAAGATGATACCTACAACCACCTGGTTCGCCTGTACGTGCACATACATCCAGGCGAGAAACAGGTTGGACACGACCCCAACGAGAATCGCCGCAAGCAGCCCCAGCCATGGGTTGCCGCTCCACAGAGTGACGAGATAGCTGGAAAGCGCACCGAGCAGCATCGTCCCGTCAATGCCGATGTTCAGAACGCCTGACCGTTCGGAAAACGTTTCGCCTAGAGCGGCAAGCAACAGCGGGCCGGCAAGCCGAATGGCCGAAGACAGCCACGCTACAAGGAATACCGAAAAGGCGAATTCCTCGGCCATGTCAGCCCCTCGCCTCTACCACAGGAGTGATCGTCGGTGTCGATCTACGCACCCCGTAGAAGCGGAGAACGTCGCTTGCCAGAATGAAAAGAATAATGAGGCTTTGAACGATAAAGATGACGGACGCGGGCAAGCCGGCTTGGCGCTGCATCGCATCGGCACCAACGGTCAAGCCGGCGTATAAGAATGCGGCAACGACACAGCCTAGCGGGCTCAATTTGCCAAGAAGCGCTACCACGATACCGATGAACCCGGTGCCCTCGGCCAAACCGTCGACCAAACGATGCTGTACACCCAGAATATCCACCATTCCGGCCATCGCCGCGAGGCCGCCGGCAAGGAATGAGGCGAGCAACTGCCGGGATCCCACATTGATGCCGCCGTAGCGGGCAGCCTTTGGATTCAGGCCGGTAATGATCAGTTCGTAGCCGATCCGGCTTTTCAGCAGCAGGACCCAGACGAGAAAGCTGGCCAAAAGCGCAATAACGATACCAAGATGCGCGCGCGACCCTTCGAAAAGATTGGGCAGCCATGTCTCCTGGGGAAGGCGCGGACTCACCGGCAGGTCACCGGGCGCCCGCAGAGGACCGGAAACCAGATACTGCACGAGGAAAATCGCGACATAGTTCATCATGAGTGAGGTAATGACTTCGTTTCCACCGAAACGGCTTTTGAACAGGCCGACAATGCCGCTCCAAAACGCTCCGGAAGCCATCGAGATCATGATGACAAGAGGAAGGAAGAGGTAGTAGGGGAGGCCTTCGAGGAAACCTCCCGGCAGCGCCTGCATCGCAGTCCATGTCGCCGCCGCGGCCCCAACCAGAAGGCAACCTTCAAAACCAAGAAACGCAAAGCCTGTGCGCCAGGCACAGATCGTCGCGAGGCCAACCAGGATGAGCGGCGCTGCCTTGACCAAGGTGAAGCCAAACCCTCTCCACGTCGCAAAACCGGCTTCGAATAGTTGCAAGTAGGCATGCAGAGGGTTTGCCCCGAAAGGAATCATCAGCAATCCGCCGATAAACAGAGCAGCGAGTACCGACAAGATTGTGATGAGCGCCAAGGCAAGGGGTGAATCCGTAGGCGTCAAGCGCCGCTGAAGGGATAGCCGCCTCATTGGCCCACTCCGGTCACATCCGCCTGGGCTTCTCCGGCCATCATCAAGCCGATCTGCTCCACCGTCGCTGCGGACGTTCTGACAACACCCATGATGCGACCCTCATAGATGACGGCAATTCGATCCGAGAGATTGAATATCTCTTCCAGTTCCGCAGAGATAAGTAAGATCGCCTTGCCCGCATCGCGCTGGGCGATGATTTCGCGCCAAACGGACTCGATAGCCCCCACATCGAGTCCACGCGTCGGCTGCTCAATGACAATTGCGCGCGGATCGCTCATCACCTCCCGGCCAAGGATCAATTTCTGCAGATTGCCGCCCGAAAGTTTGCCGGCGAGATAGTTTGTGTTGTTGGGCCGGATGCCAAAGCGTTCGACAAGTGTATTGGCAAACGAGGCGATCTTCTTCTGGTCCATGATCCCCGACACAGAGGCAAATTCCCGGTGCCGTCCCAAAATGGCGTTCTGGTGAACGGGCAGATCGCCCAATGCACCGACATGGCGCCGATCCGCGGGTACATAGGCGAGACCCTTCCTGTGATGTGCGGCAGGACTTGCAGACGTCAGATCCTCACCGCCCAGCAGGACGCGGCCGCTGGTTATCGTGGTGAGATTCATGATCGCGTTGGCAAGTTCGGTCTGGCCGTTGCCGTCGACGCCGGCAATGCCAAGTATCTCGCCTTCGTGAACCTTCAGATCGATACCGGCGAGCGCCCTGTTGCCACGTCCGTCATTGGCATGAAGGTCAGTCACTTCAAGCAGCGGTCGCCCGGACATCCGAGACGATTTGGTCGCCCGCAAGGCGACGTCGCGCCCGACCATGAGCCGCGCAAGTTCATCCTTGGAGCTTTCTCGCGTTTCCACCGATCCCACTACCCGACCATCTCGCATAATGGTGACCCGGTCACTGATCTCGAGAATCTCGTGAAGCTTGTGGGTCACGATCACAATCGAATGGCCTTTGCTGGCCAAGCTGCGCAGGACCGAGAAAAGCCCCGCCGTTTCCTGAGGCGTCAGCACCGCCGTCGGCTCATCCAGGATGAGCAGTTTCGCGTTGCGGTAGAGAAGCTTCAGGATCTCGACGCGTTGCTGAACGCCTATCGGCAAGTGCTCGACAATATCTGTCGGATTGACCTGGAGTCCGTGAAGCTTCGACAGTTCACGCAGTCTGTCGGCCGCCTTGTTGAGATCGATCACCGGGCCCTGACGGTCATCCATGCCCATGACCAGATTCTCGACAACCGAGAACCGCCGTACCAGCATGAATTCCTGATGGATCATGCCAATTCCAAGCCGGATCGCATCACGGGTGTTTTCGAGATGACATATCTTTCCATCGATCAATATGTCGCCGCTATCGCGACCATACTGACCGTAGAGGATTTGCATCAAGGTGGACTTACCCGCACCATTTTCGCCAAGTAGCGCGTGGATTTCACCGGCGCGGACGTCGAAGTCGACATGGTCGTTGGCAAGCACGCCAGGAAATCGCTTGACGATGCGCCTGAGGCTATAGGCGGCCTGAATTGGTTCTGTCGCCATATACATGTTCCGGTTCGATCACGGCACCGGATCGCCACGCGGCTGATTTGTCCGCGTAGCGTCCATCCCAGCAAGGCAGCTTTCCGTCTCGCATCCTTGCGTTCAAGGAACCAGTTTGGCCACGTCAATTTTCTTCGAGCCAAGATCCTGCCAGATACCGGTGAATTTCGCCCAGGTTTCCGCATCGACAACGGAGGGGTCGTGATCACCCTGAGCGCCGGATTTCGGCGACCACATATCAGTGACTTTTGGAGCCCATTCCGCGCCGCCCTCGAAGGAGTTGTCGGCAATCGTCTTGGCCACTTCCTGCACCATCCAGCCAAGGTTGAGGACAAAGCTGGTCGCCATCTTGCCCGGAGCCAGACCCGACTGGTCCGAATAGCATCCGATGACCTTGGCGCCCGCAGCAACCGCGCCTTGGATCGCGCCAAGACCTGTGACGTTGGCAGCGTGCCAGATCACATCGGCGCCATTGGCGACCATGGTCTTTGCAGCTTCGGTTCCGCGCGCCGCGTTGTCATAGTCACCCGTCACGATGCCGGAAGCCTTGAGGCCCGGGCGCGTCGTTTCCGCTCCGCCCACAAAGCACCGCATCATGCGTTGCTGCGTGGGATTGTCACCACCCCCGACAAACCCCACCGACTTACCAGCATCGGAGATCAAAGCGGCGAGCGCGCCTGCGGCGTAAGCCGCGTCGAAATAAGCGAGGTCGATGTAGCGGACATTGCCCGGGATATCGTCCGAAGGCTTGAACGTTGAAGCAAAGAACTTCTGATCCGGGTACTGGGGCGCAAGCTCGACAAAGGCACTGCCAAACTCGAAACCATGGCCGATTATGAGGTCATAGCCATCACCGGCATATCCCTCGACGACCTGTGGAATCTTTGCCTGCGTCACGTTCTCGGCAAAGGCAGTTTCAAATCCCATCGCCTTGATGGCTTCGAGACCCTCATGAGCAGACTGGTTCCAGCCGCCATCAGTGATCGCTCCCGTCATGATCAGCGCCACCCGCTGATTGGCTGCGAAAACGCGCTGCGTTCCGGTGCCAGCCAACCCGGTGGATGCTATGGCCAGCGCAGAATTTCTCAGAAAAGTACGACGATTGATCATGCTCTTTTTCCCTCTGTAGGTTGGCTTTCTGCCGATTATTTTTCCAGTGAGGCCGACGCCCTATCTGGCGTCGGTCATTCGTCAAACCAAACGGCGGTCACCGTAAGGGGGTTGCTAGCTGTTTGAATTTCTTGCGAGAATGTCTTCCTTCAACTGCTTCAGGAACCAGATGTCTTCAAGCTGGTCCGGCTGCACCAGATCCCAGACAACACCCTTCGGCTGGGCGCGCGTGGTGCGGGTTTCAATGGCGTCCTTTTCGGTCACGATCCAGTTGAGCAATGAATCGTGTTCGAGGATCGGTAGTCGGTCGTCATCGACAACCATGCTGGAGTGCACGGTAGTGACGATAGGCGTTTCCGGCTTGATTTTGCCGAGTTCGCGAAACAGACCAAGCTCAAGATCGGCAAATCCGCCGCCCTTGCCGGTACGTCCGCCGGCCCGAGTGACAGCGATGCATCCGCAAACCACGATATCGAGCGGCTGCATGTCCTCGAAGCGCAACTTCTGGCCCACCTGAACCGCGCCGGCCGACGTGGCGGCAAGCTCAAACTGGACGCCGTCGGCTGCCAGTTTGTTGGGGTCGAGCAAGACCCAGGGCAACTCGCCGGTGCCGAATTCTGGGACAGGCATATAGAGCAGCTTGCCGTCATAAAGCGCGCGCAGGCGCACCGGAATTTGCGGCGGATCAGGGTTACACTTGACGACTTTCGCATTCTTCCAGATTTCAAGCTGAGACAGGCGACGCGCTGCCTCGTCGGCGCCCACCCAGTTGGAGATGCGGCTCCATACCGGACCGATGTTGACGCCGCTGTCCTCAAGCCCCTGCCATATTTCCTTGCGCAATTGATCCTTGTCGGCATTGCGGCCCGCCCAGCGACCGGATTTTTCTTCGTCGGTCGATTCCAGGGTTGATTGCATCGTTGAATGCATTCGGCGTCCTCGCTGTTTCGCGCCATCCCAAGCCGCTTCGATTAGGGCCGGGAACAGTGCATGACCTAACCATCTACCGGGACGCTAACAGCCGAACCGGTATGTGGTTAGTCGACTACCGCATAAGGACTCTATATCGATCTGCTTATAAGGCCGCCCCTGGCCTGGACCCCTTTCGCCACCGTCATTATCTGGTGGCGCAGCCAACTATTGCGCCCTGTGACATGCGCGCGCTCGTGCCAAAGCAGGTAGAAGCTAAGATCTCCGCATTCGGCCGGAGCAGGCAGTTTATTCAAAGGAAGAAGCGAGCAGAAATGTTCCGCGAAATGACGGCTGCTGGTGAAGACAAGGTTGGATGACAGCACGATGTAGGGGATCAGGTTAAATTCGGGGACCATGACCCGGATGTCACGCCGCAAGCCATGTTCGGCCAGTTGGCTGTCGATGGGACCCGGATCGGCCTTCGAGCGTGCGACCGGCGCCACATGCTCAGCCGCCAAGTAATCGGCAATGGTGATTTCATCCTTCTTTGCAAAAGGATGATCGGGCGAGAACATGCAGACAACGTCGTCACGCAAGAGATGCGCAGTCTTGAGATGCCTGGGTGCGCCGGGCCAATTGGAAATCAGCACATCCAGTTCATCACGCTCCAAGGCACCGGCATAATCAAAAGCCTGATCGACAGGACGGATAACAAGGCGGGCAGAGGGAGCGGCGTTTCGTACTTTCTCGATCAGGCGCGGCATCACCAGCGTCTCGATGCAATCACTTGATGCAACCCGGAAAACACCATGTTCGGTCAAAGGATCGAATGCCTGCGGCTCGGAAATGATCTGTTCGATACCGGCAAGGGCCAAACGGGTCGGCGCGATCATGCCTCGACCGCGCTCGGTCAAAACCAGCTTGGAGCCGCTTCGCACTAGAATGGAGTCGCCCGTAGCCTCTCTCAGCCTTTTCAACACAAGGCTGACATAGGGTTGCGACTGATCCAGAAGTTGCGCGGTTCTGGTAACGCTGCATTCCTCAAGAAGCGTGAGCAACACCCGCAACTGACGCCCATCGATCTGTTTGAGATCAGTCATCAACGACGCTCCAAACGAAAGTGCGCCAATTCTGCCGGAGACTCGGGTTTCAGATCAATCTTTATGATCCAAATTGAAACGAGGCGTGCGCAATGTCAGTCCGGCAATGAAGAAGCGCAGCAGCGGCTTCTGTTGATCTTCGCAACAAGGGATCGGTTTTCTGGTACCTCTCACACGGCTTCGGCAACTGCCATCCGTCGCACCAAGATGATCGGCGCTAGGGTCAGGACCTATTAATCGTCTTCGAAGTCACCAAACAAATCCTGCAGACGTGTCAGCATTTCCACCCGGCGGTGGACCTTGTCGCCAAGCACCACGATAAGGTTGGAAAGCAGCAGGTCGATCACCGCCATGATTGTCGCTGAACCATCCCAGAGCGGGCCATGTGGGCCGGGTATGATCAAGGCGATATCCGAGGCTTCCTTGGCCCAAGGACAGAACTCGTCGGTAAGCAGAATCACCTTGACGCCCGATTTGCGCGCTTCAAGTGCCAACGGCAGCGCCTTGGCAGCAAAGCGCCGGGCTTCAATCAGGAAAAGCACGCGGCCTTCGACTGATCCGTCAAGCACCTCGGCGTAGGTGCCATTGAGGCCATCGACATATTGAACGCGCGGCCGTGCATAGGAAAGCTGAGCGGCCATGTATTCGGCCGTACCGCGGATATTCTGGTAGGCCGCGACGTAGACCTCGGTCGCGGCTATCAATGTCTCGACGCAAGCCTGCCACTCAGGGGCGGTTGTCACCTCGTAGACCTGGCGCAGATTGTCGATCTGCTGGGTAATCAGCTTGGCAAGCAGTTTTCCTTCGCGGATGTCTGCCTGCAGTCCGTCGACCTCGCCCTTGACCTGCCAGGCGGGGTTCGAACGGGCATGGCGCAGTTCCTGCTTGAGCGGCTCCAGCCCATCAAAGCCGATCCGGCGCAGAAACCGGCCGACCGTCATCGGGCTAACACCTACCTTGGTTGCGATCGAACGGGCGGTCTCGAACGGAAGCTCCGCCAAGTGCCTTTCCAGGTACTGGGCCAGAAGCTTGTCGGATTTCGATCGACGAAGGTCTTCGTCGCCAAGCCGTTCGAGGATCGCTTTCGACATGGACCTATTGCGCGGTTTTGATCTTGGTCCACAGACGATCGTACTGGCGGATATCCTTGCCGAGATCCTGGAATATCTGCAGACGCTTCATGGTTTCGGCCGGTGGGTTGATCTCTTCACTGTTCTTGATGTTGTCCGGCGTCAAGGCGCGCGCCTTCATGTTCGCCGTGCCGTTGGTCTGCTGGGCCATGTTGAGGGCAGGTATCTCAGGCTGCGTGTAGAACTGCATGAACTTTATGGCATTTTCCTTGTTCGGCGCAGTTTTCAGGACGCAGATATCTTCCTGGTACATGGTCGCTCCTTCTTCAGGAATGACATAACCCAGGTCCTTCTGGTGCGCAAAGACGTCGATCATCGAGCCAATGAAATAGTGCGCGGCAGCGACGTCCCCAGATACGACCATGGGCCTTGAATCATAGGTGAAGGCGGCGACGTATGGCTTCATCTCGATGATGGAATCAGCTGCCTGCTGCAACTCTGCCGAGTCTGTCGAGTTGACGCTATGGCCGTTGAGCATCAGGCCTACGCCCATCACCTCGCGGACGTCATCAAGCAGGGTGAATTTCAGGTTCTTGGCCTTGACCGTCTCGATCAGGTCGCGCCAACCGGTAATATCCTTGCCCAGCTTGGTTCGATTGTACATGATGCCAACCGTTCCCCACGCATAAGGAAGGCAGTATTCGCCCTTCGGGTCGCTTTTGGCCCGCAGGAACGCCGGGTCGATGTTCTGGAACCCCTCGTATTGGTTGATGTCGGTCTTTTCGAGCAGGTCGAGCTTGGCCATGATGTCTTGCATATGGACCGATGGGAACACGATATCGTAGCCGGTCGCTCCACCCTGGATCTTGGCCAGCATCTCCTCGTTTGACGAATAGGTGGACAGGTTCACCTTGATGCCCGTGTCTTGTTCGAACTTCTTCAGCACCTCTGGATTGATGTATTCACCCCAGTTGTAGATGTTGAGTTCGCCGGCAGAAAATGCACCTCCTGCCGATACCAAGAACGCGACGCTTGCGCAGAAAGCCGCGCAAAGGCCCCTGCGTAGTCCCGATCCGAACTGACCCATGAAAGTTCTCCTCTTTGCGGCGGAGCCTGTGGCCTCGCAACTATCCCGTGTGTCGCAGCCCGGTTTCTTTAGCCCGTTGACTTCGATCCAAAAAAGATATCCAAATCCCAAAATGACGCAAGCGTTACTTTAATAACAAAAAAGCAGGGAACAAAATGCAGGATGTCATCGTCGACCTTGCCGGTGCCAGAAAGGTGTTCGCCTCGCCAGAGGGCGGCGAAGTCAGGGCGCTCGACAACATCGACCTCAAGGTGCGCCGCAATGAATTCCTTACGCTGCTAGGTCCCTCCGGCTGTGGCAAGACCACGCTCCTGCAATCGATCGGCGGGTTCGTCCGGCTGGATGCGGGAACCATCTCCATCGACGGCGCCGACATGACGCGGGTTCCGCCGCATCTGCGACCAGTCAACACGGTTTTCCAGAACTACGCCCTGTTCCCGCATATGTCGGTCGAGCAGAATGTCGGCTACGCCCTGGAAGTGAGAGGTGTCCCGGCAAGCGAACGGCGCGAGAAAGTAGGCGCCGCACTGGTCATGGTAGGGCTCGGCGGCATGGAGAAGCGACGCCCGAACCAGCTTTCCGGTGGCCAGCAGCAGAGGGTTGCGCTTGCCCGGGCAATCGTGGCGCGCCCCAAGCTGTTGCTGCTGGACGAGCCGCTATCTGCCCTTGACCGTGGCCTGCGGCATTCCATGCAGATCGAACTGAAAAACCTCCAGAACGAGCTTGGCATCTCGTTCGTGTTCGTCACCCACGACCAAGAGGAAGCGTTGACGATGTCGGACCGGATTGCCGTCCTGCAGCATGGGCGTATCCAGCAGATCGCCGCGCCGCGCGAAATCTATGATCGACCATCGAACCCGTTCGTGGCCAGCTTCATCGGTGTGAGCAACATGTTTGAGGGCAACATCGATAATGGAAACCTGGTCATGGATCGGGGCGAAACCCTGCGACTGGGTAGCACGCTGCAAGACAGCAAGGGACGCGCCACCGCCGTCATAAGGCCGGAGCAATTCTCGCTTTCCTTCGAGCAGGACACCCGCGCCGGCATCGACGTCACCATCGACCAGGTCATTTTCGTCGGCGCCGGTTTCGAGCTGTATGCAAGGACCCGAAGCGGCCGGGAGCTTGTCGCCTCGGCACCTGCTTCCGCGCGCGACGCGGTTGCACGAGCAGAATCAGAGAGGCGCGCACGCCTCATCTACGACCCGGCAAACATTCATATCATGCCCGGCGAAGGAGGCGGCCAATGATCGCTTCCACGCGCGACCGTATGCAGTTGGGCCTTCTGCTTGGGCCTGCCACGATCTTCCTCGCGGTATTCTTCCTCATTCCGCTCGCAATCATGGTCGTCACCAGCTTCCTTGCGCCTGGTCTCTATGGCGGGGTCGAATGGGAATTCTATCCACACAATTTCGGCCGCATATTCGGTTTCGCCGATCCGGCTTTCGAAGAGTTCGATCCCGTTTACCTCGAGATTTTCCTGCGCTCTGTCCGGATCGCCGCCCTGACTGTCATCGCTACACTGCTTGTCTGCTATCCAGCGGCGTTTTGCATCAGCGTGATGCCCGGCAGATGGAAAAGCTTCTGCCTTTTCCTCATAGCCTTGCCCTTCTTCACGAGCTTGATCGTCCGCCTTTTCGTCTGGGTGCTGATCTTGCGACAGAGTGGACCCGTCAACGGCGTCTTGTTGGCGCTGGGGTTGATCGACCAGCCGCTGGACCTCATCTACACAGAGGGCGCGATCATCCTCGGCATGGTCTACATCTTCATCCCTTTCATGTTCATGCCCATCTACGCTAGCGTCGAAAAGCTGGATTGGTCGCTGATCCGGGCGTCGCAGGATCTTGGGGCCGGCCCCATACGCACCTTTGTGCGCGTAATCCTGCCATTGACAGCCCCCGGCATCATTGGCGGCTCGCTCATCGTGTTCATCCCGGCGCTGGGCAACTTTATCGTGCCTGCTATTCTGGGCGGAGCGAAGGTGATGATGCTCGGCAATCTCATCGAGCAGCAATTCCTTTCAGCGCGCAACTGGCCGTTCGGGTCGGCTCTGGCGATGATGGTGATGAGCGTCATGCTTATCACGATGATGGGCTTTGTCTTTGTCTCAGGGCGCCGCAGAAACTCCGTGGCTTCCTTGAGCGGCGGGCAGAGGGGGGCGCAATGAGCTTGAACTGGCTTTTCCGGGGCGGCCTCGTTGCTTACACCGCTCTATTTTTTGCCTTCATCTATCTGCCGCTGGTGCTGATTGCCGTTTACTCGTTCAACTCCAACCCGGTGAACATGATGACCTGGGAAGGGTTCACGACGGACTGGTATTGGCAGGTACTCGGCTTCAAGACGACCGTCTCGGAAGCCGCCATGTATATCGAATCCACCGGTCAGCTTTTGGCGGCGCTGCGCAACAGCGTTGTGATCGCTTTCAGCACCACGCTGATCTCAACAGTGCTGGGAACAGCTCTGGCACTGGCGCTTTACCGATATGATTTCCTTGGTGCCCGTACCTATCGGGTACTGATGTTCATGCCGATGCTCGTGCCAGACATCGTGCTCGGCATCGCCCTGCTGATTTTCTTTGTGAATGCTGGCATTCATCTGGGTATCGGCACGATCATCATAGGCCAATGCACCTTCCTCATCTCCTATGTCTTCGTCGTAGTGTCCAGCCGCCTTGCCGGCATGGATCGCAGCCTTGAACACGCCTCCGCAGATCTCGGCGCGAACGAATGGGTGACTTTCCGCAACGTAGTCCTGCCACAGCTCATGCCTGGCGTTATAGGAGGCGCACTGCTTGCCTTCATCATCTCGATGGATGATCTGGTCATAACCTATTTTATCGCCGGTACCGATGTGACGACCCTGCCGATCTTCATCTTCGCCATGCTGAGGCGCGGCATAAAACCGGAGATCAATGCCATCGCCGTAATGATGCTGACATTCTCCTTCCTCGTTGCATCGCTCGGCCTCTACCTGCGCTCTCGCCAGAAATGACCATGAACACACGGCACAATTCCGACAGAAAGCTTCGAGCGCGCGAACTGGGCTTGCCCTTTGCCGGTACGACTGGGCTCCACAATGCCATTACCGACGTTCCGAACGTCGCAGTGGGACTGCACAGCCTGTGTGAAGCTGCGCCTCGCCCGGGACGCATTTTACCGGTGCGCACCGGCATCACTGCGATCGTGCCTCATCCAGGGGCCGATACGCCAATACCCGTCTTTGCCGGCATCCATCGCTTCAACGGCAACGGCGAGATGACCGGGACGCATTGGATCGAGGATGGCGGCTACTTTCTGGGTCCGATCACCATCACCAACACGCACAGCGTTGGAATGGCTCACCACGCCACGGTCAAGTGGATGCTGGAACGTTATCGCACAACTTACAATGGTGAGCGTCCGCGCTGGATCATGCCGGTGGTTGCCGAAACCTTCGACGGCATCCTGAACGACATCAACACCCTGGCGCTCTGCGAAGGCGATGTGCTGGCCGCTCTCGACGCCGCCTCCGACGGACCGGTAGCTGAAGGCAATACCGGTGGCGGCACAGCCATGATCACCTATGGCTTCAAGGGTGGGACCGGAACATCCTCGAGATGCGTGGAGATCGCCGGGCGCCCCTATACAGTCGGCGTGTTGGTACAGGCCAACCACGGCCAGCGGGATTGGCTCACGATTTGCGGCGTGCCGGTCGGTCGGCATATGCGCGATCTCGGTGCCGACACGGCCGAACGCGGCTCAATCATTGCCGTAGTCGCGACAGATATCCCCATGGCCCCGCACCAGCTCAAACGTGTGGCGCGCCGCTGCACCATTGGCATCGGTCGCAACGGCACCCCGGGCGGCAACAATTCAGGCGACATTTTCATAGCCTTCTCGACGGCCAACGCAGCACCGCTGGTTGACGTTGCGCCGCCTCTACGTAGCATTGAGATGTTGGACGACGACGCCTTCGACCCAATCTACATGGCGGTGGTCGACGCCGTGGAAGAATCCGTCGTCAATGCGATGCTCGCAGCCGAGGATATGGCTGGGACGCGTATCAACCGCAGCAAAATCGAAGCTATCCCAATCACGCCGCTTCTTGAAATCATGAAGCAACACGGCCGTTTGGGACAATGAATGTTCACGCTGTCTCGTGAGCAGCAGCAACGGGAAGGTGAGCCCCTTCTCAAACCGGCACGGCCTCTTGATGCAAGTCACTCCGGGTTCATCGACGAAGCCTGATAACCACCTTTTTCAAGCGCCGCCTGCACTTCGCGCGGCATGTAGTTCTCGTCGTGCTTGGCGAGTATCGTGACGGCCTTGAACGTGCCGTCGTGCATCTGCCCTTCGGCAACGACGCCCTGCCCTTCGCGGAACAGGTCCGGCAGAATGCCATGATAGGATACGGGCAATGACTCCGTCCCGTCGGTGACACGGAAGGCGACCTGCAGACCGTCGGACGAACGGCTGATCGAGCCTTCCTCGACCATGCCGCCAAGTCTGATCTGGGTTCCCGCAGCCACCGCACCGCTGACGATTTCGGTGGGCGAACGGAAGAAGACGATGTCATCGCGAAGCGCGCTCAAGACCAGCGTTGCCGAAACGGCGAGCACCACACCAGCCGCACCAAGGACGAAAAGGCGTTTCGATTTTCTGCTTCTGGCCAAATCAAACCGCCCTTCTCGCGAACGGCAGTTGCAGATCTCGCCAGACATCGGCAAGACCCGTCACGAGATCATTGATCATCCGGTCGGTGTGCAAAGGCGACGGCGTGATGCGCAGGCGCTCGCTGCCATAGGGCACCGTGGGATAGTTGATCGGCTGGACATAGATCGAGTGCCGTTCGAACAAGAGATCGCAAACCGCCTTGCAGCGGGCCGCATCTCCCACCATCACCGGCACGATGTGGCTTTCCGCCTCGAGGAAAGGAATGCGTTCCTCGCGCAGCCGCGCACGCAGTTTTTGCACATTGTCGTGCATCTTCTCGCGCTCCGTATCGCTGGTACGCAAATGCCGGATGCTTGCCAGTGCGCCCGCGGCTACGGCAGGCGGAAGCGCAGAGGTGAAGATAAAGCCGTTCGCGTGGCTGCGAATGGCGTCGATCATCACCTTGGACCCGGCGACATAACCGCCAACGACACCGAAGGCCTTGGCGAGAGTGCCCTGCACAAGATCGATGCGGTCGGCCAGCCCGTCACGCTCGGCGACGCCCGCGCCGGTAGGTCCATACATGCCGACGGCGTGGACCTCGTCCAGATAAGCCATGGCGCCATAGCGCTCGCACAACTCCAGGATTTCACCGATCGGGGCGATGTCGCCATCCATCGAATAGACGGATTCAAAAGCCACCACCTTGCAGCGATGCTTGGGAATGGAGCGCAGGATTTCTTCCAGATGCAGCATATCGTTATGCTGAAAGACGCGCTTCTCGGCACGGCTGGGGCTGATGCCCTGGATCATGGAAGCGTGGTTGAGCTGGTCGGAGATAAGGATGCAGTTGGGCAGGAGACGGCCCAAAGCCGCCAGTGTCGAGAGATTGGCGAGATAGCCACAGCCGAATACGAGCGCAGCCTCCTTGCCGTGGAGTGCCGCAAGCTCGTTCTCCAGCGCGATGATAGGCGAGTGGTTTCCGGAAATGTTGCGGGTGCCACCGGCCCCTGCCCCATAGACGTCCACGGCATCGTGCATGGCGGCGCGCACGTCCGGATGCTGGCCCATGCCGAGATAGTCGTTCGAGCACCAGACGGTGACGACGCGCTCACCCTCGGCAGTCACGGCTACCGACAGGGGAAATTCGCCGACGATGCGCCGGTGCTCCTGAAAGACCCGGTAACGCCCTTCCTGCTTCAATTCCAGCAACGACATATGGAGCAGTCCATCATAGTCCGGACCAACGCCCCATGAAGCGTATGCGGGCCGGTCATCTCTTACGGGCGTCTCGCCTAAGCGACGTTCCATATCCTTGCTCCTAATTCTGCGGCTGGGCCTGGTCGTGCTGGGGAATATCGATACGGGCAAGAAGCGTACGGACCGCTTCCGCCGCCTGCGGGTTGTCGGCAACCATGGGCTCCAACGCGCGCAACTCTTTTCGGGCGACGTCGAGTTGGCCTTTTCGGATCAAAAACAGGCTGTGATACCAGCGCGCCTCCGCAAGGTTCGGTTGCGCGGCCAAAAGATCGGACAGCATCTGTTCAGCACGGTCGAGGTGGGTCTGGTCGGTGCCGGCCAATGCGGCATCGACAAATGCGAGCCTGACTTGAGGATCATCGGGGAATTTTGCCGCCGCCTTGTCGAGCAGCGCTTCACTTTCGGTCTCGCGACCCAGAACACGGTAGCTGCGCAACAGCATCGCGACATCATCGGGCGAATAGTCATCGCTTCCGATGCGCCCTTCAAGCCGCGCCACCATTGCACCGATATCGGGCGCCCCATCGGTGCCCATCGGCATTCCGGCAGGCACGCCAGCGGCATCGCCCGCGTCGGCCACAGGCGGCGTGTCGCCGTGGGGCGAACGTGTCATGTCGATATCGCCCATCGAGGCAAAGCTATGGACGCCGTAGGCAGCTGCGACGATAAACCCGGCGATCAGTGCAACCGTCCACCAGCGCTCGCTGCGTGGCGTTGACGGATAGGTCGGCGTCAATGCCCCGCGCACCTCCCTTAGTCGCGAAAGCGCATGCTCAGCTTCGCCGGCAAGCCGGGTTGCGATCGAAGAATGCTGCGCAGCATCGACACGCCCTTCGGCAAGCGCCAGATCGTTGTCGCGCAGCTGGCCCGTAAGCCGGTCCTTTTCCTCCTGCCAGCGCCGCACAGGGCTGGCGTCCTCCAAGCCTGTGCCGAGCGGAAGACTGGCGCGCTTGCGCAACAACGGACTGACGATGATGACCACAGCAGCGGCGCAAAGCAGGAACGCGATCAGCGATGTGGTCATAATTCCAGTCTCCGCAGTTGTTGTTCGTTGAGCGGCTCGAGGATGCTGGCTTCGTCGTCAGTTCGCCTGGACTTGTCGGCGCTGCGGCGCACGAGAAGCAGATAGGCCCCGCCCGCGAGCAGGAGCAGAATCGGTGGCACCGTCCAGATGATGCCGCCGAAGCCCGCAACGGGCGGCGATAGAAGGACGTAATCCCCGTAGCGGCTGCGGAAGTACTCGACGATCTCTGCTTCAGTTCGACCCTCAACGAGTTGCTCACGCAGCATGACGATCATCTCGCGCGCGGTTCCCGATTGCGAATCGAGAATGTTCTCGCTTTGGCAGACCGGGCAACGCAGCTTTGCGCCAATCTCGCGGACCTGCGTCTCGACCGGAGACTCTGTCTGGAACGGCGCGGTCGCAGCAGGCATCGCCGTAGCGAGGCTGAAAGCGAGAGCCGCTGCAAATCGCTTCATCGCACAGCTCCGATCAGCTTCAGGTTCTGCTCGATCGCCTGCGGTGTCAGCGGCCCAACCTGGCGCGCCTGCACAACGCCGTTAGCATCGACGAAAAAGGTCTCGGGCATACCGTAGACACCAAAATCGATACCCAGCCGCCCGCGCTTGTCTTGCCCCGATGGGTAAGGAAAGTGGCCCTGCCGATCGAGGAACTGCGCGGCCGCCACCGGGCTATCGCGATAGTTGATGCCGACGATGTCGAACTCGTCGAACAGTTCCGCGCGGTCGCCAAGTTGGACCAGTAGCGGATGCTCTTCGCGGCAGGACACGCACCACGACGCCCAGAAATTGATGACCAGCGGCTTGCCGAGCAGCTTTTCGGACGCCACCTGTTCGCTGCCGCTCAGCGGTTCCAGGGAAAAGGTCGGAAGCGAGCGCCCGACGATCATTGACGGGATAAAGGACGGATCCTTGGTAAGTCCGATGCCGAGCAGAAGTGGGATCGCCACCACGGCAGCGCCGAGCAGCCATTTCCAGCGCGGTATGGGGCGCTTTTGTGAAGCGAGCATCGTCATTCGGCGGGCACTCCTCTTGCCGGCGGAGCAACCGCCCTTGCCGAGCGCTCAGCCCTGCGCCTGCTCGTGCCGGACAGTGACAGGAGCGAACCGCAGGCAACGATCACCCAGCCGGCCCAGATCCAGCTCACCAGCGGATTCCAGTAACCGCGTATGGTTACTCCACCCTGCTGCGTCTCTTCACCGATGATCATGTAAAGGTCGCCGCTGAATGAAGAGCGGATCGCAATCTCGGTCGTCGCCATAGAGCGCACGGTGTAGAAGCGCTTTTCCGGCTGCATCTCGTAGAGAGGCTTGCCGTCACGCGCGACACTCAAGATGGCCGCGCGACCCTGATAGTTGGAGCCGCTGGCGTCCGAAACCTCGCGCAATGTAATGACATTGCCGGCCAGTTCGAAACTGTCACCAGGCTTCAGCGACACAGTTACGGCCGTCTGGAACAGGCCGGAGGCGATCATGCCAGCCCCGATCAGGGCGATGCCGAGATGGACTATGAGCCCGCCGAAACGCTGGCGCCCAAACGAAAGCACGTTGCGCGCAGCGCGAAGCCAGGATTCACCGGTTACGCGCCGGCGCGCATAGATACCCATCCCGATATCGGCCAGGGTCGCAGAGAAGGCAAAGGCTACAGCCGCGATAGCACTGAGCGTCAGCAGATCACGCACGCCTGCTATCAGCGCAACACCGACCGCCAACGAACCCCCAACAAGCGGCTTGCGCAGCATTGCCGAAAGACGCCGCGCGTCTACCTTGCGCCACGGAATCGATGGCCCAATGCCGAGCAGGAAGACGACCGCCAGCATCAGCGGCACGACCACCTTGTTGAAGTAAGGGGCGCCGACGCTGAGCCGTTCACCCGACACCGCTTCGACGAACAGCGGATAAAGCGTGCCTAGAAAAACAGTGGCTGCCGCAACCAGCAGCAGCACATTGTTGGCGAGGATCGCGCTTTCACGCGAATACGGGCTCTCGACCAGCGCATCCGACAGGAGCCGATCGGAGCGAAACAGGATCAGCCCGTAGCCGAACACCATCGTTACCGACAGGAAGCCCAGCATGTACGCCCCTCGCCCCGGGTCTACCGCAAAGGCATGAACGGAAGTCAGCACGCCGGAGCGGACGAGGAAAGTGCCGATCAAGGTGAGCAGGAATGTCGTCACCACGAGGAACACGTTCCAGGTTCGGAACAGGCCGCGCTTGTCCTGCGCCATCATCGAATGCAGCAGCGCCGTGCCGGTCAGCCACGGCATCAGCGACGCATTCTCCACCGGGTCCCATGCCCAGTATCCGCCCCAACCCAGCTCGTAATAAGCCCAGAACCCGCCCATCAGGATGCCGCTGGTCAGCATCGTCCAGGCAAACAGCGTCCAGCGCCGCACGGCGCGAACCCATTCGGCGCCCGAGTGGGTACGGACCAGCGAGGCAATCGCAAAGGCGAATGGGACAGCGAAGCCGACATAGCCGAGATAGAGAACCGGCGGATGGAAAACGAGGCCGGGGTCCTGCAACAACGGATTGAGATCCTGTCCGTCGGGAAGCGCCGGCGTCATGGTCAGGAACGGATTGGACAAGAAGACAATGAACGCAAGGAAGCCGAACTGGATCGCGCCGAGCGTGGCGATGATCCACGGCATTGAAAGCGGATGGTCCTTCCAGTGCACCTTGACCGCAATCGCCGACAGCAGCACCAGATAAAACAGCCACAGCATGAGCGAGCCTTCATGCGCGCCCCACATCGCCGTCAGGCGGTAGATCATCGGCAGTTGCGAATTGCTGTTCTGCGCGACATAGGCGACCGAGAAGTCGAGCGTGGCGAACGACCAGATAAGGGTCGCGCACCCGAATGCGACGAGAAGCAGGTTGGCGAACAGTGCATTGCGCGCCGCACGCAGCCAGGCCGGCGAGGAGCGCAGGGATGCCAGTATTGCTCCGGTAACCGCCGCCACGCTTAGCACCAGCGCAAGCGAGGTTGCGAGCTGGCCAAGCTTGATGAGAGACTCAACCATCCGCCGCTCCCGTGTCGCCACCTGTCACCACATCCGCAATGCGGGCAGTCGCGATCCTGATGCTCTTTTCTGAAAGGGCTGCATAACCAAACAGCAGCGTGTCTTTGGCGCGCGGATTGTCCGGAGTGATGAACGCTCCGCCCGAACCCGGCACGTAAACGCCGACACCGCGTTCTGCGGCACGCCGCTCTATATCGCGTGCATCCCCGAAGCCGGATGGCAGGCGCAGCGACAGATGCATACCACCGCGCATACCTTTGAATTCCGCGTCTGCGAACGTCGGCCTCAACGTTTCGACCAGCACGTCGCGGCGCGCCTTGTAGATCGCCCGGATGCGCCGCAAATGACGCATGAAGCCGCCGCTGTTCATGAACTCGGCCATTGCCGATTGCTCCAGCCAGGGATTGCCATTGCTGGTCAGCGACTTCCATTCGCGCAACGCGCGCGCCAACGCCGGCGGCGCAACGATGAAGCCAAGTCTCAGGCCTGCTGCGAGCGATTTCGAGAATGTACCGAGGTAAAGCACCCGCCCCCGGCAATCGAGCCCGCGTAGGGCCGTAAGCGGCGCGCCTTCGTAACGGAAGTCGCCGTCGTAGTCGTCTTCGATCACATAGCTGTCGGTGCGCGCCGCCCATTCAAGCAAGGCCAAACGCCTTTCCAGCGATAGCGTCACACCAAGCGGATACTGGTGCGACGGGGTCACATAGAGCAGGTTGCGTCGCGTTTCCGGTAGGCGCGACACGTCGATGCCATCCTGATCGACAGGCACGGGAACCGGTTTGAAGCCACAGCTTTCGAACAGGAAGCGCGAGCCCTGGTAGCAGGGGTCCTCGTGAACAAAATGCTTTGCGTAGCCGCTTAGGGTCCGCGCAATGAGGTCCAAACCATCCTGCGAACCGTTGACCACGACGATATCATCGGGCTTGGCCGAAACGCCGCGCGAAGGACCGATGTGGTCGGCAATGCCCTGCCTGAGCTCGGGCAGGCCCTGCGGGTCCTGATACTCCGCGAAGCGCGCCCCGCCATAGCGCACCTTGGCATCGAGTATCCTGCGCCATTCGTTGACGGGAAAGGTCGAGGCGTCGACGCGTCCGATCCAGAAGTCGTGTTCAAACCTGCCACGGTTCGGGCTGATGACAGTCTGTGCCCTCACACGGCTCGACAGCGGATGGATGTCGCCGTTGTTGTCGTTGGCCTGGAATTCTTCGCCGGCTGAGCCACGCAGCGTGATCGACATGCCATTTTCGGGCAGGCTCGAACTGACGAAGGTGCCGACATTGGGACGGCTTTCAATATAGCCTTCACTCAGCAACTGCTCGTAGGCGAGCATGACTGTATTGCGCGATACGCCGAGCTGTTCGCTCAACGCGCGTGATGCCGGTACCGGATCCCCGCTTCGCAGCTTGTTTTCCAGGATCAATCCCCTGATCTGGTCAAACAACTGACGCTGCAACGTGCGGGAATCACTCGGATTGATCGTCAACACGACCTGCATCGCGAGCCCTCCCTGGCTCCATAGACTACCTGAAATTCTGGCAATGCATGGTACCACAGGAACATAAATTGCTGATGCCGGATGGGTCCGGTTCAGGTCTTGCAGGCCAAGGCATCAGCCAGCGTGGACGGCGGAAATCCGATAAACCCAATAGCCCCCGTTCTGGTAGACGAGCGTGGCGTCGGGAACTTGCCCTATCTGGGCGGAATTGAACGGGAGCAACTGGCCGAGCAACGAGGACTTTCCGGCCGCGTCGGCAAGGTAGTAGGCGCGCACGGCGTTTTCATCGCGCGGGATCACCGCATAGGCGGCAAAGCCCTCATCCTTCACCCAGGTCTTCACCAGTTTGGTGACATCATGGACATCGCTGGCGCCGGGAAAATCGCGCAGGCCGACGGAAAATCGGTCCGGTGCCGCCACGCCGATGTCGAAGGCATCACGCACATGCAAGACGACATAGCTTTCCCGTGTATCCGCCATCACCTGCAGGCGGGCGACACCATATTTGTCTTCAGCCCCGAGCGCATCGAGGAAAGCGGCGAGTTTTTCGTCCGCCTCTTTGTCGACCGAAGGCCGCCACTGCCTCTCCGTTTCGGCGATCGCCTCTTTCGAGCCAACCCAGACGTCAGGAGAGCGCAGCGTGGCGCTGTCGTCGGCTCCGGCCAGCGGAAAACGGGCCGGCACCAGTGCCGCCAGCCTTTGCGACAAGCCGGGCATGGCGAAAACGAGGCTGTCCGCCGGCAAGTGCGCCTGCAACGTTTGCGCGAGTTTCCGGTCTTCCTCGACGGAAATATCCGAACGAAGAACCGGTTCGCCTATTTCGCTCTTCCAGCCAATGATGAGGCCCGGTTTTCCCTCTCGCTCGAGAACCTCTCCACTTACAAGCAACTTGCCGGTATCAGCCGTCCTGAGGCTGACGGATTTCAGCTTCGCGTCGGGCAACATCTGCGCCAGGGCAAGGCTGGCCTCGTCCGGTTTTTCGACATCCTTCAACTCGTAGACATAAGGCGTCGGACGCTTCTCCACCTGGAACGCATAGGCGGTCAGCAGGCCGCCGGCCACCAGCATCGCCGCACCAATCCCGGCAACGAGGCCGGGAGTGGTTCCTATCCTGGAGAGTTTCATCATCATCTCCCCTTTGCGTGGCTAGTCGCGACGACGGCGGCGGAAAGCCGGCAGGAGCATGAGGCCAAGCCCGAGCCCAGCGAGCGTAACGCCCGCTCCCCCTGCTGCCGCTCGCTTCATCGGCGTGTCGAGGTCCAGCCAGCCTTGTTTGCCGCCTGCGGCTTCAAGAGCTTCCACCCGCTGCATGAGCGCAGCCTTCTCACGCAGTTGCGTGTCGGTGTCCTTGATACGCGCCAGGCTGCGGATCAGGCGTGACCAGCCTTCCGAATAGGTGAAGCCACCGGGATGCACATGGGCAAGGCCCTTGAAGTGCTTCATGACGTGCTGCTCCCACATTTCCGCGAACTCATAGTCGATCGCGGTCGGGAAGTTGCCAGCCGAGAAGAACAGCCCGGCAAAGGCGCCCGCGCTGTCGGCGTCAGGCTTGGGAGGAGCCGGACGGTTGGTTGTCTGGCCAACAAGGAGCTTGTCCTCATAAAGCTTGTTCATGACGCCGCGAGCTTCCTTGACCAGCTCGATGCCCTGCTTGGTGCCGTTGTCCATCATATCGAGATAGGAGCGGGCAAAGGCCGGCGAGTGGCAGTTCGAACAAGTCTGTATCCAGGATTCCTTGCGGTCGGAGAACCATTCGTGGTCGAGATTGTCGGCAATCTCCGGCTTCGGCTCGAAGCCCCAGCGAACCTTGCGCACGAGGTTGTGGCCATATTCTCCGTTGAATTCCATGTGGCAGGTCTGGCATGTCGGGCCGGTTTGGCCACCTTCGCCAAGCGCGGCCGCCAGCGGCTTTTCCCAATCCCACGAAGCGCCCTGCGTCTTGTAGACGACGCCGTGCTTGGACAGGCTGAACGCCTCGAACTCATTGTGGTCGACGCCATTGTGGCAAGTCGAACAGGCTTCGGGCTTGCGCGCCTCGGCGGCGGAGAATTCGTGGCGGGTATGGCAGGAATTGCAGGTGTTCTGCATGGTGTGGCAGAGCGAGCAGCCATCGGCAACTTCGCGCTGCGCCATGCCGGCCCAGATCGCGGTTTCCACGTTGGCCTGCCATGACAGGGCATGAGAAGGCCGGCCGGCCGGCCACTGGTCTTGCGGCCAGGTTATGGTGTCGCGTTCCGATTCGCGTTCGGCAAACTGCTGCACATGGCACTGGCCGCAATTGGCCGCATCCGGCATGTGGAGGTCGGCCTTGTGGTTTCCTGCCTGCTTGCCGATGCCCATGTGGCAATCGATACAGCCGACATCGCCAAGCTTCTGGCCTTCAGGCAGCACGCCCATCGAATGAAGATTCGCCTCGACCTGGTCGATCAGTTCCTTCTTGTAGGCGCGGGAATCTTCAGCCGGCAGGTTGCGGATTTCGTTAAGATCGCCGTGGACGCTCTTCTGCCATGAATGGACCCAGCCCGGCGTCACGCTAGTATGGCATTCCACGCATTCGTCACGCTTGGCTTCGAAATCCATGTCGGGGGCGATGTAGAGTGTCTTCGGATCGAGGTAGCGCGTAAACGGCGTCGGTTCCCAAAGTTCTCCGAAAGCGCCCTTGCCATGCCCCTGCTTGGGATCGTGGTAGCGCTTGACCAGCGCATCGTAGAGCTCCTTGGGGGAAGCTTCCTTGGTCAGGCCGAGCGCCGTATAGGTCTCGTCAGGTATATCCGCCCGCGCAGGCAGGGAGAATAAAAGTAGCGCCGAGCAAAACAACCCGAACAGCAGGTGAAACAGATGGCGTGGCATGTAGATCCCCCGATCCGGCTTTCCGATCACGCCTTAAATTTGCACAAGCTCCAAAAAGGCGTAGGTCCATCGGGATCAAAAGCCATGGGGCCGCTCGAGAGGCAGGTTTACCAATGCGTGAACCACGGAATTCGGATATCGCGGGCTAACTGGCGCCCCAAAAATTGTGAGTTCAGTCAAACAGCTCTTTGACGCCATCGAATCCCGCATGGTCGATAAAGACGATGCGGCAGCGAAAGAGCGCATCGCCGGCCTCAAGGTGCTTCGGGATCAGTCTACGACCAACGCCGAGCGGACACAGGCGACGCTCGACAGTGCCGATAGCCAAACCATCAGCCTCGCTATGATCGATGATTTTTCGCGGACGGCCCGCTAGGCGCTATACCTTGAAGACGGCGACTATCGGTGGGATCACCTGCGCGCGCTTGCGCAGCGCGTTGAGGTTGCCCGCAAAGAAGTTCGCATCATAAGATCGAAATCGGAACTGCTCCGCGCCTTGGTTGCCACTTCCAGCTTGGATTCGGCGGCGTTCGCAGTTCTGTACTGAAATGGCGCGCCCGAAGAGATTCGAACTCCTGACCCCCAGATTCGTAGTCTGGTGCTCTATCCAGCTGAGCTACGGGCGCGCACTAGGCCTGCATCGACAGACCACGCGAACCGGCTTCGTCAGCCAGTCGCGAACGTGCCGTGTTCACTAGCGGCTGATTTTCGGAAATGCAAGCCGATCCGGCAAAAGATTTGCAAGGGGCAATAGCCACAAGCTGACCAAAGCGCACCGCCGTTTAACCATCACTCAACCGGAGCGCCGCAGTCCGGAACGGGCCTGATCGAGGCGAACCGGTTGGTCCGGAATGATGACCGCGAAGGTGGTGTCACCGCCAGTGTTCCTTACAAGCTCGAGCGTGCCGCCATGGGCGCGGACCAGTTCCTGCGCAATCGCCAGGCCCAGCCCGGTACCGCCGCTGCGCGCCGAGCCCCGGAACGCCGCGAACAGATTTTCGAGCGCTTTCGGCGGCAGGCCTGGCCCCGTATCGGTGACATGGATATGGCACACGCTCCCAACGCGTTCGGCCGAGATCGTCAGGCGACGAACAATGACGCTCTCAGTATCGCCCGCCATTGCCTGCACCGCATTGCGGCCAAGATTGGTGAGCACGCGAAACAACTGGTCTGAATCCGCGTCGATCTCGAATTCCTGCTCAATGGCATTCACCAGTTCGATTTCGTTGTCGGCGCCGAGAACGTCGTGAACTTCATCGACCAACTGGTGCAGGCGCAACTTGCGCCGGGACGGCGGCGGCTCTTGCGTGCGGCCATAGGCAAGCACGCCTTCCGAATAGGAAACCGCCCGGTCAAGTGCACGCAAAAGTTTCGGTGCGAAGGCCTGCACGGTTGGATCCTTGGCCATCCGCAGCCTGTCGGAAATAAGCTGGGCGGTCGCCAGCATGTTGCGCATGTCGTGATTGATCTTCGAAACGGCCAGCCCGAGATCGGCGAGGTGCTTGCGTTCGGCCAGCATCTTCTGCAACCGCTCCTGCATCTGGAACAGTTCCCGCTCGACAACGCCGATTTCGTCGGATCGGGCAGCCGGCTGGATGATGCGGCCCGGATCTTCTGGCGCCTGCGAAAAAGCCAGCATCGAACGGGTCATCGTGCGCATGGGCCTGATCATGATGCGATCAATCGCGGCATAAACCAGTGTTGCCGTGAACAGCGAAATCAGCAGCGACAGAAAAGCCACGTTGCGCGAATAGGTGAGCATCGCGCTGCGCAGACCCCTGTCGGGCATGATCAGTTCGAATTCCTTGTCGCTTTCGCCCACCGGGCCGGTGACGCGAAGCATGCGCTCACCGCCGAAGACCAGCGTGTCGAGTGCGCCCGTCACTTCGTCAACCATTGAAGAGTTGGCGAGGTCGATATGTTCGTCGACCTGTGGCGGCATGTCCGCCACCACCAGGAGGCGCGACACGCCGTCGTCACGCACTGCAATAGCCTTGGCCCCGATGGCCATCAACACATCGTTTTGCGCTGCACGCGACAACGAAGCCGGGTCGCCCTGGACAAGAACGATCGAAACGGCAGCCGCGGTGCCAAGCCGCTCCTGCAGCCAGCTTATCCTGTAGCTCGCTATAGAAGGAAGGAAGATGAGGACTTCAGCCAGAAGAACGAACACGATGGTCAGGAACAGAAGCTTTGTCGAAAGCCCCCGCGCCAACGGCACCGTGCGGGCCGGTTGACCCTCCACGGAAGCTTCGTCGTCGGCAGGAAGTTCCTGGCTCATTTACTTCCGATCCAGAGGCAGTTGCGGCTTCCGTTCAAACATCGATCCGCTTCCCGTCCCGTGCAGCCTGTTCAAGCTTAACCCTTTGGAATGCAATCGGTCCGGCCACTCCACTGCGGCGTTGCCAAAGAAGTGAATGGCGCGAGCCGCGATTGAAAGATATAGAAACAATCGGCCTATGTCTGTGTGGTAGCTAACGCAACTGCGTCTGCTTTGCTTCCAATTGCGGAAAATCCGTGATTCGGACCGCGCATTGACTTCCAAAATGCTTGTCCCTATAAGCCCGCTCACGCTCGGGCCAGCACTCCCGGCGCGGTTTCGGTCGCGCCAAACAGGACCCGGCATAGCTCCTGTTGCACCAGTGACAGTTCCAAGAAGGGCCGCACGCCGCGGTATTAAAACAAATGAAGCGTACCTACCAACCGTCCAAACTCGTCCGCAAGCGCCGGCACGGCTTCCGCGCGCGCATGGCCACCAAGGGAGGCCGTGGCGTTGTCGCTGCTCGCCGCAACCGTGGCCGCAAGCGTCTCAGCGCCTGAACGGAAGACGAGATCTTTGCCCGCTGCAGGCAAGCCAATAGGCCAAAAGCCAGGTCGGCTTCTTAAACGCGCGGAATTTCTGGCCGTCCGGCGCGGCGAAAAGCGTCGTGGGCGGCTTTTTCTCGTTGAGGCGCTGGCGCGTGGTGACGTTGATGTGCCGCGCGTAGGTTTCACCGTCACCAAGAAGGTGGGCAACGCTGTCGTGCGCAACCGCATCAGGCGGCGTCTCAAGGAGGCCGTCCGCACGCACGCGGCGGATGACATGGCGACCGGCAATGACTATGTCATCGTCGGGCGCGAAGACGTGCTTGGTACACCGTTCGGATTGCTTAAGGCCGAGCTCTCGCGCCGCTTGCGCGGATCACGATAGGGTTTTCAATGGAAAACAACCGTAACTTCTTCATCACCATCGCGCTGTCGGTGCTGATCCTGACGCTGTGGCAAGTCTTCTATATGAACCCGCGCATAGAGGCGCAGCGTGAAACCGCCAAGGTCGAAGCAAGCCGCGCCGAAAGCGAGGCTGCCAAGACGACAACGCCCGCCGGCACCGGAACAGCAACACCAGGCGCCATTCCGACGACATCGGGCGGCGAAGCGGGAGGCATCCTCGGGCGCGAGGAACTGATTGCTTCAACGCAGCGCGTCAAGATCGACACGCCACGCCTGCAGGGCTCGATCAACCTGAGTGGCGCGCGCCTCGACGACCTCAAGCTCAAGCAATACCACGAGACTGTCGACAACAGCTCTCCCGAAATCGAACTGCTCAACCCGGCGGCGCTACCCAACGGTTACTATGCCGAAATCGGTTTCGTCGGCAGTGACGCAACGGGCGCGGCTCCCGGCCCGCAGACCGTGTGGACGGTCGATGGCAATGCGACGCTGACGCCCACGACGCCCGTGACGCTGACCTTCACCAACGAAAAGGGCTTGATCTTCAAGCGCACCTATTCCGTTGACGCCAACTACATGTTCACGGTGTCCGACACCGTTCAGAACACGAGCGCGGCCGATATCACGCTCTCCAACTACGGTCGCGTCACGCGTTTCGACAAGCCGACGACCGCCTCGATCTATGTCCTGCATGAAGGCCTGATCGGCGTCACTGGCGAGGAAGGCCTGCAAGAACACAAGTACTCCGCAATGGAGGACGACAAGCAGTTCACGCCCGGCAAGTCCACCGACGGCTGGCTCGGCATCACCGACAAATACTGGGCGGTGACGCTGGTACCGACGGCAAAGCAGCCTTTCCAGCCGCGCTTCGCCTATTTCGACGACGGCCGCCCGCGCTATCAGTCCGATTTCCTCAGTGATCCGATCACCATCGCCGCAGGCCAATCGACCACGGTGGAATCTCTGGTCTTTGCCGGCGCGAAAGAAGTCGGCACCATCAATGCCTATGAGCAGGAACGCGACATCCGCCGCTTCGACCTGCTGATCGACTGGGGCTGGTTCCACTTCATCACCAAGCCGATGTTCTGGCTGATCGACACGCTCTACAAGCTGCTCGGCAATTTCGGCCTCGCCATCATCGCCACCACCGTCATCGTCAAGGCGGTGTTCTTCCCGCTGGCCAACAAGTCCTACGCTTCGATGGCCAACATGAAGAAGGTGCAGCCGAAAATGGTCGAGATCCGCGAGAAATACGCGGACGACAAAATGAAGCAGCAGCAGGCGATGATGGAGCTCTACAAAACCGAGAAGATCAATCCGATTGCCGGCTGCTGGCCGGTGGTGATCCAGATCCCGGTGTTCTTCGCGCTCTATAAGGTTCTCTACATCACCATCGAAATGCGCCATGCGCCGTTCTTCGGCTGGATCCAGGACCTTGCAGCGCCCGATCCGACGTCGCTGTTCAACCTGTTCGGCCTTTTGCCCTTCGCCGTGCCGACGCTGCTGCACATCGGTGTCTGGCCGCTGATCATGGGCGTCACCATGTTCCTGCAAATGCGCATGAACCCGACGCCGCCCGATCCGACACAGGCGATGATCTTCACCTGGATGCCGGTGATCTTCACCTTCATGATGGCCGGGTTCCCGGCAGGCCTTGTCATCTACTGGGCATGGAACAACCTGTTGTCCATCATCCAACAGGGCGTCATCATGAAGCGGCAAGGCGTCAAGATCGAGCTTTGGGACAACCTCATAGGCATGTTCCGAAAGAAAGAGTCTCCGGCGAAGTAGCCTAACGGCCAGACATCAAACAAAAAGGCGGGATTTCACGATCCCGCCTTTTGCATTTCAGTGGCCGCTATCCTTACTTGGCAGCCTGCTTTGCAGCCTCGATCCAGCCGTCGAATTCCTGCTGGTGGGCCTTCACCCAATCGGCAGCCTGGCGCTCCAGGTCGGCAGGCTTGTCCTCGCCTTTGTACATCTGCGCGTTCTGGGCAAAGATGTCGTCGAGCGGAATGCTCATGACTTCGAACAGCTTCTTCGCTGCCGGATTTTCCTCGAGGAACTTGTTGTTGGCGACGACCTGGATGTCGTTGGCCGGCCAGCCCATCTGGCAAGGATTGTCGGCGCACCCCTTCACGTCAGGAATAGCGGTCTGGTTTTCCATTGCCTTCTGGTCGTCGGGCAGGGAAGGCTGAGAAACCTGCAGCCACACCACATCCTGGTCCGGCTTCAGCATGCCGACCGTCCAGTTCGGCGTCCACGTATAAAAGAAGATCGGCTTGCCCTGCTCGTACCGGCTGATCGCATCGGCCATCGAAGCCGAATAAGCCGCCTGGATCGGCGAAACCGTATCACCCAAGCCATAGGCCTTCATCTGGTGCGTGATGGTCAGTTCGCAGCCCCAGCCCGGCGGGCAGGCGACGAGGTCGGCCTTGCCGTCGCCATTGTCGTCGAACAGCTTGGCGATCTCCGGCTTCTTGAAGTCGTCGATCAGCTTGATGTTGTGGGCATCGGCAGTCTTCTTGTCGATCAGGTAGCCCTGCAACGCGCCGCCCTTGGCGACATAGCCGACGGTGCTGGCCTTGTCCTTGATCTCTTCCAGATAGGTGTTGTGGAGCGGGAACCAGCCGCTCGCCCAGAAGTCCATGTCGCCTTGGCCTACGGCCTGATAGAAGGGTGGATTGTCGAGCGCCGTCGGCCCCTCTACCGTATAGCCCAGCGTCTCCATGGCCTTCTTGTAGACTTGGGCCTGAAACCACTCCGTATCCCAAGTCGGCTGACCCATTTTCACGGTCTTGCCCTCGCCCGGCAGCGATTGCGCCAGAAGCGGCGATGCGCTGAGCGCAAGGGCCGTAAGCGCCCCTCCCAGGCAATAAAGAAACTTGTTTGCGGCCATTTCACACTTCTCCCTGTTGTGCTGCGCTTTGCGCAGATCTGCTCCCGAACTCATGTGTCATTGGAATTTCGCGGGCTATCCTTCCTTGCTGCCGGAGGTGCCCGCGCCCTTGTGGCCGTCGCCCAGCGCCTGGGTGACCCGGTCGAGGATGATCGCCATCAAGACGATGCCGAGGCCGCCAATACCGGCGTAGCCGACATCCAGCCTGCCGAGACCCGTATAGACGGTAAGCCCGAGGCCGCCGGCGCCGATCAGCGCGCCGATGACCGCCATGGAAAGCGCCAGCATCAGCGTCTGGTTGACGCCCGTCATGATGGTGCGCAGCGCCAAAGGCAGTTGGATTTCCCAAAGTATCTGGCGCGGCGTCGAGCCGAAGGCGCGGCCGGCCTCCACCAACTCGCCCTGAACCTGGCGGATGCCCAGATTGGTCAACCTCACCAGCGGCGGCAGCGCGAAAATGATGGTGGCGATCACCGCCGGCACCATGCCGACGCCAAACAGCATGACGATCGGCACGAGGTAGACGAAGGAGGGGATGGTCTGCATCACATCGAGGATCGGCCGGATCACTGCAGCCGTGCGGTCGCTGCGGGCCGCGGCGATGCCAGCGGGAATGCCGACCACTATGCAGAACACGACCGCCGTGACGATCATGGCGAGCGTAATCATCGTCTCCTTCCAGAGCCCGATCCAGTCCAGCAGCAGCAGGGATACGAACGTAAAGACCGCTACGCCCCGGCCCGCCGCCCGCCACGCGGCAAACACGGCCAACACGAGGAGAACGACGAACGGTATTGCCAGAAGCAGGGCTTGCAGCCCGTCGAGCAATTGCGCGATCGGCCATTGCAGCGCTCGGAAGAATGGCCGCAACGCAGGCACCAGCCAGTCCTTTACCGACCACTGGATCCAGTCATCGAGCGGCAGCGTGCCGTAGTGCGACGGGCGGGCAATATCGGTGGCGGTTTGCAGGCCAGCCAAAGCGTCTGATGACATGACCCTCAACCTCCTTCGCTTTGCGAGCCGCCCGCCAGCACGTTCGTTATGTCGGCAGCGGTCACCAGGCCTTCCGGCTGGCCTGCGGCATCCACCACGACCGCCGGGCGGTTTGCCGCCACCAGACCAAACGCCTCATGCAACGGACGCGCACCTTCGATGGTCGCCGCTCCATCCGCCAAGAGCTTTCGCAGTGCCTCTGCACTCGCCGCCTGGCGTATCGCCGACCGCACCGGCAGCACGCGGCTACTATCGATATCGCGGGTGAACGCGGCCACATAGTCGTCGGCGGGTTGCAGCACGATGTCGGCAGGGCGGCCCACCTGCGCAAAGCGGCCATCCTTCATCACCGCGACGTGGTCGCCTAGCGTCAGCGCCTCGTTGAGGTCATGAGTGATGAAGATGATGGTGGTGCGATAGCGGCGCTGAAGTTCCAGCAATTCACCTTGCATGTCGCGTCGGATCAGCGGGTCGAGTGCGCTGAACGGCTCGTCCATCAGCAATATCTCGGGGTCGAGCGCGAGCGCGCGGGCAAGCCCGACGCGCTGCTGCATACCGCCGCTCAAATTGGCGGGATAGCGTTCAGCCCAACCACCAAGACCGACGCTGTCAAGCGCCTTCAGGGCCTTGGCATTGCGCTCCGCCTTGGCGAGCCCGCGCATCTTGAGGCCATATTCGACATTTTCTGCCACGGTCCTGTGCGGCAACAGGGCGAAGTGCTGGAAGACCATGGTGATCTTTTCCAGCCGCAAGGCCCGGAGCCGTTCCTCCGGCGCAGCGACAATATCCTCGCCATCGATCTCGATTGCGCCTGCCGAAGGTTCCTGCAGCCGGTTCAGGCAACGGACGAGCGTCGACTTGCCGGACCCTGACAATCCCATGACGACGAAGATTTCACCGGCATCGACCGAGAAGGAAATATCGTTGACCGCGACAACCGTACCCGTCTTGGCAAGAATCTCGTTCTTGGAAACCCCTTGCCTTGCAAGCGCGAGCGCGGCCTGACCGTTTGCGCCGAACACCTTGCTGACGTTCCTGACCGCTATGCGTTTGGCTTGCGCTCCGGTGCCATCCGATGCCGTTTTGGGAGCCTCCTGCATCAGCGCGCACCACCGATGAAGGCAAGCTGCGCAGCGCGCGGATTTGCGCGACCAATTCGGGCAAACGTTCGCAGCCACGTCAGGCTTGCGCTGTCAAAATGGATCTCGGTTCTGAGCATGGTGGCTGCCGCTACCCCTCATTCTTGAGCCTACCCGCCTTGCGGATACGGCTTCCCGCACAGGCTCATGATTTCAAGCCTGTCCCATGCTTGTAAACTGCACGGTCGAGAATGGTATGCATTACCATTGGTAATGCTACTGAGGGCCGATGAGCGGATTTATGGCTTGGGCAAGTCGTCCGTTTCAGACCGAATCCATCGCAGGAATGGTTCGACTTGAGGTTTGGCAGGCTGCGTTTTCTTCAAGACGATGAAATAGGCTTCGCGCGTGCGCAGCGACTCCGCGGAAACTCTTACCAGCTGGTTGCGGTGCAACAGGTCTCGCACCAGCCTGTGCCAACCAAGTGCAATACCTTCGCCGCGCATGGCGGCGTGGATGGCATCGGTATAGAAGCTGCAGCTCAGCGTCACGTGGCGAGGGTCCGCGTCGTGGCCGAATGCCTTCAGCCATTCCTCCCATCCGATCCAGCTCGCATCCTGCGAGTCGCTGACGATAAGATTGTGCCGCGTGAGGTCGGCAACACAATCAGGCGAACCGTGACTGGCCAGATATTCGGGGCTGCAGACGGGGAAAACATCGTCGTTGAACAGGGCAATCGCCTTGCCATCCGGCCAATGGCCGTCTCCATAGCGAATGGCGATATCGATGTCTTCGCGCAGCAAATTGACGTTGCTGTCCTGGCTGACAATCTTGAGACGGACCTGAGGGTTTGTCCTACGAAATTCGGAAATCTTGGGCAGCAGCCAGAAATGCGAAAAGGCCACCGATGCGGCAATGACCAATTCTCCTGCATTCTTGTCATCGGTTAGCGAGCGGACCGTGCGGGCGATGGCGCCCAGAGATTCCGACATCGACTTCGACAGCGTGCGCCCCCGATCCGTCAGTTCGATGGAGCGATGAAGGCGACGAAAAAGCTGGAAGCCAAGGCTCTGCTCAAGGGCTTGAACCTGCCGGCTCACGGCCGCTTGGGTGATGCCCAGTTCTTCGGCCGCCCTTGTAAAACTCATACGCCGCGCCGCAGCTTCGAATACCACCAAAGCTGTCATCGGGGGGAGCTGCCGGCGAAATCCAGACATGAGCCTGCCTTATGCTTGACGTCTTGAGGCGACCTCGCCGGAATTTATGGCACACAAGTCTCTGTTGCCCAAAGATTTCGTGACCGAAGGCCTTGCCTGGTCAAGTTCCGCGCGGCTTGGCACGGCTGGTTGCAGCAGCCAGAACCGGATTTTCCGGCCAGACATGCCTGGGGTAACGGCCGCGCATCTCGGTTCGAACATCCGCCCACGATCCGCGCCAGAACCTCGGCAGGTCACGCGTGGTCTGTATCGGCCGATGCGCTGGCGACAACAGTTCCAGCGTCAACGGCACGGTTCCGCCGGCAATCGACGGATGGGCATCAAGGCCAAACAATTCCTGCACACGAATGGCCAGCACCGGCTGTTCGCCGTCATAGCGGATCGGCACATGGCTTCCGGACGGCGCTGAAAAATGCGTCGGCGCCAAGGTATCGACACGCCGCTGCAGATCGTGCGGCACCAGCGACATCAGTCCCGATGTCAGCACATCACCGCTTATGGCGGCAAACGAAGCCGAACCGCTAAGGAAGGGCAGCAGCCAATCGTCCAGCCGCTCTTTTAGCGCTTCATCGGAGACATCCGGCCACGGCGTTCCGAGACCGAGATAGAGCCAGGACAGGCGCTGGCGGAGCGTCTCGGCCGGCTTGCTCCACGGCAGCGATGCAAGGCCATGTGCGCGGGCTGCTTCTATAATCGCCCGGTCGGCTTCCGCACCGGTCGGCGGCGGCAGCATCTTTTCGGACAGCACGATTGAGCCGAGCCTGCTTTGCTCGCGCACGCGCACGCTCTTTCGTTCGACATCGAAGGCAGTCTCGCGCCGGCTTTCGATGCTGTCGGCAAGGCCCGTGCGAATATCGGCTTCAGTCACAGCGGCAGCCGCCGTAATGCGTGCGTTTTGCGCCTTGCCCTGCAGGTCGGCGACGACGAGATATGTCTCCCCGGCCAGTGGATCGGCAGCGTCAACCATCGCTCCCGTACCGTTTGCCAACAAGAAGCGGCCGCGTTCCCCACGCGCCTTGGCAACACGGTCCGGCCAGGCATTCAGCAGAAGAGCGCCGGAAGCGACACCGTGGAACTGCGCATGCGCAACATCCGTCTTGCCGCCGCCCGCTGTTCGTGCAAGCCGCTTCGCCAACTCTCGCGCGGCGTTGGCGCGCGTCGACCGGTCGGCGTTAAACCGGCTCACCCGCCGCTCGAGATCGACACTGTCTCCGCCCAGGCCGCGCTCGGTGAGCAAAACAGCAAGCTGCGCCGCTTCCAGCGCCTGGCCGGATTTCGCAGCCTCCGCAACCATGTGCGCAAGCCGCACGGGAAAGGCCAGCTTGCGCATTGCTTGCCCGGCATCGGTCAACCGCCCATCCCCGTCGATGGCATGGAGCGCCGTCAGCAGGCTGCGCGCCTCCTTGAGCGCAGGCGAGGGCGGCGGATCGAGAAAGGCAAGGCTGGCCGGATCGGCAACGCCAAAGGCAGCGCAGTCCAGCAGTAATCCCGACAGATCGGCGTCGAGGATTTCAGGCGGCGTGAAAGCCGGCAAGGCCGCCGTCTGCTCGGCCCGCCACAAGCGGATGGCAACGCCCGGTTGGGTACGACCGGCACGCCCTGCCCGCTGTTCGGCCGAAGCCTTCGAGGCGCGCACCGTTTCCAGCCGGGTCAGGCCGCTGGCCGGCTCATAGCGCGGCAGGCGCGACAGTCCGCTGTCGACAACAACCCGCACGCCATCGATGGTGATCGAGGTCTCGGCAATCGAAGTCGCCAGGACAACCTTGCGGCGACCGGCAGGAGACGGACGGATCGCGGCGTCCTGCGCCTTGCCGTCCATCATGCCGTAGAGCCTGACGATATCGGTATCTGCCCCCACGTGGCCTTCAAGACGTTCCGCCGTGCGCTCGATCTCGCGTTGACCGGGCAGGAAGGCAAGGATGCTGCCGGTTTCGTCGGCGAGCGCGCCGCGAATGGCCGTCGCCATCGCATCCTCGATCGCGACGCCTGCCGGCCGCTCCTCGTGACGAACTTCTACGGGAAAGGCCCGTCCCTCGCTCTCGACAACCGGCGCGTCGCCCAGCAGGCTGGCGACACGCGCGCCGTCAAGCGTCGCCGACATGACGAGCAGCCGCAGGTCGGGCCGCAACGCGCCCTGCACGTCGAGCGCCAGCGCGTGGCCGAAATCGCCATCCAGCGAGCGTTCGTGAAACTCATCGAAGATGACGGCGGCAACGCCCGGTAAATCCGGATCGTCGAGGATCATGCGCGAGAGCACGCCTTCGGTCACGACGAGGATCCTCGTCCGCGCCGACGTGCGGTTCTCCATACGCATGGCGTAGCCGACCGTCGCACCCGGTTCTTCGCCTAGAAGAGCCGCCATGCGACGGGCCGCGGCGCGCGCCGCCAGCCGGCGCGGTTCGAGCAGCACGATCTTGCCGGTGCCGATCCATCCGGCATCGAGCAGCGACAGCGGCACCAGCGTCGTCTTGCCCGCTCCGGGAGGCGCCACCAGAACCGCCTTGTTGCCGACGGAAAGCGCCTCGCCAAGCCGTGGCAAGGCGGCGGATACCGGTAGCTCGGGCAGAGTTGGCACAGTCATCCAACGCAGGTCTTTGGCGGGCTCATCAAGCCACCCGCATATCAGCCGGTCACGCGTAAGCGCAACCAGCAGTATCCTGGCAAGGATCGGGGTTGATCAAGACAAGAGGTGCGCGCAACGCCCTACTCTGCTGCGTTGGCTCCATCGCCAGCTTCGCCAGCGCCGTCCTCGCTGTCGTCATCGACATCAAGGATCGTGGCCAGTTCGTCGACGCTGAGCTGAATCGTGTAGCGCTGGTTCGAGGCCGTGCTGTAGATATCGCGCGCGACAAAAGTCAGCGTCACGTCCTCGCTCGAAATCGCAATATGCTCGCGATCCAGCGGCCCGTCGAAAATGACCTTGGCTTCACCGTCTCGCTTTGCTGGCCGCACAGATATCTTCATGCGCAACGCCATGCACGCAGCGTGCCAACCGATATGCCCCATAATGGGACAATGACTTCGAGCTGCTACCCCCGCGCCGAATCCGCCGGCATTCAGACTGGCTCCCAGCCATCCTTGTCCCCAGCGCGAAAGATCGCGTCGATAACCTTCTGGTTCAGCACCGATTGCTCCAGCGTGAAGACGTGGTCGCCACCTCCCTTCGCGGCACGGGCGAATGTCGCGACCTCGAGCCGATATTGCTGCGCGCCGGCAAAGCGGAACACCTCGGTCCGGCTATGGTCCTGATTTTGCAATTCGATACGGTGGTGGTCATAGAGCCCGGCATTGAACGGCGAGGCGACCTCGATGAAGCCCTTGTCGCCGTGGAACACCATCACCTGCCGCGCCGCCATCTGTGTCGAAAGGTAAAACGACAGCTCGAACTCGCCGAAATCTGCGCGTATCGAGGAATAGATGTCGGTGCCGAATGTCTTGTCGCGTTCGATCGTGGCCTGCACCCGCCTCGGCTCCTTGCCGGTCACGAACCTGGTCGAAACCGTCGGATAGACGCCGATGTCCGGCAACGCACCGCCGCCCAGGTCGAGCTGGTTGCGCATATTGCCGGGATCGACGTTGTAGTAGGAAAAGGCTCCTTGCACATGCCGCAGCCGCCCGATGGCGCCGCCGGCGATCAGCTCCCGCACCTTGAGCCATTGCGGGTGATAGATGACCATGAAGGCCTCGCACACCAAAACCTTGTGCTTGTCGCGCAGCTTGATCAGCGGAGCGATGGCCTTGGCATCGAGCGCCAGCGGCTTTTCCACCAGCACGTGCTTGCCGGACTCGATGGCCTTGGCCGTCCAGTCGACATGCTGCGAGGTCGGCAGCGGAATGTAGACGCCGTCTACTTCGCTCGACGCAAGCAATTCCTCATAGGAGCCAAAGGCGTGCGGTGCGCCAAAATGGGCGGCCAGCGCTTTCGCCTTGCCGAGGTCGCGGCTGGCAATGGCCGAAAGCACGCCATTGTCCGCCTCGACGATGGCCGGCAGAAGATGCTCGCGCGCAATCTTGGCTGTCGACAGAACTCCCCAACGAAACATGCAACCTCTCCAGAAAAGTGGCGACCGGGCATTATTCTCCGGCCGTCACCAAATGCCAACCGCAACCGGCGACGTAACCTATCCGCGGCGGCCGGTCAGCATCATGTCGAACACAACCACGTTGGAATAGATCGGCGTGCCGACATCCATGCCGTAGCGCGAGCGCAAAACCTTGCCGGTGACATGAAACTGAAGGTTGCCCGACTTGAGGCCGGCAAGCTCCACCGAGAATTTTTCGGGAAACGTCTTGCCCCGCGCCGTCAGCCGGCCGGTGATCAAAGCGGTGTCGTCACCCGTGCGCTGCACGCCGGTTGAACGGAACATGATTTCCTTTTCATTGGCCACGTCGAACACCGCGTCGGAGCGCAGGAAATCATCCACCCGGCTTTCGCCCGTGACCACGCTTTCGGGGAAAATCGTGATCGCAACAGCCGAGCGGCCGACATCGTTGTTGTCGAGCCGAATGGTGCCGCTAAAGCGGCTGAAATCGCCCTTGAGCGAGCCGCCACCGGCATTGGCGATGGAAAAATGGATCGAAGAGCCATTCTGGTTGATGACATAGCGACCGGCCACTTCACTTAGCGAAACAGCGGCACGAGCGGGCAAGACTGACATGCAAATGGCGGCGATCGCCGCGAAGGCCAAGGCACGGGAAGACATCAAAGCCTCCTTCGTTGAAGGCGGTGGATCGGGGATTGCATGAAACGAACGCCCGGGCGGCACGTCCTATTCCGCCCCGCGCCGGCCATTGCCAAAAGAAGGCGCAATCATGCGCACGAGCACATTGTCCCTCGCCCAGAAGTGATGCCGGAACGCGGCCGCAGCATGCAAAGCCACCAGCGCCATCCCGGCATAGGCTAGATAGCTGTGAGCCTTCAGCCAGAAGCCCTCGGCGCTCGCCGAAATGCCGAGCGGCAGGTTGGGCATGACAAAAAGCCCGAACGGCATCGACGGTATCGCCAGCACCGAGGCCGACACCAGCGCCCATCCGGAAAGCGGCAAACCCACCTGAAACAGATAGAGCGCAAGATGCGCCAAGGGGGCCGCACGGCGCTCAAGCAAGCCCGTTTGCGCAGGCAAGCGCGGCGTGACCCCGCCAAGCCGCCACGCCACGCGCAGCACGACAAGACCAAGCAGCAGGAAGCCGAAGGATTTGTGCAACTGGATCAGTTCAAACGCAGTGCGCTGGCTGGTGACGCGCGACATTGCGAGCCCAAGCACGAACTGGCCGATAAAGAGAATGGCGATCACCCAGTGAAGGATGATCGCGCCCCAGCCATAGGTGCTGGCGGTATTGGTTAGCCGCACGCTCATGCCGTATGAACGGCTGCCGCCGGCACGCTATTCCCGGCGACGGGGAAAGGCGCTACGTCCTCAGCACGCCGCCGGTCTGCTTGGCAACGTTCTCGACGATGCGCTTGCCAAGCGCCTCGAAATCCTCGTCGGTCAACGTCTTTTCGAACGGCTGGATCGAAACCTCGATGGCGACCGACTTCTTGTCCGCACCCAGCGACGGGCCTTCGAAGATGTCGAACACCGAAACGCCGGTGACCAGCTTCTTGTCGGCGCCAAGTGCCGCACGCATCAGCGTGCCTGCCTCGACCGTCCGTTCGACCACGAAGGCGAAGTCGCGCTTGACCGCCTGGAAAGCGGAGAGCTCCAGTTTCGGCTTGGTGCGAGTCGGCTTGGCCTTGGCCTCCGGTACGGCGTCGATGAACACTTCAAAGCCGCACAGCGGTCCTGTCGCGTCCATTTCTTCCAGTGTCCTGGGGTGGAATTCGCCGAAGGTGCCGAGCACCACTTTCGGGCCGAGCTTGATCGTGCCGGAGCGGCCCGGATGATACCAGGCCTGGCCACCAGCCTCGATCTGGAGCCGTTCGACCGGCGCGCCGCAGGCTTCAAGCGCGGCAATCGCATCCGCCTTGGCATCGTAGACGCCGACATTGCCGGCATTGCCTGCCCAGTGGCGACCCGAACCGTCGAGGCCAGCCGTTCCGCGCCGCACGCCGGCGGCAACCCGGCGCTGCCCTTCGGGCGTATCGCCCTCATAGGTGCCGGAGACCTCGAACAGGGCAACGTCGCCAATGCCGCGGTCGGCGTTGCGCTGCGCGGCGGCAATCAGGCCGGGCAGAAGCGAAGGCCGCATGTCGGACATATCGGCGGCAATCGGGTTGGCGAGCTTCAACCGCTCGCTGCCGCCGCCGAACAGCTCCGCATGTTTGGCCGGAATGAACGACCATGTCACCGCTTCCATCATGCCGCGAACCGCAAGTGCGCGCCGGGCGGCACGGGTGCGTATCTGCAACGACGTCAGGATCTTGCCGTTGACGGCATCGTGGCCCGCCAGCGGCTTCGGCGTGATCTCGTCCACGCCGTGAATGCGCATCACCTCTTCCACCAGATCGGCCTTGCCGTCCACGTCCGGCCGCCATGACGGCACGATGACGTCAACGACATCGCCCTCGCCTTTGGGCACGAAGCCAAGACGGGTGAGGATATCGAGACAGGTCGCACGCGGCACGTCGAGACCGGTCAGGCGCTTCACCTCGGCAAAGGGGAAGGAGACCGAGCGATATTTGTAGGGCGCATAGCCGGTGATTTCTTCACGGCTGGGTTCACCGCCGCAAAGCTCCATCACCATGCGGGTCGCCAACTCCAATCCCGCGCCCATGAACTCGGGATCGACGCCGCGCTCGAAGCGATAGCGGGCATCGGTGATGATGCCGAGCGCGCGGCCGGTACGGGCAACGTTCAAGGGCTCCCAAAGTGCCGACTCGATCAGCACATCGGTGGTGTTCTCGTCGCAGCCCGAATGCTCACCGCCCATGACGCCGGCGATGGATTCCACTCCATTGTCGTCAGCGATCACGCACATCTCGGGCGTGAGCGCATATTCGCGCCCGTCCAGGGCCAGCACCTTTTCGCCAGCCTTCGCCCGGCGCACGACCAGATTGCCGGCGACCTTGGCCGCATCGAACACGTGCAGCGGCCGGCCGCGGTCGAAGGTGATGTAGTTGGTAATGTCCACCAGCGCGTTGATCGGCCTCAAGCCAATTGCGAGCAGCCTTTGCTGCATCCACTTGGGCGACGGGCCGTTCTTGACCCCTTTGACCAGCCTGAGCGCAAATCCGGGGCAAAGATCAGTCGCTTCGATCTTCACCTTGACCGGGCATTCGCCAGCGCCGCCAACCGGTTCGACCGCACCGTATTTCAGCTTGCCAAGGCCCGCCGCGGCAAGGTCGCGCGCAATGCCGTGCACGCTGGTCGCGTCAGGACGGTTCGGCGTCAGGTTGATGTCGATGACCGCATCGTCGAGATGCGCATAGGCAGCAAAGCTGGTGCCGACAGGCGCATCCTCGGGCAGTTCGATGATGCCGTTGTGCTCGTCCGACAGTTCAAGTTCGCGCTCCGAGCACATCATGCCGCGGCTTTCGACGCCACGGATCTTGCCGATGCCGAGCGTGACATCGATGCCGGGCACATAGGTGCCGGGGGCGGCGAAGGCGCCGATCAGGCCCGCCCGCGCATTGGGCGCGCCGCACACGACCTGCACCGGGTCGCCGGAGCCTGTATCGACGGAAAGAACGCGCAGGCGGTCGGCATCGGGATGCTGAACGGCAGTGAGCACCTTTGCGATGACGAACGGCTTCAGCGCCGCCTTGTCATCGACCGATTCGACTTCAAGGCCGATCGACGTCAGACGCTTGACGATCTCGCCAAGCGTGGCGTCGGTTTCGAGATGATCCTTGAGCCAGGAGAGTGTGAATTTCATGATCGTTTCCTCCGGCTCAGTTGCTCAGTCCGCCGAACAGCGTCGGCATGTCGAGCGGGCGGAAGCCGTAATGTTGCAGCCAGCGCACGTCGGCGTCGAAGAAGGCGCGCAGGTCGGGCATGCCGTATTTCAGCATGGCGATGCGGTCGATGCCCATGCCCCAGGCGAAGCCCTGATATTCGTCCGGATCGAGCCCACCGGCGCGCAGCACATTGGGATGAACCATGCCGCAGCCGAGGATTTCCATCCAGTCGCTGCCTTCGCCGAAGCGCACTTCGCCGGGCCGCGAGCGGTCGCATTGGATATCGACCTCGAGGCTCGGTTCGGTGAACGGGAAGAAGGACGGACGAAAGCGCATCTTCACCGAAGGCACTTCGAAGAATGCCTTGCAGAATTCCTCCAGCACCCACTTCATGTTGGCGACGTTGGCGGACTTGTCGACCACCAGCCCCTCGACCTGATGGAACATCGGCGAATGCGTTGCGTCGGAATCCTGCCGGTAGGTCTTGCCCGGAATGACGATGCGGATCGGCGGCTTCTGCGTCTCCATGGTGCGGATCTGCACCGGAGAGGTGTGGGTGCGCAGCACCTTGCGCTCACCTTTTTCGTCCGGCTGGAAGAAGAAGGTGTCATGCATTTCGCGCGCCGGGTGCCCTTCGGGGAAATTCAGCGCGGTGAAATTGTAATAGTCGGTCTCGACATCCGGCCCTTCGGCGATGGCGAAGCCGAGGTCGCCGAAGATCGCTGCGATCTCGTCGATGACCTGGCTGATCGGGTGAATGCGACCGCGCTCTGCCGGCGACTGGCGCACCGGCAAGGTGACGTCCACCTTCTCGGCTTCGAGCCGTGCGGCAATGGCGACGTCCTTCAGTTCCGCCTTGCGGCTGCTCAACGCCTCGGTGACGCGGTTTTTCAGGCCGTTGATCGCCGGGCCTTTCACCTGGCGCTCTTCCGGGCTCATCGTGCCCAGCGTCTTCAGCATTTCCGATATCGAGCCCTTCTTGCCGAGCGCCGACACGCGCACCGCCTCGATAGCGGCTTCGTCGGCGGCGCTGGCGACAGCGTCGACCAGCGATCGTTCAAGTTGATCGATATCCGTCATGATTGTCCTCTTGGCCGCTCACGGCCTGTCACTGAAACCTTGGAATTCGATGGCAGCGCCGTGCCGAGCGCCCGGCTCAGAAAGTCGGTCGCGTCGATGGCGCGGCGGCCATCCTTACCGATCAGGCCGTTCGGAACCAGACGCAGCGGAGCCATCGCTCGCGCGAAGAAAGTCGTGAGCGTGCGCAATGCCGGAATGACCTCCAGCGGCGCGACGGCGCGATAGGCGGCAAGCGCACGCGCCTGCGTCTCCGGCAGCACAGCGCGCGGCGATATCTGCAGGAACAAAAGCCAGGCATCGCGCGCCTGCGCCATCGCCAGCGGCATCACCGCTTCCGGCTCTTCCTCGAAGTCGAGAAAACCGATGCGACCGTCGCGCAGGAACACGTCACGCGGATGCGGCCTGCCATGGCAAAGGCCGGCCCGATGCGCTTCGCCGAGCGCCTTTGCGAGCTCGACGAGCAGGTCGTCGTGCCGGGATGGGTTAGCGGGAAGCGAATCCACCAGCGTCTTTTGCACGACCTCCCCGACATCGGAGAGCACCAGCACCGACTGGTTGGAAAACACGAGATCTGGAACCGCGAAGCCCGCCGCCCGAAAACCTGCCAGCTTGCGCATTTCGCGTGCGATAGCTTCCGCCGGCCCCGTTGTCGGCGACGAGCGCAGGAACGCCGGCAGCAGCGGCGAAATCAGGCTGTGCAGACGCTTGGCAAGCGGCTTGCCTTCAACGTCGTAACGCTTGATCCAGACCAGATGCCCATCGACCGAGGCGCGCGACACGCGCAACGACGCCTGCGCAACGATGAGGCGCAACAGCGTTGCCAGCCCATCGTCGGAAAGCATGTCCGTCCTGATCTCGGTGTCCTCGGTCATTCGATCCACACGAAAAACCCGCGCCAGCCCTGCCAGCGCGGGTTTCCCAAAACAGATTTGCAGAAGCTTGGGAAGGCGCTGGTTCGAAGCATGATCCCGAAAAGTTGCAGACTTTTCGGTGAAGATCATGCTCCTCACAATTCCTAGCCGCATTTTTCCCACGCGCTCGCGTCGCGAGCGCTGGAAAATGCTAGGCTACAGCGCTTTCAAAAGCATTCGGCGTCGTGTTCTTCAGGTATTCAAGCGCGACCTTGGCTTTGGCCACGAGCGCGGCGAAAGCCTGCGGCTCATGGATGGCCATGTCGGACAGAACCTTGCGGTCGATCTCGATACCGGCCTTGTTGAGGCCGTCGATGAAGCGGCCGTAGGTCAGGCCATGCTCGTGCGTCGCTGCGTTGATGCGCTGGATCCACAGCGCGCGGAACGAGCGCTTGCGGTTCTTGCGGTCGCGGTAGGCGTACTGCAGCGACTTCTCCACCGCCTGCTTGGCGATGCGGATGGTGTTCTTGCGGCGGCCGTAGAAGCCCTTGGCGGCTTTCAGGACCTTCTTGTGCTTGGCGTGGGCGGTAACGCCTCTCTTTACGCGTGCCATGTCGTGATCTCCTTAAACGCTGTCCGGACCGAATGCCTTAGAGGCCGTTCGGAAGAAAATTCTTGATGACCTTCTTGCCGTCCGGTTCAGCCAGAACCATCGTGCCGCGGGCATCGCGAATGAACTTGTTGGAGCGCTTGATCATGCCATGGCGCTTGCCGGCTGCCGCCGACAAAACCTTGCCGGTCGCAGTGATCTTGAACCGCTTCTTGGCAGCGGATTTGGTCTTCATCTTGGGCATTTTGCTTCCTTTCTCACGCGCATTTGCTGCGCTTCTGTCTTGCTTCAGGCGACCAAAAGGCCCGAAAAGCATAAAGACCGCCACGGCATGCCCTGCCGGGCGGCTTTTCTTTAACGGCGGCTCTATACGTCAAAGCCGCTCGCGGCGCAACACCCGTCGAAAGCTGCGTCGCACGCTGGTGTCAGGGCACCCTGAACAGAACCGGCAAGGTGCCGGCGATCTGTGCGCTGTCGATCATCTCGAACACCGGCATGGCGACGAGGAACACCAGCCCGTCAAGCAACGTGGTCAAAAGCAGGCGCGGCTTGAACGACCCGGTATCGCCTTCATTGTAGAGCGACAGGTTGGGAACGAACCTCGGCACGCGAGCCAGATATTCCTTGTAGGGCGCGCCCATGACTTCCGACAGGAAGCGCTCCTCGCGCAGGATGACGATGTGGAAGGCAAGCGCGCACAACAGGCCAAAGCCGATCATCGCCGTGAACGAACCCATCTGCGCGCCGACGCCGGCGGCAGCAATAGTGGAGAACACGTAGAGCGGGTTGCGGGTCACCGAATAGGGCCCACCGGTCACGACCTCGGCCGACTTGCGCCCGCCAATATAAAGCGTCGACCACAGCCGCCCGACGATGCCTAGGAAAATCATCACGATGCCGGCCATCTCGATGGTCTCGTGGACCACCGATTCAGGCGGAAACCACGACTGCCCGACCAGAAGCAGGGCAAACAACCCGACGACCAGCACCGCCAGCACATAGCGGCGGGTGCGCTGATAATTGCCGAGCGTCGGGCGATCCTGCCGACCAGCAGCCCTTTGTTCCAAGACACCACCGTCCATGTCGAATCCACCCGTTTGCAGCCTGCCATGATCGACACCACGGCACGGCGGCAAGAAAAAGGCGCCCCACCGAGGCGCCTTGCAAAAATCAGGCCGTCAGCGCGGCGACAGCACCATCATCATTTGGCGGCCTTCCAGCTTCGGCTCGGCCTCTACCTTGGCGATCGTCGCGACTTCCTCGCGCACCTTGTTCAGAAGCTGCATGCCAAGCTCCATATGCGCCATCTCGCGGCCACGGAAGCGCAGCGTCAGCTTGACCTTGTCGCCTTCCTCGAAGAAGCGGCGCACGGCGCGCATCTTCACTTCGTAGTCATGGCTGTCGATGTTCGGGCGCATCTTGATCTCCTTGATCTCGATGACCTTCTGGTTCTTGCGCGCTTCGGCGGCCTTCTTCTGGCTGGCGTATTTCAGTTTGCCGAGGTCGAGGATCTTAGCGACCGGCGGATTTGCGTTCGGGGAAATTTCGACAAGATCGAGCCCGGCCTCTTCGGCGAGCAACAAAGCGTCGTTGATGGAAACTTCACCCCGGTTCTCCCCGTCGGCATCAATGAGCTGGACGCGGGGAACGCGAATATCGGTATTTGCGCGCGGTCCATCCTTGGTGGGCGCCGCTGCTTTGAAAGGTCTGCGAATGGTCGTGGTCTCCTTGAGCCGTTGAGGGGCAGGGTTCTGGTTTCATAGGTGCGGACGCGCCTATGTGGGAAGCGCGTGCGCCGTGTCAATAGCATAGCATGCATCAGAAATCATCAGAATCCACAGTTCCCCGCCTGCCCTAACCGAAGAAATCGACAGGCGGCTTTTCGGCAATGCCCGCCTATGCCACAAGACCCGGCCTGCAAGGAACACGCCATGACCGTTGCCGCACCACAGTTTCTCGACGTCGAGGGAACATCGATCGCCGTTCGCCATCAAGGTGGCGCGACACCCGGCATCGTCTGGCTTGGCGGCTACAAGTCCGACATGCTCGGCACCAAGGCCGAAGCCTTGGCAGCGTGGGCCGGAGAACACGGCCGCGCCTTCCTGCGCCACGACTATTCGGGTCACGGCGAATCCGGCGGCGCATTCGCCGACGGCACCATTTCCAAATGGCTGCGCCAGAGCCTTTGCGTGTTTTCGCAGTTCACCAACGGGCCGCAAATCCTGGTCGGCTCGTCCATGGGCGCGTGGATCGCGCTGCGCATGGTGCAGGAGCTGAACAAGGCAGACGACAGGCGCGTCGCCGGCCTTGTGCTGATAGCCCCGGCCCCTGACTTCACCGCCGAACTTGTCGAGCCGGTGCTGACCGATACGCAACGGCACGACCTCGCCACCAAGGGCTATTTCGAAGAGCCGTCGGACTATTCGGACCAACCCTATATCTATACGCGCGCGCTGATCGAGGATGGCCGCGCCAATCTGGTCATGACCGGCCCCATCGACACGCATTGCCCGGTCCATGTGCTGCAAGGCATGGCGGATGAAGCGGTGCCACACAGCCATGCGCTGAAGCTGGTTGGCCTCCTTCCCGCCGATGACGTAACCCTTTCGCTCATTCCCGATGGCGATCATCGCCTGTCGCGGCCGCAGGATCTCGACCTTCTGACCAACGCCGTGGGCTCGATCGCGGAAAGGGCTGGTTGACCGTGCGGATATCCATTCCCGTTTCAGCATTCGTCGCTGCAATCGTCGGCTTCGGCGGCACGCTTGCCATCATCATCGCCGCGGCGACGGCGGTCGGCGCGACACAACTCGAAACGGCAAGCTGGGTCACGGCGCTTTGCCTTGCCATGGCCATAGAAACGATCTGGCTTTCATGGCGAACCCGCATGCCCGTCATCACGGCGTGGTCGACGCCCGGCGCTGCCTTGATTGCGGCATCGAGCGGCTTCACCATGGGCGAGGCGGTGGGTGCTTTTCTGGTCGCCGGCGTGCTTTTGGTCGCCACCGCGCTGTTCAAGCCGTTGATGCGCCTGATCGCCAGGATTCCGGCCTCGGTGGCATCTGGAATGCTGGCTGGCATCGTCGTGACCTTCGCCACCGGCGCTGTGAAAACGATCCCTGCGGACCCTTGGCTTATCGTGCCGTTGATTGCCGCCTTTTTCCTGCTGCGGCTGGTCAACCCGCCCCTGTCCGTCCTGGTTGTGCTGATCGGCGGCGGCCTTGCCGCATTCCTTACCGGTCGCGTCGGCGGCCTGCCGGCACCCGAACTGTCGACGCTGACATGGATTGCGCCGGAGTTCACGCCGGCCGCTATCGTCGGCCTCGCCATCCCGCTCTACCTCGTCACCATGGCCTCGCAGAACCTGTCGGGATTGGCCGTGCTGCGCGCCTCCGGCTATGATCCGGCACCTGCGCCGCTGATCGGCATTACCGGACTGTTTTCAATCCTGAGCGCGCCGTTCGGCGCCTCGACCACCAACCTTTCGGCAATTTCGGCGGCCATCTGCACCGGACCCGACGTTCACCCCGATCCGGCAGAGCGTTGGAAGACAGGGCCGTTCTACGCTTTCGCCTATCTCATATTCGCGATTTTCGGCGCTTCGCTGGTGGCGATCTTTGCCGTCCTGCCGCAAAGCCTGATCGTGCTGGTTGCGGGTCTCGCCCTGCTGGGCTCACTTGCCAATGCGCTCACCATCGCCTTGCAGGACGACAAGGACCGCATGGCCGCGACCGTCACTTTTGCCGCCACAGCATCCGGCCTGACGCTGTTCGGCATCGGCTCGGCCTTCTGGGGCCTAGTTGGTGGACTGATCGTGCTTTTCCTCGACCGATTCAAAAAAACCTAGCCATTCCAGTATCTTGCCCGGATTCGGCGGCGACCGTCTTGAATCGCCGTTTTTGTCTTCCCATTTCGATTTGAGCAGTCGGATCGGCTGCCTCCAACTGAAGGAACGGGAGAATATGAACACGACTGCACTGATCCGTCCGGCCTGGACGCCGGCGACCATCGCTTTGATGGTGATCGGCTTCATGGTGTTCTGGCCGCTCGGCCTCGCCATGCTTGCCTACATCATCTGGGGCGACCGGCTTGACGGCTTCAAAAGCGATATGAACCGCGCCACGGACGGCATCTTTGCCGGCTGCCGCCGCGGTGCAAACAAGGCGCATCGCTGGGGTCATGGTTCGGCCCGCACCGGTAACGTCGCTTTCGACGACTGGCGCGAGAAGGAACTTGCCCGCCTCGATGAAGAACGCCGCAAGCTCGACGAGATGCTGGCGGAGTTCGACGAGTATGCGCGTGAACTGCGCCGCGCCAAGGACCAGGACGAGTTCGATCGCTTCATGGCGAACCGCAACAAATCCACGGCCCCGACGACCACGACGGAAGACACCCCGAAGCGTCGTGGCGGCAAGCGCAACGATGACCTGCTTGACGACTGAGAAGTCCAGCAAGCGGTAGACATGAGCGGCGTCGCGAAAGCGGCGCCGTTTCTTTTTTGTTCTTTACCAGAGCAATTCCAGGAAAAGTGGGAACCGGTTTTCCGTCCGGAATTGCGTAGGAACAAGGCGTTAGAGCGGTTCAACGGTTCTGTTAAAATATGAACCGCTCTAAACCTCGAATCACGTATCGTGCCGCCATGTCCTTCGGCTTCTTTCGAAACCTCACCAAACCTGCGCCCGCCCCCGTCGAAGAGCGGGAGCATGTGGTCGCCGGGCGCTCGCTGCCCTTGCGAATCGTCGAGAACGATCGCGCCCGCCGCCTGACGCTGAGGATAGATGCCGGCGGGCAGGGCCTGCGCATCACCGTGCCGCCCGGCTTGCGCCGTGGCGAGGTCGAGAAATTCCTGCATCGCCATCAGGGCTGGCTGGAACAGCGGCTAGCCAAGGTGCCCGACCGGCCGCAGGTGCGCCCCGGCATCAAGTTGCCGGTTTATGGCGTGCCGCACATGATCGTGCACGAACCCGGCAAGCGCGGCACCGTTTCGGTCGGTAGCGACGAGAATGGCCCCACGCTCGTCATCCATGGCGACAGGGTGCATCTGCCGCGCAGGTTGACCGACTACCTGAAGCGCGAAGCCAAGCGCGAGATCGAGGCACTGGTCGAAAAGCACACCGCGAAAGTCGGCCGCAAAGCCAAGGCGGTGCGCTTCAAGGACACGTCCAGCCGCTGGGGGTCCTGCACGTCGGACGGCAACCTGTCGTTCTCCTGGCGCATCATGATGGCGCCGCGCCCTGTGATCAATTACCTCGTGGCGCATGAAGTGGCGCATCTGAAAGAGATGAACCACGGGCCGAAATTCTGGAAACTGTGTGAGGAGCTTTGCCCGGACACCGAGCGTTGCAAGGCCTGGCTCAAGAAGAACGGCGGCGCGCTTCAGGCGATACAGTTCTGAAACGGGCAATGCTCAGTCATCATTGGCGGCGTTAAGCTCGTCTGGCCGCAGCCTGTCGTCGGTGTGACGTGGCCAGGGCAGGAATTCCCCGTCGAAACCATCTTTGGAAAAATAGGCCAGCGCGCGGTGCGCTTCCGCGCCATTGAACGCGGCCTTGTCCATCAGATGTTCGATGACCGAGTGGGCCTGAGCGAGCTTTTCCTTCAGTTCGGCGACAGTCTCGGTTTTCATGGTCGTCGCTCCTGCCTTGAACATTGAAACTAGGTCGTGAACTCATAAATCTGGTCGAAATGGTGTGAGGCCATCTGCTCGGATACGCGAAGAAAGAGCGCAGGAAATGTCATTCATTTTCAAGCTCTTTCGACAAAGTAACCGGGCAGATGGACCACATCCCCATGACACCCATTTTGGGGACGCCGGAACGGCTGCAAGCTGCCGCGTCGAACCGCTCGGTCGATAAACCACATCGCCCTTCGCGCATCTCCTTGCATCTCTTTGCCGTTCCGGGCGCCATTTCGATCACATTTATGAGTCCACGACCTAGCGCGCTTGCTGCCATCGACAATAAGCGCTTTTCCTCGACTTCGCCGCCTTTTCATGGCAATTCGCAGGCATGAAGGTGCTCGACATTAAGATTTGCGGTTTGAAGACCGATGCGGCGCTGGCGGCAGCGCTCAGCGGTGGCGCGACGCATGTCGGTTTCATCTTTTTCCCGAAAAGCCCGCGCAACATTGCTCCCCCGGAAGCCGGCCGCTTGCGCAAGCTTGCCGGCGGCAAAGCAAAGGCCGTTGCCGTCACCGTCGATGCCGACAACGAATTTCTGGACACGATCGTCGCCGAAATGCAGCCCGACATGTTGCAGCTTCACGGCAGCGAAACGCCGCAGCGGCTCGCCGAGCTGAAATCGCGCTACGGCTTGCCGGTCATGAAGGCCCTTTCCGTTCGTGAACCGGCGGACCTTGCAGCCATTGCGGCTTATCGCGGCATAGCCGACCGCTTGCTGTTCGACGCAAAGCCGCCAAAGGGCTCGGAATTGCCGGGCGGCAACGGCGTCTCTTTCGACTGGACCATTCTTGCCCGGCTTGACGCAGACGTCGATTACATGCTTTCCGGCGGTCTCAACGCCGCCAATATAGGCGAGGCCATACGGCTTGCGAACCCGCCCGGCCTCGACATATCGTCAGGCGTGGAAAGCGCGCCGGGCATCAAGGATACGGCGCTGATCGAACAATTCTTCAAGGCCGTCCGGGCAGCGCGCAGCGACCGCGCGGCCTGATCAGCTAGTCAGACACACCTTGCAGCGCGCAACACCGGCCCCTACGCTGGACATGCTGCGAACGGAACTCTAGGAGATCGGCATGAACAAGCCGGCAATACCCAATTCCTTCCGCACCGGCCCTGACGACCAGGGCATGTTCGGCATTTTTGGCGGACGTTTCGTTGCCGAAACGCTGATGCCCCTGATCCTTGAACTCGAACGCCACTGGAACGAGGTCAAGGACGACCCGGCGTTCAAGGCCGAGTTGCAGGCCCTGTCCACCTTCTATGCCGGGCGTCCGTCGAAGCTCTATTTCGCCGAAGGCCTGACCCGGCACCTCGGCGGAGCCAAAGTCTATTTCAAGCGCGAGGACCTCAACCACACCGGCTCGCACAAGATCAACAACTGCCTCGGCCAGATCCTGCTTGCCAAGCGCATGGGCAAGAAGCGGATCATCGCCGAAACCGGCGCCGGCCAGCACGGCGTTGCCTCGGCAACGGTTGCCGCCCGCTTCGGCTATCCTTGCGTGGTCTATATGGGCGCCACAGACGTTGCGCGCCAAAGCCCCAACGTGTTCCGCATGAAGCTGCTCGGCGCGGAAGTCAGGCCTGTCACGGCAGGTCACGGCACGCTCAAGGACGCCATGAACGAAGCGCTTCGCGATTGGGTCACCAATGTCGAGGATACCTATTACCTGATCGGCACCGCCGCCGGCCCGCACCCCTATCCGGAATTGGTCCGCGACTTCCAGTCGGTCATCGGCACCGAGGCCCGCGCCCAGATCCTCGAACAGGAAGGCCGGCTGCCTGACGCCATCATCGCGGCGGTTGGCGGCGGCTCCAATGCGATTGGCCTGTTCCATCCCTTCCTCGACGACGCGGACGTCCGCATCATCGGCATCGAAGCCGGCGGCCGCGGTCTCGACGGCATCGAACATTGCGCCTCTATGAACGCCGGCAAGCCGGGCGTGCTGCATGGCAACCGCACCTACCTCTTGCAGAACGACGACGGCCAGATCCTCGACGGCCACTCGATCTCGGCAGGCCTCGACTATCCAGGCGTCGGCCCCGAGCATTCATGGCTGCGCGACACCGGTCGCGTCGAATATGTGCCGATCCTCGACGATGAGGCGCTGGAGGCGTTCCAGCTCACGACGCGGGTGGAAGGCATCATCCCGGCGCTGGAATCGGCGCATGCCATCGCGCATGCGATGAAGATCGTGCCGTCCATGGGCAAGGACCAGATCGTCATCGTCAACCTGTCGGGCCGCGGCGACAAGGACGTGCATACGGTGGCCTCGATGATGGGCATGGAGATCTGACGTGACGGATACCCGTATCGATCGCCGCATGGCGAAGCTGAAGGCCGAGGGCCGTCCCGCGCTCGTCACCTACTTCATGGGCGGCGATCCCGACTACCACACCTCGCTCTCGATCATGAAAGCCCTTGCCAGCTCGGGAGCGGACATTATCGAGCTCGGAATGCCGTTTTCCGACCCGATGGCCGATGGTCCGGCCATCCAGGCGGCCGGTTTGCGCGCGTTGAAGGCCGGGCAGACGCTCGCCAAGACGCTCAGGATGGCGGCCGATTTCCGCGCAGGCGACGACCACACCCCGATCGTCCTGATGGGTTACTACAACCCCATTTACATCTACGGCGTCGAGCGTTTCCTCAAGGATGCCAAGGGTTCCGGCGTCGACGGACTCATCGTGGTCGACCTGCCGCCCGAAATGGATGCGGAACTGTGCATCCCGGCACTCAATGCCGGCATCAACTTCATCCGGCTGGCAACGCCTACCACCGACGACAAACGCCTCCCCAAAGTCCTCGAAAATACGTCCGGCTTCGTCTATTACGTGTCAATGACCGGCATTACTGGCTCCGCGCTTGCCGACACCGGCAAGGTTACCGAAGCGGTCAGGCGCATCAAGAGCCACACCGATCTGCCGGTCTGCGTCGGCTTCGGCGTCAAGACGGCGGAACAGGCGCGTGCCATTGGCGCGTCAGCCGACGGCGTCGTCGTTGGCACGGCCATCATCAATGCAGTTGCCAATGTGCTCGGCCCCAAAGGTGAACGTACTTCCAATCCCGTCGAAGCCGTCGCCGCACTGGTGACGGAGCTTTCGAACGGCGTTCGCTCGGCCCGCCTTGCCGCTGCCGAATAGTTGGCCTAGGTGAAAAACGTGCAGTCGCGGACAGGAGCCTTACGATGAACTGGATCACCAATTTCGTCCGCCCGAAGATCAATTCGATGCTTGGCCGGCGCGAAATGCCGGACAATCTCTGGATCAAGGATCCGGAGACCGGCGAGATGGTCTTCCACAAGGACTTGGAAGAGAACCAGTTCGTCATACCGGCCTCCGGCTATCATATGAAGATCTCGGCCCGTGAGCGGCTGAAATTCTTCTTCGACGGCGGCAAGTACGAGGTTTTGGAAAACCCGAAAGTGGCGCAGGACCCGCTGAAGTTCCGCGACGAGAAGCGCTACGTCGACCGGCTCAAGGACGCAAAGTCGAAGACAAGTCTCGAAGATGCGGTCCTCAGTGCACAGGGCACCATCGAGGGCTTGCCTGTCGTCGTCACCGTGCAGGACTTCGCCTTCATGGGAGGTTCGCTCGGCATGGCGGCGGGCGAAGCGCTCATCCATGCATTCGAGACCGCCCGCAAGCGCAAGCGCCCCCTGATCCTTTTCGCGGCCTCCGGTGGCGCGCGCATGCAGGAAGGCATCCTGTCGCTGATGCAGCTTCCGCGCTCCACCGTTGGTGTCGATCGGCTGAAGGAGGCTGGCCTCCCCTACATCGTGGTCCTGACCAACCCCACCACCGGTGGCGTCACCGCATCCTATGCCATGCTGGGAGACGTCCACATCGCCGAGCCCGGCGCGCTTATCGGTTTTGCCGGCCCGCGCGTCATTGAGCAGACCATTCGCGAAAAGCTGCCGGAGGGCTTCCAGCGCGCCGAGTACCTCATGGAGCACGGCATGGTGGACATGGTCGTCTCCCGTCTCGAAATGAAGAAGACGGTTGCCAATCTGCTCAAGCTGCTGCTCAAGGTGCCGGAGAAGGCCAGCGCGCCTCAACCGGAAATCCTGCCGCCTGCCGTAACCTCAGGTGAAACGCGGCCCCGCGCCTGACCTCAAGGTGGTTATGACACGACTGGTCGGGGTGGTTTGCAACCGCCCTTGTCGATTCAAGGATTTGCCATGACAACGCTGAGTGCCGAGCGCGAAATCGAACACCTGATGACGCTGCATCCGAAAGGTTTCGACCTTTCGCTTGATCGGATTTCGCGGCTCCTCGAAAAACTGGACAACCCGCAGGACCGCATGCCTCCGGTCATCCACATTGCCGGCACCAACGGCAAGGGATCGTGCGCAGCATTCTCCCGCGCCCTTCTGGAAACGCAGGGGTACCTGGTCCACACCCATACTTCGCCACATCTGGTCAACTGGAACGAGCGTTATCGCCTCGCGGCCGACGGCGGCGGCAAACTCGTTGACGATGAAACATTCGCAGACGCCATCTCCCGCGTCGCCAAGGCAAATGACGGCCAGAAAATCACGGTATTCGAAATCCTGACGGCAGTCGGGTTCGTCCTTTTTTCGGAACATCCTGCCGACGTTGCCATCATGGAGGTCGGGCTTGGCGGGCGCTTCGACGCCACCAATGTGATCCGCAAGCCGGCCGTTTCGATCATCATGCCGGTTTCGCTCGACCACGAGGCCTATCTCGGCGATCGCGTCGAACTGATCGCGGCCGAGAAGGCCGGCATCATCAAGCGCGGCTGCCCCACCGTGATCGGCGCGCAGGAGTTCGATGCGGCGCTTGAAGTTCTCGTCGATACCGCAGACCGGCTCGACTGCCCGCTATCGGTCTATGGGCAGGACTTCCTTGCCTTCGAGGAAAACGGCCGCATGGTCTATCAGGACGACGACGGCTTGATGGACCTGACATCGCCGCGCCTGCCAGGCCGCCACCAGTTCGCCAACGCGGCCGCCGCAATCGCCGGCGTCAAGGCAGCGGGATTTGCTCTCAGCGAGCGGGCCATCGACCGCGCCATGGCCACGGTTGCCTGGCCGGGACGTATGCAAAAGCTGACCCAGGGCCTGTTGACGGAACTTGCCCCTGAAGGCTCGGAAATCTGGCTGGACGGCGGCCATAACCCCGGCGCAGGTGTCGTCATCGCCGAAGCTCTGGCGGAGCAGGAGGAAAAGAACCCACGGCCTCTGTTCCTCATTGCCGGCATGATCAACACGAAGGATCAGAGCGGCTATTTCCATGCCTTCAAGGGATTGGTGAAGCACGTTTATACCGTACCGGTGAACTTCAGCGAGTCCAGCGTGCCAAACGACGAGTTGGCCATCCGCGCCACTGAAGCCGGGCTATCGGCCGAGCCTGTAAGCTCGGTCGCCAGCGCCTTGCAGTTGCTGCGCGAGACATGGAACGAGAACGAAGTGCCCCCGCGGATCCTCATCGGCGGCTCACTCTATCTTGCTGGATCCGTGCTGGCAGAAAACGGCACGCCGCCGACCTGAGATCAGGGATAGCAGCTATTTCAGTTCAATCTCGATAAAGGCGTATTCGCCCTCATTGGCATTGATCACGTCGTGCTCGACACCTTCCTTGCGGAAATAGGGTACGCCCTTTTTCATCTCGCCGAAACTTTCGCCGTCCTTGGTGACCAGCTTCACCTTGCCGTCCATGAGAGGCACGACGACGTAGTCGTGGCCGTGGCGGTGCCATCCGGTGTTGGCACCCGGCGCAAAACGCCATTCGGTGACGACCACGCGGTCGTTGTCGACAAAGACGGTTGGTTTGGCTGTTCCAGTCATCGTCTCCTCCTGTTTCGCCTATGGAACGGCGGCAAGGAGCGTCTGCGGGAGTGCCAGCAACGAGAATTCTCCGCGCCAGCAAAAAGCCCGGCACAAAGGCCGGGCTTTCAAGCAGGATATCCGTCAGCGCAGGTCAGGCGACCGAGCCGCTGATCCAGTGAGACAGGGCAGTCTTCGGTGCCGCGCCGACCTTCATATCCGCCACTTCACCGCCCTTGAAAATCATCAGGGTCGGGATCGAGCGCACGCCGAACTGCGCAGCAAGTTCCGGGTTTTCATCGATGTTGAGCTTGGCAATCTTGACCTTGCCGCCGAGCTCGGCAGAAATCTCTTCGAGCGACGGGCCGATCATCTTGCAGGGACCGCACCATTCGGCCCAGAAATCCACCACAACCGGCTCCTTGGCATTGAGCACATCGGTCTGGAAATTGTTCTTGTCGACCTTGACGGTGGCCATTCGAAAATCCTCTCGGTTAGTTCGTTGCACCAAATGTGGTGGTGGTTGCTGCCTCATTCAAGCAGTTCTTGTGTCACGATGCCGTGAGTCGAGCAAGGGCATCTTCCATCGCCACCAGCGGCAGTTCGATCAGGCGCGGCGCTTCAGTGAAAAGCAGTGCAGCCGAAATCTGACGCCGCGGGTAGAGCGGCTTCAACAGTGCTCTATAGAGCGAAAGCTGCAGGATATAGGCGGGCGGTACCTTCTCAGGCGAGACCGGCGCCGGCCGGTTGGTCTTGTAGTCGACGATGAGGACCTTTTCAGGCGTTACCGCCAACCGGTCGATCTTCCCCGACACGACACGCTTCCGGCCTGCTATCTCAATACTTCCGGTGATGGCCACCTCCGCTCGCGAACCGTTGCCAAACAGGGGTTCGAAATGTGGGTCGGCAAGGATCATCAACGCTGAAGACAGCGCCTTGTCGCGCTCACCCGGTGGCCAGTCCGCGCCAGCTCGGCCAAGATAGCGCTCTGCGGCAGGAAGGCGCTGGTCCTGCGGAAGACCCGGCAACATTTGCAGCAGTTTATGCAAGGCCAATCCACGCAATATGGAAAAGCTCGGCACCGCTTCTGCTTCCAGCACAGGCGAAGACGTATCGACCGTGGCTTCAGCGGCTTCCTCGATGAGCGCGGAGGCGCCGGACGGTGACAATGGCCGTGGCAATTCTTCGGAGGCCGGCAATTCATCCCACAGACCGGGTGGCAAAGGCCCAAAAGCGGTTTGCTTGCGGTCGTCGTCGGTTCGGATCAGCGCCACCGGGGGCAGGCTGGTGACCCGGAAGCGATGAACCGCGTCGCCATCGGACGAGCGTATGCGCTGCTCGCTTTCCGGCGCGCCTGCGAGCGCCCGGCTGACGATGGAGTGCCACGTGCCGTCGCCTGGCGGGCGCTTGCCGTGATAGCCGCAGACGATGAGACGGTCCTCGGCACGCGTCATGCCGACATAGAGCAAGCGGCGGTATTCATCGTCGGCAAGCTCACGGGCGCGATCGGCCGCTGACCTGGAAATACCGTTGGCAATGTCGCTGCCTGCACGCCACAGATAGCCCTTGCCGTCCCAGTGCTCGCCAGATCCCTTGAACGATATCAGGCGCGGCAGATGCTGGTCGCTGAACGAGCGCGCACCACTGTCGATAAGGAACACGACCGGGGCTTCCAGTCCCTTGGCGGCGTGAACAGTCATGATGCGGACCTCGTTGCGGGTCTGGTCCATCTCCCGCTTAATCTCGGGGCCGGCGCTTTCCAACGTGGCGATGAAAGAGTCGAGGCCCGGCAGGCCGGTGCGTTCCTCGGCCAGGCAGAAATTGAGGAACTCATCGAGGATATCGCCAGCCTCCGGCCCCAGCCGCGCGATCATCTTCTTGCGAACGCCGTCACGCGCGAGAAGCCCGGCATAGAACTCGAACACCGGCTTGTAAGCGGCTTCTGTGGCCCAGGCATCGAGCCGCTCGGCCACTGCCTGCAAGGTGGCATCCGCCTCTGCCTGCTTGTGCAGCGACCTGATTAGCGAAACGCCCTTGTCCCTCTTGGCGGCAAGGTCGAACAGCCGTTCTTCGGAAAGGTCGAACATCGGCGAGCGCAGCACCGCCGCGAGCGACAGGTCGTCCTCGGGTTGCACGAGGAAGCGACCAAGCGCCGCCAAGTCCTTTACGGCTATGTGGCCGGGCAGGCTCAGCCGGTCGGCACCGGCCACCGGCACATTCTTTTCCTTCAGGCTCTTCGACAAGGCGTGAACGAAGCGGTCGCGCTTGCGCACCAGCACCAGAACGTCGCCTGCCTTTAGCAGCGATCCCTTGCCCTCGATCACCTCGCCGCCATCAATCCAATCCTTGATCGTCTGGGCAACACGCTCCGCGACCTTTACCGCCGGCGCGCTGGCGTGATTGACCGGCAAGGCCCAATCGTCGGGCTCATCGATCACATCGGCCCCGACCGTTGGCCACACTTCCACGTAGCCCGGTGCATCGTTGCGGATAGCCTTGTGGTCGAGCGGGTCGGGATCGTGGCTGATGCCGCGCCGCACGTCCGGATCATCGAACACACGATCGACCGCTTTCAGAACATCTTCCGAAGAGCGGAACGACCATGTCAGCTTGAGGTCGGCGAACTCGCGGCCAGAGGCCCGAACCTTGCCGGCAAACTCGTGCTTGCTGTCGGCAAAGGAATCGGGGGCCGCACCCTGGAAGGAATAGATTGACTGCTTTTCATCGCCAACGGCGAAGATGGTCCGCAGCATGTTGCCCCGGGCGCCGTCGCCGGCAAAGAATTCCTCCGTCAGTTTCTTGACCACGTCCCATTGCTCGGGACTGGTGTCCTGCGCCTCGTCGAGCAGTATATGGTCGATACCCTGGTCAAGCTTGAATTGCACCCATGCGCCGGCATCGGGCCGCCTAAGCAGGTTGATGGTGCGGGTGATGAGATCGTTGAAGTCGAGCAGGCCGCGACCGCGCTTCAATTGTTCATAGCGGGCGATCAACCAGTCGGCGATGGTGAGGGCAGCCCGCGTGGCCTTCAGCATTTGGAAAAGCGCGAGCCGGTCACACGCCTTGCTGATCGCCTCAACCGTCGCGAGATAGCGTTCCGGCAGGTCCGGAATCCGGGACAGAAGAGCCTTTCCGAACAGCCAGTCCGGCTTGTAGGCTTCGCCCTTGCCGCTCAGAAATGCGCGTCGCAGGATCGCCAATCGGCGCGCCGGGTCGCTTTCCGCAAAGCCGGCCAGTGCATCATCTATCAGGGACTCGCGGGCGCGGTTTGCCCCCACTTGCGTGGCCAGACCGTCGAGAGTGGCGAGGAAGGCCGGCTCGAAACCCGGCAGCGGCCATATAGCCGCCGCTATCGCCGCCTCGGTTTCATCGGGCGCAAAGCCGAACTCGTCGAACAGCGGCTGGAAGCCGGGGCTGGTTCCTCCGATGTCAGCGATAAACTTGCGCAAACCATCGCGCTTGCCGACGATTTCGGCAAGCAGGGCATCGAGCCCGGTTTCGCCGCCGTGCTCCAGAACGGTGGCGAACGCTTCCGCCAGTTCGATGCGTTCACCGCCGCTGACACCCGAAATCATGTCGCGCTTGGCGGTTGCGAACAGTGCCCGCTCCATTTGCGGATCGAGCATTTCGAAATGCGCGGCGATGTTTGCTTCCAGTGGAAACTGGTGCAGCACGGATTCACAGAACGCGTGGATGGTCTGGATCTTCAGCCCACCCGGCGTCTCCAGCGCCTCGGCGAACAGTCGCCGCGCCCGCCGCAGCGTGTCGCGATCCGCCGTCCGACCGTCCAGTGCCTTTATCCGTTCGGCGAGTTCGCCATCGGATAGTGTCGTCCACTGCGACAGCGTCGTGAACACGCGGTTCGACATGTTGGCGGCGGCCGCGCGCGTATAGGTCAGGCACAGGATCTTGGACGGATCGGTGCCGCGCAAGAGCAACCTTATGACGCGCTGCGCCAGAACATGCGTCTTGCCCGAACCCGCATTGGCCGACACCCACGCGGAATTCAGCGGATCGGAAGCGCGCGCCTGATTGACGGCAGTGTCCGTGGGGATGGGGTAGGTCTTCTTCATTCCTCCCCACCTTCCTGCGCCCCATCGCCACCTGCGGACCATTCGAGGACGCGCGCCAGATGGTCGTAGTCGTCGTCGGCTTCGCCTTCCCGGAACGGCAAAGCCCGCGACAGATAGCCGGCAGCGGGATCGGCATAGTGGACGAGAAGCTTTTCCAGCCGCGCCCAGGCATCTTCGGCGAGGTCGGACGCGGAACGCGGCTTGCGGTTGAGCTCGAGGATTGATTCTTCAGCCACATCGCCATTGGCCTTCAACCGCACGAAAGCCAATTGCGACGGCTCGCGCTTGCCGAGTTCGCGGAACGCACCGCGCCTCAGAAGCGCGGCTTCAAGCGCAAGCTGCGGCGACAGAAGCGTGTGCGCCTGCGCTTTCGAGGGCGAAGAGCCGGTCTTGTAGTCGAGGATGTCGGCCATGCCGCCGGCCAGAAGATCGATCCGGTCGGCGTAACCCGACAGCGTGACGCCGGAGCCGCCGACTTGTGTTCGCTCCGCATGTTCCTCGGCAAAACGCCGGCTGACAGCGGCGGCGCGCTCACGCTCCCAAATGATGATGTTGACCGCGAGTTTTTCGAAGCGCGGCCACCAAACCGCCTCGACATCCTCGGGCAGCGCGGCTTCGGCAAAACAGGCCCGTCCGGCATCGAGAAGAAGGTTCAGCGCGTCGGAGGCGCGCGGATCGGTAGTCGTCGTGGAGAAGCGGTGCAGGATGGCATGGAAGAGCGTGCCACGCTCGGCTGCGCCCGGATCACGGATCACCGGGTCGAGAGGGTAAAGCCCAAGTATGCGCCTTGCATAGACGGCGTAGGGGTCGCGGCGCAGCGTCTCGATCTCGGTGACGGAAAAATGCGTCGGCCGGAATTCAATCGGAGGCGTGGGCTTCGGCCGCGGGGCAAAGTCAAGGCGCTCACCCGTATCGAGTGTGCGCGCCCAGGAAAGCAGTTCCTCGCCGCGCCTGCGCATGGTGCCGGTGTGCTCCTCGCCGACGAAAGTCAGGATGCGCTGGAGCCAGCGCGACGGCACGGCAGGGGCATCGCCGGAGCGGGCAGCGCGTGTGAGCACGACCTTGCCGGCACCCATCGCCATCTGGAAGTCGTGCGCGGCAAGGCCGACGCGCCGCTCCGGCGGCTCAAGGTCGATGCCGGTCTTCATCAGCCGCGACATGAAGCGGTCGCTCTCCGGCTTTCGCGGCCAGATACCCTCGTTGAGCCCGCCGACGACCAGCGTATCGACATGCTGCAATCGTGCTTCCAGAGCGCCCCAGATGGAGATGGCCTTGTCGGTACCGCGCCCGGGCTTAACCGTCTCCGGGGCCAAAAGCGCCTCCAGAACATCCGGCCATTCATCCGCGGCGAAGTTGAAGGGCGCAGAAACGGCAATGAAGTCGCGCAGCACCTCGGCCAGCTTTTCGCCCGCATCGCCATCATAGAGGCGGGACAGACTGCCATCGGCATCACGCCCGAGCGCTTCCAATGCCGTGACGCTGGCTTCGGTCAGCGCCGCAACATCAAGGTCGGTCTGCGTGCGCAATGCAAGCAAGGGTGAGAGGCTCTCCACCAGCCTGGCGACGACGACCTGCGCCTGTTCGATGCGGCCAGCCGAGAACCGCCTGAACCAGAACGGCTCGCGCCGGCCCTCGCCGGGTGCGGCGAGCCGCTGTTCGAAGTGATGCGTCAAGGTGGCGATATCCGGCCGCCCGGTTCCACCGCGCAAAGCGACCAGTTCGACCAGTTCGGCGGCACGGCGTACGACGCTGCGTTCAAGGCCAAGCGCCAGCAGCGGATGCTTAATGAGCGCCAGCAGCGCCACCGGGTCTCCGGGCTGGAAAACGCAACGCACCATCAGGCGCAAAAGTACGGCAGCAGGCATGTTCGCCAGCGACGTTCCGCCGGAATCATCGGCCACGATGCCGAAGCGCAACAACTCGGCTGAAACACGGCGGGCGAGCGCACGGTCGCCGGTCACCAGCGCGGCGTGTTGGCCGGGGGTTTCGATTGCCCGGCGCAAGGCGATGGCAATTGCCACCGCTTCGTCCCGCTCGGTGGCGGCCTCGACAATCGTCACCCCATCAAGCGCGGTGGCTACGTCCCCCTCGCTGAACCGGCTGCGGGTTTCTGTCCACAATTCGGTGGTTTCCGCTGGCCGCAAGGCCTCGCCGACCAGCCTCGCCCGCATGGAAAGCGCGCTGTCCAATGTCCCGATGTCGGCCACGTCGGCGCGCAGGACGCCGATCTTGCCGAGCAGCTTCATCAGGCCGTATTGCGGATGGCCGAGCAGCGCCGGCCGCGCGCCCTGTTCCGAGATCGCCGAGAAGGACGGCTCGTCCAGTGCCTGGTCGAGACCGGGCAGGACCAGCGCACCATCCGGCAATCCGGCAATCACCTTGAGCAGTTCGGCAGTGGCCGGAATGGAGCCGGTCGATCCGGCGGCGACGACTGGCCCCTTCGGTGGATTGCGCTTCAGCCGCGCGGCCTCCATGCGGATCAGCATGCTTCGATGCGCAGCGGGATTGGACCTGTCCCTTTCGGCCAGAACGAGCGGCCAATGCTCTGTCGCGATACCGAGGAAGTCGAGCGTAACCTGCCACCAGCCGGCAAGGTTGCCGGTGACCAGTCCGGCAAGCTTTGCCCAGTCCGAACCTTCGGTCTCGACCTCGTCCATCAGCCGGGCCAGATCGCGCGCCAGCCAGATCGCGTCGGCGGCGGAAGCGGGAACGAAGATTTCTTCATTGAAGCGCTGCGCCACTTCTGCCGGCAGTCGCCGCTTCCACGCCCGCACCAGCGTTCCGAGCAAAAGCAGCCGCTCGGTCGATCCAATCGGCGGTGATAGATCGATGGAGGCCGCACCACCGGAAGAATCGAGTTCGAAAACCCCGTCTTCCTCGTCAACTTCGCCAAGCGGCAAGATGGTCGGCAAGATCGCCGACCCTCCGCCGATCATGTCCGCAAGCACGCCCCGCAGCGCACGTGCCGCACGCCTCGTCGGCACGTAGATGGTGGCGTCGGCCAGCGCCAAAGGATCGCCGCCAAAACGGAAACCCGGCACAAGCGACCCCGAAAGCAGCGCCTCGGCCAGGGTTGGCAGAAAGGGCGCGCCGGGAGGAATGGAGAAAACGCGGCAGGCGCCGCTCATGGCACCCCGGCCAGCGCGCGTTCGACTGCCGCCTCGGCGAGCGGAATCGCATCGGGCGTTCCGACCGTTATCCAATGGCCATGCATGGTCATGCCGTGCAGGCGGCCCGCCGCAATGGCGCGGTCGAAATAGAGGTTGAGCGAGTGGGGGTTATCGGCTGCACCTTGGAAAATGCGCGGATGGACGATGGCCGCCCCTGCGTAGATCACGCCCGCAGGATCGCCTTTCGAACGCTGAAGACTGCCATCGGGCCCAATCAGGAAATCGGTGCCGCCACTGTGGCCGGTCGATGAGGCAAGGTCTGCAAGCATGAGCAGAATATCCATCTTCGCCTCGTCCCAGGCAAGGGCAAGGCGGGCCAGATTGGAGACACCGCTGTCGATCCAGAACGTATCGGCATTGACGATGTAGAAAGGGTCCGGCCCGAGTTCCGGCAGCGCCCTTACAATGCCGCCGGCGGAGTCCAGCAGCAACTCGCTTTCGTCCGAAATCACAACTGCGGGTGCCTTGCGGGTGGCCACATGATCGACAATCTGCTGCGGCAGGTAGTGGACATTGACCACCGCCTTCTCGACACCGGCAGCGGCGAGGCTGTCGAGGCCCCAATCGAGCAGCGTTTTTCCGGCGACCTTCACCAAAGGCTTCGGCATCGTGTTGGTGATCGGCCGCATGCGCTTGCCAAGACCTGCCGCGAGAACCATCGCTGTTTTCGGGGCTGAAGTCACAGGTCGCGTTCCTCCAGCAGTCCGTGCTTTTCATAGAAGGCGTGCATGTCCGCCAAGGCTGGATGGGCCAACGCCCTGCGCAGATAGTCGCGAATACGGGGCAGGTGCTTCAGATAGGCGGGCTTGCCGTCCCTGCGATCCAGCCGCACGAAAATGCCGAGAATCTTGGAGTTCCGCTGTGCGGCCATCAATGCATAGGACTCTCGAAACGCCTCTTCGTCAAACGGACCGGCAGCATTTCGCGCGGCAATGTAAGCGGCGAGCGTCACCTGTTCGATTGCCGGCGAAACGGTGACGCGCGCGTCCATCGCCAGCGAGGCAACGTCGTAAGCGGAAGGGCCGATCAGCGCATCCTGGAAATCGACGATGCCCAACCGGTCATGGCCGGTGCGGTTACCGCGCCAGATGATGTTGGGGGAATGGAAGTCGCGCAGCATCAGGCTGTATTCCCGCCCGGCCAGCCGGTCGAGTGCGGCATTCCATTGTTCATGATAGCCCGCGCGCAAGGCATCACCCGCCGGCGCGCCGGTAACGGCGGGAACATACCAGTCAACCAACAGGTCGGCCTCAATCAGCATGGCATCGCGGTCGAATGGGGGCACGTCATGGACGACGCCCGATGCGACCTCCAGCCGTTGCGGCCACAAGCGGCCATGCATCATCGCCAGAAGCTCGCCCGCCGCCGCATAACGCCCGGCTATCGGCCTGCCTTCGCCGTCGAGAAAGCTCCCAGATCCGAGATGCTCCAGCAACAGAAAGCCCTGATCGAGATCCTGCGCATAGATTTCGGGAACGGTCACCCCTGCCGTGTGCAAGGCGAGATCGACCGCAACGAAGGCGGCCACCGATTGCGCCGTATGGGCGATCTCGGCATAGGGCTTTCCATCCCTAACCGGCGGCCCCATCACCAAGCGAGGCGAATTCATCAGGACGCGCGGGGACGATCCGTCCTGCGTGACGATTTCATATGAGCGGGCGGATGCATCGCCGACGAAGTGACGCCTTTCGGCATAACCCCAGCCTGAGCGTTCGAGAAAGTCGCGCATGGCAAAAGACCGGCTGATGCGCTCAAGCGCAGCGCCCTTTCCAGACAGGCGGATATTTCGACCGTCATTCAGGTGCTCAAGTTCGATCCATACGGCGTCCGGCGGCAGGCGGTTGCCCGCCCGCTCAGGCCATTCGACCAGCGCTGCACCTTCTGCAAGTCCATCTTCGAAACCCAGCTCATCGAGTTCCGCCTCTGAGGAAAGCCGGTAGAGATCGAAATGATGGACTGGAAAACGCGCCTCGTAACTTTGCACCAGCGTGAAAGTGGGGCTTGGCACGTCCAGTTGCGCATCATCGGCCAAGGCCCGGATCAAGGCCCGCGCCAGCGTAGACTTGCCGGCGCCGAGATCGCCGCGCAGCGCCAGCACATCGCCGGGACGCAACGCCATGGCAAGGTCTTCGCCCAGCCGTTCAGTTGCGGCGGCATCAGCGAGGAATATCTCGATGAGAGAACCCGGCATACGGCGGACTACTCGGCCGCTTCACGGATACCCGAAGGTTGGTCCGGGAAGACGCAGACCACGGTGGTGCCCTTCCCCTTGCCCGTTTCGATGCGAACGCTGCCGCCATGCAATTCGACGAAGCTCTTGACGATCGAGAGGCCAAGGCCAGCACCACGGCGGCGTCCGCCATTGACGCGCGATTCAAAGCGATGGAACACCAGATCCAGCACATCAGGCGGCATGCCCGGCCCGTCGTCATGGACGGAAAACTCGATGCCGCCCGCCGTCTGGCGGCAGGTCAAGGTGACGGTGCTGGACGCCGGCGCATAGTTCGCCGCGTTGATCAGCAGATTGTAGAGGATCTGGCGGACGCGCACCTCGTCGCCATGGAAGCTCGCGGGTGCGGCAGCGGCGTTGATCTCAAGCCTGATCGCATGTTCCTGGAGGCGCTCGGCGACCAGCTCCGCAGCGGACGAAATGGCGCGGTCGACCTGCACTTCGGAAATCTCGAGCTGCATGATGCCGGCATCGACGGTGGCCAGATCGAGGATGTCGTTGACGATCGTCAGCAGCACGGACGACGACGAGCCGATATGTTCGACATATTCGCGCTGCCTGGTCGAAAGCGGACCCGTGGCGGGCAGCGAAAGCAACTCCGTGAAGCCGATGATGTTGGTGAGAGGCGAGCGCAATTCGTAGGAGACGTGCTGGACGAATTCGTTCTTGAGTTGGTCGGATTTCAGGAGCGCTTCGTTCTTATCCTTCAATGCGCGTTCGACATTCACGCTATCGGTGACATCGACGAAGGTCGTCATAACCTGGCCGTTGGGAAGATGGATTACGGCATAGCGCAGCACGCTTCCCGAATTGAGCTCCGTCTGGCCATGCCGGTCGCGGCGTTCGTCGTCAAAGCCGGTTATGGCGGCAACAAAGCCGTTCCACGGGCTGTCCTTGGCGCGCCGGTCGCACAGGTCGCGTATTACAGAAACGTGGCTGTTCGGCACCACGGTGTCGATATCAAGACCCCACAGCGACGCGAAAGCCGGGTTGGACAGGCGCAGCCTGCCATCCGGCCCGAACACCGCCACGCCTTCGGCCAGATTGTCGAGCGTTTCGCCCTGCACCCGCACCGCCGTCTGGTAACGGCTTTCGAGATCGATCTTTTCGGTCAGATTCTCGAACACCCAGGTGACGCCGCCCTTCGGCTGCGGATTGGCAACGACGCGAATGGTCTTGCCGTCCGGCAGATGCCACCAGTGTTCCTGCGGTTCGACGGAGCGGTAAGCGGAGAGCAGCGTATCCTTCCACCGGCGCCATTCCGGCTGTTCGGCGAGCTTGCCTTCGCTGCGCAGCCTGTCGAGCAGCATGGCGTGATCGGGGCCGCTGTGCAGGAAGGCATTGTCGAGGCTCCAGAGCTTCTGGAACGCCTGGTTGAAGAAGCGCAACTTCTGGTCCGTATCGAAGATGGCTACGGCGGTGTTGAGCTGGTCGAGCGTGTCGGCGTGGCTGCGCACCGTGCGTTCATATTCCTCGCGCACCGTTTCAATCGCGCTGACATCGCAGGCAAGGCCGGCGGAGCCCTCGGGGCCGGAAAAGTCGGTCACGGTAAACTTGCGCCGGTCGCCTTCGATCACTGTCGAAAGCGTCTGTTCAAAGACCGCATGCGCCTTGTGCTGGTCGGCAATGGCGTCGAGCGACTGGCTGCCGAGGAATTCCTTTTCCTTGCGCACGGCCTCGTCCGGGTCGGACACTTCGACGGCTTCGGCATAGGCCCGGTTGACCCATTTCAGCCGACCATCGGCCGCGCGCAACCACAACGGCATGCCGAGCGCATTGCACAGGCCGAGCAGCGTTTCATGCTCGCTCGCCAGCCTCTGGTTCTCCAGCTTCAGCCTGGCCTGGCTGCGCTGCGTTTCCGACAGCGAGATGAACCGGACCAACGCATGCGCCGCACTTTTGCGACCATGTATCTCGATCGGGGAGCCCGTCTGGGTTTCCGCGACCAGCTCAAAGCCTGTACCCTTCTCGCGCAGGGTCGCCAGGCCGTGTTCCAGTGCTGCCGCAGAGCGGGGCATCAGCCAGCGCCCGAACGCCAGGAAAGCGGCACGGTCGTCCGGCGCGCCGGTATCGAGCGGCAGCGAGCCGATGATCTCGGGTTTCTTGTTTTCCGATGCCCAGACGACGATGCGCTGGTCGCGCAGGTTGAGCAGGGCCTCCGAGCGCTGCAGCGAGGCATTGAGGTCGGCTACGCGGGCTCGCAGTTGCGCGTTTTCGGTCGCGGTGCGCTGGCGCTCGCGAATGAGGGCGACGGCCGAAATAAGGGCCGCACCCATGACGCCGACGAATACGGCGAGCTGGATGACTTCGACGGTGCCGATAGATGCTATGGCTTTCCTGGATACTTCCTGCGCGTGGACGGCGAGAGTCGTGACCGGCAAGATCGCAGTCGAACCCACCAGCCACGCCGCGAATCGACGGCAAACCCGATTGCCGCGCAATGGCAAGCGCCTGTTGCTCGAATCGTTGCGGCCGCCGGAAACGGCCTTTCCCGCGTTTCGCGGGTCTTCCCCCGGCATGTCCTGGTCCTCTCCGCCGCCTGAATGCAAGACCGCCGTGCAGCGAGCCCCGCCCCGTGCCCGGCTTCAACGCATCGCGAATCACCTCACAATACCGTCTCGCCGAATCGCCGTGAAGCCGCGCGGCGCGCAAAAATAACGCCGGGCGATTTGTCAATCGCCCGGCGCTACATGTTGTGCTAATTCTTGCTATGGTTAATAGCGGTAGTGTTCCGACTTGAACGGACCCTTCGGCGTGACGCCGATATAGGCGGCCTGCTCGTTGGAAAGCTCGGTCAGCTTGGCGCCGAGCTTGTCGAGGTGCAGCTTGGCGACCTTTTCGTCGAGATGCTTGGGCAGCACATAGACCTGGTTCTGGTAGGTGCCGGGCTTGGTGAACAGCTCGATCTGGGCAAGCACCTGGTTGGTGAACGATGCCGACATGACGAAGCTCGGGTGACCGGTGGCGTTGCCGAGGTTCAGCAGGCGGCCTTCCGAAAGCAGGATCATGCGCTTGCCATCGGGGAAGGAGATCATGTCGACCTGCGGCTTGACGTTGGTCCATTTCAGGTTGCGCAGGGCAGAGACCTGGATCTCGTTGTCGAAGTGGCCGATGTTGCCGACAATGACCATGTCCTTCATCGCGCGCATGTGGTCGAGCGTGATGACGTCCTTGTTGCCGGTGGTGGTGATGACGATGTCTGCGCCCGGTGCCGCGTCCTCGAGCGTGACCACCTCGAAGCCGTCCATCGCGGCCTGAAGGGCGCAGATCGGATCGACCTCGGTTACCTTGACGCGCGCGCCGGCTCCCTTGAGCGAAGCGGCCGAACCCTTGCCGACGTCGCCGTAGCCACAGACCACAGCCACCTTGCCGGCCATCATCACGTCGGTGCCGCGGCGGATGCCATCGACGAGCGATTCCTTGCAGCCGTACTTGTTGTCGAACTTCGACTTGGTCACGGAATCGTTGACGTTGATTGCCGGGAACGGCAGCAGGCCCTTCTTCTGCAACTGATAGAGACGGTTGACGCCGGTGGTGGTTTCCTCGGTCACGCCGCGGATGGCTTCGCGCTGCTTGGTGAAGAAGCCCGGCGTTGCCGCCATGCGCTTCTTGATCTGGGCAAACAGGATTTCCTCTTCTTCGCTGCCGGGGTTGGACAGAACGTCCTCGCCGGCCTCGGCGCGGGCGCCGATGAGGATGTACATGGTGGCGTCGCCGCCATCGTCGAGGATCATGTTGGAGAGCCCGCCGTCGGACCACTGGAAGATCCGGTCGGTGTAGGTCCAATAGTCTTCAAGCGTCTCGCCCTTGATGGCGAAGACGGGAACACCGGCTTCGGCAATGGCGGCCGCGGCATGATCCTGCGTCGAGAAGATGTTGCACGAGGCCCAGCGGATATCGGCTCCGAGCGCCTTCAGCGTCTCGATCAGCACTGCCGTCTGGATCGTCATATGGAGCGAGCCGGTGATGCGCGCGCCCTTCAACGGCTTCTTGTCGCCGAACTCCTCGCGGCAGGCCATCAGGCCGGGCATTTCGGTCTCGGCTATCTCGATTTCCTTGCGGCCCCAGTCGGCCAGCGAAATGTCGGCGACCACGTAATCCTTGCTACCTGTCATGGCAGTGCTCCAGAGATTTGTTGTTTTCAGGCGCCTGTGCCGCAGCATTGCCGGCCAGCGCGAATTGGCCGCTTGACTACCAGATCGCGGCCAAAACGACAACGGGATATAAAGAAATCTTTATTCGTGCATGTTCCAAAGCATGATCCCGAAAATCGGATTCCGGTTTTCGGAAAAGTCATGCTCGAAGAAACAGAGGGATCAGACCTCTTCGCCGAAGCGGCTGGCGACGAGTTGCTCGAGCGCATCGATGGCGGCGACGGCCTCTGGACCTTGAGCCATCACCCGGATCGAACAGCCCGGGCTGGCGGCCAGCATCATCAGCCCCATGATGGAAGTTCCACCAACCTTGACGCCATCCTTCTCGACATCAATCGTGGCATCGAAGCCGCTGGCAACCTGGACAAACTTTGCCGAGGCCCGCGCGTGCAGGCCACGCTGGTTGATGATCCGCATGTCACGGAAAACCTGTACGAGGCTGGCGTCGGCATCCATCGTCATTTGCTCGCCAAAAGCTGACTGGCAACGTTGATGTATTTGCGTCCGGCCGCCTGCGCTTCGTCAAGCGCCAGCGCCATGTTGTCGGACTTGCGCACGCTTGAAAGCTTGATCAGCATCGGCAGGTTCATGCCGGCAATCACTTCGGTGCGGCCGGCTTCCATCACCGAAATCGCGAGGTTGGAAGGTGTCCCGCCGAACATATCGGTCAACAAGATGACGCCGGAGCCGGTATCGACACGCGCCACCGCATCGACGATATCGCGGCGGCGCTGCTCCATGTCGTCGTCGGCGCCGATTGCAACGGTCTCGAAGAGTTCCTGCGGCCCAACAACATGCTCCACCGCAAGGCGGAACTCGGTCGCCAATTGACCGTGCGTAACAAGCACGAGTCCGATCATAATCTGGTGGCTCCCGTCATGGCCTCTTCACAAGCGCTCTTTATGCTCGCCAGCCTAGCGGGCGGCGGGAGCGCTATCTTGTCGACACCGGGCACGTTGACAAGCCCAAAAGTGCGTCACCGCGGGCCATTTTGACGCATTGCAGCATGAAATCGGGCAATTCCGGCCATGCTCCTGCCCAAATTCGTTTCATCGACAGCGCTTCATGCGTCGCGGCGAACAACCATACTTAGTACGATTTGCAGTGCCGCAGGGACGTTTCGAGCCGGGACCCTGATTTTCGGAATCGAGCACCCATCAACGCTCAGGCTGGCCTCGCCCTGAAAGCGTTCCGTTTGGCCTTCGACCAACTCCAGGCAGAGGTCGATCACCGCCGATCGCTCATAGGCCACAGGCTGCGGCCCGATGCCGTGGACTTCGGCAAGACCCGCGATGGAGGCCGGTGCGCGGCAAACCACTCGTGCCCCCTTTGCCGATAGGAATACTTGGTCATCCGATATCAGCCGCGCGAATTGGCTCACGCCGGCGAAATGGTCGAGCAAGGCGAGCGCCAGGGTCGTCTTGCCCGCCCCCGACGGCCCCATGACCAAAATACCGCGATCACCGATCAGCACGGCCGTGGCGTGCAGATTGCGCGGCTGACCACCCTGCGCAAACTCCCCATCTCTGGATGGCATGGCTGTCACTCGTCGGCCGGCAAGGCAATGACGAAGCGTGCGCCCTTGATATCGCCGGGCTTGGTGCCGGAAATGTTTTCGGCAGCGAGTGTGCCGCCATGTGCTTCCACGATTTGGCGGCTGATCGAAAGACCGAGGCCGGAGTTCTGACCGAAGGCTTCGCCGGCAGGCCTGTCCGTGTAGAAGCGCTCGAAGATGCGCTCGATGGTTTCGGCCCTGATGCCGGGACCATTGTCATCGATGGTAATGATGTTGAACTTGCCGGCGCGCTCAAGCGAAATGGTGATGTTTCCATGCTCATCGGGCACGAAGGAGCGGGCATTTTCGATCAGATTGGTAATGACCTGTCCGAGCCTGAGATCATGGCCGACGACATAAAAGCCCTTCACGCCTTGCGGAAGCTTGGCGATCTTCAGCTCGATTTCGACCGGCTTCTTGTGACGTGAAGCCTCGCGCGAGATGGCGACGAGGTCGGTGACGAATTTCTTCAGGTCGACCCTGGCGGCATCTTCACGCGCCAGTTCCGCATCGAGGCGCGAGGCATCGGAAATGTCGGTTATCAAGCGGTCGAGACGGCGCACGTCGTGCTGGATCACTTCCATCAGCCTGGCGCGCGATGTTTCGTTCTTGGCCAGCGGCAAGGTCTCCACGGCACTGCGCAGCGAGGTGAGCGGGTTCTTCAGTTCGTGGCTGACATCGGCGGCAAAACTCTCGATCGCCTCGATGCGGGCATAGAGCGCGTTGGTCATATCGCGCACCGCGATTGAAAGGTTGCCGATTTCGTCCTGCCTGTCGGAAAAATCCGGGATTTCCTCGCGGTTCTTGACGCCGCGCCGCACCCTGACCGCGGCCGCCGACAGCCGACGCAACGGATTGGCGATGGTCGAGGCCAAAAGAAGCGACAAAAGCGCCGTGACGAGCGCGGCAATACCGAACACGCGAAGGATCGCCTTGCGCTCGGCGGCAACGATCTTGTCGATATCGCCGCCTTCGGTGGACAGCATCAGGACACCAAGCACGGCGCGGAAGCGCTGGATCGGAACCGCGACCGAAACGATCTGCTCGCCCTTTTCCGATATGCGCACCAGAGTGGACGGGCTGCCCGTCAATGCCGTCCGGACTTCCGGGAATGCCGTGCCGTTGCCGCCCGGCTGCTCGTGATAAACAGGCAAGGCCTTGTTGCGGAAGATGTCGAAAACGAACTTCTGCACCCGCTCGAGAAGGTCCGGCTCCTCCTCTTCGACGGAAGGCAGGTCGTAGCGCAGAATCTGGCCGCGCGAATAGAGATGGCGCGAATCGAGCAGCAGATTGGCGTCGCGGTCATAGATGCGGGCGCGCGTGCGCGTCGGCGAAATCAATCGCCGCAGCACCGGGGCGACGCGCTCCGGGTTGATGGGAAAATCGAGATTATCAAGGGCATCGGACCCCGGCGCGATGCTTTCGCCCGCCTGCAATTCAAGCAGTTTTTCCGGATCGATGCTGATCGAATCCGTTTCGACGGTGGCCGAAGCTGCAATGGCGCCGGCGATGATTTCGCCTTGCGTCATCAGGCTTTCGACGCGCGCATCGATCAGCCCGTCGCGGAAGGTGTTGAGATAGAGGATGCCGACGACCAGGACGGCAAGGCCGGCGAGGTTGAGGAAAAGAATGCGGCGGGTCAGGCTGGAGAAAATATGATGGCCGAGGAAGCGGCGCATAGGCACCGTCAGCTTCGACAAGGCGGAAGGCGCCCGACGCGTCGTGCGTCTGGCGGTGCTTGCCGGCTTGTTCAGCTCTGCTTCCATGGCCATCTGTCAGCAGCCCCCGCTGCGCTCAGGGCCGGCTTCTAGGCCTCCTTGAACCGGTAGCCGACGCCGTACAATGTTTCGATCATCTCGAAGTCGTCATCGACAACCTTGAACTTCTTGCGAAGCCGCTTGATGTGGCTGTCGATGGTGCGATCATCGACATAGACCTGCTCATCATAGGCTGAATCCATCAAGGCATCACGGCTTTTCACCACGCCGGGGCGCTGGGCCAGCGAATGCAGGATCAGGAATTCGGTGACGGTCAGCGTTACCGGCTCGCCTTTCCAGGTGCAGGTGTGACGCTCCTGGTCCATGACCAGCTGGCCACGCTCCAGCGAGCGGCTTTGCTGGGCAGGCGTCTTCGCCGCCGTTTCGCGGGCGCCGGCGCGCCTCAGCACCGCCTTGACCCGTTCCACCAGCAGGCGCTGCGAGAACGGTTTCCTGATGAAATCGTCGGCGCCCATCTTGAGGCCGAACAATTCGTCGATCTCGTCGTCCTTCGAAGTCAGGAAGATCACCGGAAGATCGGTCTTCTGGCGCATGCGGCGCAAAAGCTCCATGCCGTCCATGCGCGGCATCTTGATGTCGAGGATGGCAAGGCTCGGCGGCCTTGCTGCGAGGCCCTCCAGCGCCGACGCACCGTCCGTGTAGGTCTCGACCCGATACCCCTCAGATTCAAGGGCGATCGAGACCGAGGTCAGGATATTGCGGTCGTCGTCGACAAGCGCGATTGTTGCCATTTCGAGCGGCTCCCTCATGGGCGAATGTCCCTTCGTCGTGAAGAAGGGCGCTTTTGCAGGACAAATTAGGTACAAAATGTGGCGCGCCGCTGCAACTGCAACTCCGACGCTACGCCATACTCAAATCATGGGTAAGACGCCGAGGCCAACCCGATCCTTTGGACAACTCTCCGACTTTTGCCATATCTAAACGATTTAAACAACTTTCAAATTTTTTAAATCGATTAATGATTTGATATCGTTTGGTTTTTCTGGTTCTGACCAGAGCAAGCCTCGGCACAGGCGGCTCCACGCATATGACATCCGTCGCATATTGAAAGGACCTTCATGTCGGAACTCGGCAAACGAAACCCTGCATTCGGCATCGATGCGGTGGGACTCAAGACATCCGGCACGGTGCGCTACAATTTCGGTGCATCGGCACTTTACGAAGAGGCGATCCGTCGCGGCGAGGCACGCCTCAGCGCGCATGGCGCACTCGTCGCCGAGACCGGACAACACACCGGCCGTTCGGCAAAGGACAAGTTCGTCGTACGTGACGAAAACACCGAACCGCATGTCTGGTGGGACGCCAACAAGGCAATGTCGCCGGCGCAGTTCGATACGCTTCTGGCCGATTTCCTTGCCCATGCGGCCGACAAGGATCTCTATGTGCAGGATCTCGTCGGCGGCGCCGACAAGGACCTCAACCTACCGACCCGCGTCGTTACCGAGCTTGCCTGGCACTCGCTGTTCATCCGCAACCTCCTGATCCGACCAGAGGCGGACAGCCTTGCCGATTTCACCGCGAAGATGACGATCATCGACCTGCCGTCGTTCCGCGCTGATCCCGCGCGCCACGGCACGCGCACCGAAACGGTGATCGCGCTCGACCTCACCCGCATGATCGTGCTCATCGGCGGCACCTCCTATGCCGGCGAGATGAAGAAGTCGGTGTTTTCCGCGCTCAACTACCTGTTGCCGCAGCAAGGCGTCATGCCCATGCACTGCTCGGCCAACGAAGGTCCCAATGGCGATGCCGCTGTGTTCTTCGGCCTTTCCGGCACCGGAAAGACGACGTTGTCGGCCGATCCGTCGCGCACACTGATCGGTGACGACGAGCATGGCTGGGGACCGCAGGGCGTCTTCAACTTCGAGGGCGGCTGCTATGCCAAGACGATCCGGCTTTCGGCCGAAGCCGAGCCCGAGATTTTCGCGACCACGCAGCGTTTCGGCACTGTGCTCGAAAACGTCATTCTCGATGAACAGCGCGTTCCCGATTTCGACGACGGACGGCTGACAGAGAACACGCGCTGCGCCTACCCGCTCAACTTCATTCCCAACGCCAGCGCGACGGGACAGGCAAGCCACCCGAAGAATATCATCATGCTGACCGCCGATGCCTTCGGCGTGATGCCGCCGATTGCCCGGCTGACCCCGGCGCAGGCGATGTACCATTTCCTGTCCGGTTACACAGCCAAGGTGGCTGGCACGGAAAAGGGCGTGACCGAACCGGAAGCGACATTTTCCACCTGCTTCGGCGCGCCGTTCATGCCGCGTCATCCTTCCGAGTACGGCAATTTGCTGCGCGAACTGATCGCACGTCACAATGTCGATTGCTGGCTGGTCAACACCGGCTGGACCGGCGGCGCCTATGGCACCGGCAAGCGCATGCCGATCAAGGCGACGCGGGCTCTGCTCGCAGCGGCGCTGGACGGCTCACTCAAGCAGGCGGAATTCCGCACCGATGCCACTTTCGGCTTCGAAGTGCCGGTTGCCCTGCCCGGTATCGACGGGTCGATCCTCGATCCGCGCGCCACCTGGGCGGACAAGGCGGCCTATGACCGCCAGGCGGCCAAGCTGGTCGGCATGTTCATCGACAATTTCGGCAAGTTCGAGAGCCATGTCGATGCGCTTGTGCTGAGTGCTGCGCCGCATTTGCAGCAGGCTGCGGAATAAATTCGGACGCACATCCAATGAATGCGAGAAAGGCCCGGTTTCGATCGGGCCTTTTCTTTTGACCGCCAAGGCATCATGACTGCGCCATGAGTGCCGACGAGAACATCGAGATCGCGCCGGAAGCGATCATCTATCCCGACGACCTGAGCGAGACGTTCATCCGTTCCTCGGGGCCGGGCGGACAAAACGTCAACAAGGTCGCGACCGCGGTGCAGCTGCGCTTCGACGCCGCCAATGCGCCCGGCCTGTCCGAACGCGTCAGGGCGCGCACCATCAAGCTGGCCGGCCAGCGCGCCACCAAGGACGGCGTCATCGTCATCGAGGCCGGACGCTTCCGTACCCAGGAGCAGAACCGCGCCGATGCCCGCGCGCGCTTGACCGAACTGGTCGCCAAGGCCGCCGAGCCACCGCCGCCGCCGCGCAGGAAGACCAAGCCGACCAAGGGTTCGGTCGAAAGGCGGCTGAAATCGAAGGCTGGCCGCTCCACGGTCAAGAAATTGCGCGGCAAAGTAGAGAACGACTGACGCCAAATTGGCATCTTCCCATTTGCGGTTGCACCTGCCAAAACGGAGCGGTGCAGCAATGGAGGCCACTATGGGCATTTTCGACTTCGTGAAAAATGTCGGCGCAAAGCTCGGCTTTGGCGACGATGAAACCCCCAACGCCGACGCGCTCAAGAAGGAGCTCGAATCACACAAGCTCGGCACCGACAAGGTCGACATCGAAGTGCGCGGCGATACCGCAGTGCTCAAGGGCGTGGTCAAGGACCAGTCGATCTTCGAAAAAGCGATCATTGCCGTCGGCAACACGCTCGGCGTCTCGAAGGTGCAGGCCGACGAACTGAAGGTGGTCGCACCCGATTCCGGCCTCAAGCTCGACGGCAATGTCGACATGACCGAACTGGTCAAGGCTTCGACGCCTGCCAAGGAACCGGTCTTCTACACGGTCAAGAAAGGCGACAACCTGTCGAAGATCGCCGAAGCCCAATACGGCAAGGGCAAGGCCTCAAAGTACACGGTGATCTTCGAGGCCAACAAGCCGATGCTCAAGCATCCCGACAAGATCTATCCCGGCCAGGTGCTGCGCATTCCGGACATCGCACAGGCCTGATAAAACCGGCTACCTCTTGTTCAAACGGCGGCTTTCGGGTCGCCGTTTCCTTTTGAATCGGACACACTGGGCAAAAAGAGGAACACGATGGCCGATTTGCCCGACGGCGTGCGCCACTTGCCCGGCTTCCTGTCGCCGCAAGCGCAGGCCGCTTTGGTCGAAGACATCAGGAACGTGGTCGAGGCCGCTCCGCTCTACGTGCCGGCAATGCCGAAGACCGGCAAGGAAATGAGCGTGCGCATGACCAATTGCGGATCGCTCGGCTGGGTGACGGACAAGGAACGCGGCTATCGCTACCAGCCGACCCATCCGGTGACAGGCCAGCCATGGCCGTCAATCCCGGCAGCACTCATGGCCCTTTGGCAAGAGGTCGCCGACTATCCGCACAGGCCGGAAGCCTGCCTTGTCAATTTCTACTCGGCCAGTGCCCGCATGGGCCTGCATCAGGACCGCGACGAAACCGATCTTTTGGCGCCTGTCGTCTCAGTTTCGCTCGGCGACGACTGCCTGTTTCGCGTCGGTCCGCCGCAGCGCAGTGCAAAGACCGTGTCCCTGCGTCTGCAAAGTGGCGATGTTCTTGTCCTCGGAGGCGAAGGGCGGCTGGCCTATCACGGCGTCGACCGCATCTACCCAGATACTTCAACGCTGCTCAAGAACAGCGGCCGCATCAACCTGACCCTGCGCCGGGTGACGAAACCCTAGGGTCAGGACCTGTTAATATGACTGGAATGGCGTTCGAAATGGCGAGAGATGCAAGGAAAAGTCCGTGGAGCGGGGTGGTTCCCCCGGTCGAGGACTTTGACGCAGCAGTTCGACGCCAGTTCGATCGTCCTACGGATCGGGCGGATTTGCACGGGCTACAGTGTCGCAAAGCCTTGAAAGGCTTCAGCCTTCCAGCGGCTTCGCTCCTCGTATCCGCACAAATCCGCTCCGACCATTTCAGCCAGATTAATAGGTCCTGACCCTAAAGCTTTCTCAGCGCTACTTCCTCGACCAGATGGTCGGCGCCCTTGCGCAGGATGAGGTCAGCGCGGGCGCGCGTCGGCAGGATGTTTTCGCGCAGGTTCTTCAGGTTGATGTTGCTCCACAAGCCTTCGCCGATGGCGCGCGCCGCACTTTCCGACAGCTTGGAATAGCGGTGGAAGAAAGAGTCCGGATTGCGGAACGCCGTCTCGCGCAGGCGCATGAAGCGGGCGATATACCAGTCGTGGATACGCTCCTCGTCCGCATCGATGTAGATCGAGAAATCGAAGAAGTCCGACAGGAACGGCACGATCTTGCCGTCGCTCGGCAGCTTGCCGGGCTGAAGCACATTGATGCCCTCGAAGATCAGGATATCCGGCCGATCGATGGTGATGAACTGGTCGGGAATAACGTCATACGTCAGGTGCGAATAGACTGGTGCCTGCACATCCTTCTGGCCGGACTTGATCGCCGACAGGAACCGCAGCAGCGCGCCGACGTCATAGCTTTCCGGAAAACCCTTGCGCTCCATCAGGTTCTCGCGGCGCAGGATTTCATTCGGCAGCAGGAAGCCGTCGGTGGTGATGAGATCGACCTTGGGGCTAGACGGCCACCGCGCCAAAAGCTCCTTCAGCACGCGCGCAGTGGTCGACTTGCCGACCGCGACCGATCCGGCGATGCCGATGATGAACGGAGTCTTGGTCGCCGTCTGCACGTTGAAGAAGGCGCGCCGCTGGGCAAACAGCAACTGGCTGGCCTCGACATGCGCCGACAAAAGCCGCGACAGCGACAAATAGATGCGCCGCACCTCGTCGAGATCGACAGGGTCGTTGAGGGAACGGAGGCGGTCGATTTCCTCGCCGGACAGCGTCAGTGGCGTATCGGCGCGGAATTTGGCCCATTCCTGGGCCGAGAAAAACAGATAGGGCGAGTATTTCGCGGTCGGCGCAAGCTGGTCCATCGCGTCTCCTGCCCTTCGTCGCAGTCAGCCAGACTGCGGTCGTGAAGCCTTCTCGGCAATGCCTGAGCGGCCGGTGCGCCTCTCCAGCTCCGCCAGCACGTCATCAAGCGAAATGCCCGCGATCGCCAACACCACGAGCCAATGATAGAGGAGATCGGCACTTTCCGAAATCACCGCTTTGGTATCGCCCTTCACTGCGGCAATCACCGTCTCAACCGCTTCTTCGCCAAGCTTTTGCGCGGCCTTGTCCATGCCCTTGGCAAATAGCTTCGCCGTCCAGGATTCCGGATCCCCGGAACTGGCGCGCTCACGGATTGTCGTTTCCAGGTCTGATAGCGAAAAACTGGCCATTTGCGCCGTCTAGGATTGTTTGGCTTCGGAGTCGAGTCGCATCGGCAAGCCGGCAGCGGCCATGTGTTCCTTCGCTTCCCGCACCGAATATGTGCCGAAATGGAAGATCGAGGCAGCGAGCACCGCCGTAGCGTGTCCGTCGCGGATACCTGCCACCATGTGGTCGAGGTTGCCGACACCGCCGGAAGCGATCACCGGCGCGCGCACGGCGTCCGCCACGGCGCGCGTCAGCGCGATGTCATAGCCGATCTTGGTGCCGTCGCGGTCCATCGAGGTAAGCAGGATTTCGCCGGCGCCAAGGTCAACGACCTTTTCGGCGAACTCGACGGCGTCGATGCCGGTTTTCTCGCGCCCGCCATGGGTGAATATCTCCCAGCGGTCGGCTTCTCCGGCCCCGCTCACCTTCTTGGCGTCGATGGCGACGACAATGCACTGGTTGCCGAACTTGTCGGCGGCTTCCGCTACGAAGTTTGGGTTCTTCACCGCTGCGGTATTGATCGACACCTTGTCTGCGCCTGCAAGCAACAGCTTGCGGATGTCGGCGACCTGCCGCACGCCGCCGCCGACGGTCAGCGGCATGAAGCACTGCTCGGCAGTGCGCGCGATCACATCGAAGATCGTCTCCCGGTTCTCCGACGAGGCCGTAATGTCGAGAAAGCACAGTTCGTCGGCCCCGGCTGCGTCATAGGCCTTGGCCGCTTCGACCGGATCGCCGGCATCGACCAGATCGACGAAATTGACGCCCTTGACGACGCGCCCGTCCTTCACGTCGAGGCAGGGGATTACGCGAGCCTTGAGGGTCAAAGGACGGCCTCCATTCTTGTCTGCGCGTCCTCGCCGCTATGCGGCTGCGGGCGACGCGGGCCGTCCTTCACGTCGAGGCATGGAATGACTCTGGCCTTCAGCATCAGATTCGCTCCAATGCTGCCACGAGATCGACCAGCAGGTGGCCGGTAACCGGAGGCACCTCTCCTTGCGGATCGAAGGCCGGATCGTAGGCCGAAACCGTCACGCCCGTTATCGGAACCGAGCGGCCGATGCTGCAAACAGCCTCGCGCAACTGCTCGGGGCTGGGGCCGCCGGGTGTCGCATAGCGATTGACCTGCAGGAAATCCGGGTTGTGCACATCGAGGTCGAGATGCAGGTGGGTGCGCTTGGCCCCGCTTGCATTCAGCTTGCCGGCCTTTTCGGCGGCGTTGGCGCATTCGGCGCGCATCACCGACAAGGTGTCCAGCAGTTTGCGCTCGTCGGGATCGAGGTCGCGGGCATCGACCAGAAGGCAGCGCGCAGGATCGATCGGGCGAAACCCGCGGATCGTCTTTGAGATCGGGCGCCAGCACAGGCCGAGCACGGTGGACAGCGCCATCCCGTCGAGAAAGCCGAAGGACGATGTCTCAGGCGTATTGATATCACCATGCTGGTCGAACCAGATGATGGAGTCTGCAACCTCGCCGGCGACGGCACCCGCCGCCGTCAGGCAGTTGCCTGCCAGCACGATCGGAAAGCGATCATGGTCGATGGCGTGGCCAACCTTGTTGCCAACCGCCCTGCACACGGCAAAGCCGGTGGCGATCTCGCGTTCCTGCGCGTCGCCGACCTGCCCGATATCCTCAACCGTCACATCGTGTCCCGCCAGGGTCAGGGCCTCGACCAGCCCGCCTGCAACAAGCGCCTCCGGCCCCTGTCCGAAGCCTGACTGGTAGTGGCCGCTGTCATAGGCTGCGAGGATGACCGAGAGTTTCATTGCACTCCGCTCCGGTTGCGTGCTTCACGCAATATAGTGAGCGCTTCATCGGGGTCGATGCGTCCATCGTAAAGCGCCCGGCCGGAAATCGCGCCTTCCAGCTTGCGGGCATCCGGCATGGTCATGCGCACAATGTCCGCGACAGAGGCAAGGCCGCCGGATGCGATCACCGGGATCGAAACGGCGTCGGCCAGATCGATGGTTGAATTCCAGTTGATGCCGGTCAAAACGCCGTCGCGGTCGATGTCGGTGTAGATGATGGCCGCGACGCCCGCGCCCTCGAACTTCTTTGCCAGTTCGATGACGCCGAGGCTCGACGCTTCCGCCCATCCCTCGACCGCCACCTTGCCGCCCTTGGCATCTATCCCGACGGCGATCTTGCCGGGGAATGCCTTGCACGCCTGCTTGACAAGATCGGGATCGCGCACCGCGACCGTGCCGAGGATCACCCGCGCTAGGCCGCGATCCAGCCAGTCCTCGATCTGAGGCAGCGTACGAATGCCGCCGCCGAGCTGCACGGGGTTCTTGGTCGCCTTGAGAATCGCTCCAACCGAGGCGGCGTTGACGCTCTGGCCCTTGAAGGCGCCGTTCAGATCGACGACGTGCAGCCACTCGAAGCCTTGGTCCTCGAACGCCTTGGCCTGCGCCGCGGGGTCTTCGTTGTAGACCGTGGCGGTCGCCATGTCGCCGAGCTTCAGGCGCACGCATTTGCCGTCCTTGAGGTCGATGGCGGGGAAAAGGATCAAGGCTTCCACCTCAGGAAATTGGCAATGAGAGCAAGGCCGAGCGCCTGGCTTTTTTCAGGATGGAACTGGGTACCGGCAAGATTGTCCCGCGCTACCGCAGCCGTAACAGTCCCGCCATAGTCAGCCACGGCCAACACCTGATCCGGCCGCGTGGCGTCGAGGTGATAGGAATGGACGAAATAGGCGTGCAGGCCGTCCGAACCCGTCTTGATGCCGGCAAACAACGGATGCTCGCGGCGCAGCTCGATTGTGTTCCAGCCGATCTGGGGAACCTTCAATGCCGGATCGGCAGGGGTGATTTCCTTCACGTCGCCCGCGATCCAGCCGAAGCCCCTGGTGACGGTCTTTTCAAGCCCGCGCTCCGACATCAGCTGCATGCCAACGCAAATTCCGAGAAACGGCCGGCCCTTGGTGATAGCTGTCTCTTCAACCGCCTCCCACATGCCGTCCACGGCGCGCAGGCCCGCGGCACAATCGGCATAGGCGCCCACCCCCGGCAGCACGATGCGGTCAGCACTGCGAACGCGTTCGGGATCGGCAGTCAGGTCGATATCTGCGTCAATGCCCGCCTCACGTGCGGCGCGCTCAAAAGCCTTGGTCGCCGAGCGCAGATTGCCCGAGCCGTAGTCGATGATGGCAACGCGCATGTCAGGGCCTTTGGGGATAGGAAACGAGGCCGAGCGTCGCCTGCGTGGAGCGGGGCGCGGCTGCGGCAGGCACGATGGTGACGGCAGGCTCCGTTGCTACCGGTTCTTCCGTGGCGGCGAGGCTGTATCTGAGGTCAGCAGTGTCGGCCCGGTCGGCTTCGATAACGCCCCAGTCCTGCCAGCCGCGCCGGCGCAGCGCCGCAACCCGCATCGCCTGCCCTTCCAGCCCGACATAAAGCGAGACCAAAAGGCCAAGCAGCCCGCCCACCAGTGGCAGGTTCAATGCCTCGCCCAACCCCGAAAACAAGGCCATTGCCAGGAAGGCGAGTATCGCCTCAAGCCAGAGGCGATGCCACAGAAGCCAGAGCGGTGGCACCAAAAATCCCAGCCACGAATAGCCGTCGCGCAGGAAGACCGCCTGTTCCAGCCGTTGCTCGGGACTGCCGCCCGGCGGCAGCATAACCACATAGCTAGCCATGCCTATCCCTTCAGAGATCCCTTGGTGGAAGGCACCGCGTCGGGCTGGCGCGGATCGGCTTCGGTGGCGGCGCGCAGCGCTCGCGCCACCGCCTTGAAGCAGGTTTCGGCAATGTGGTGGTTGTTGGCGCCGTAGTGGTTGGTCACGTGCAGCGTGATGCCCGCGTGCTGGGACAGCGCCTGGAAGAATTCGCGCACCAATTCGGTATCGAAGGTGCCGATCTTCGGCGAGGAAAAGCCGACATTCCAGACAAGGAACGGGCGTCCCGACACATCAATTGCCGCGCGCGTCAGCGTCTCGTCCATGGCAAGGTCGATCGAGGCATAGCGCATGATGCCGCGCCGCTCGCCGAGCGCCTTGGCAAGCGCCTGCCCGAGCACGATGCCGGTATCTTCCACCGTGTGGTGATCGTCGATGTGCAGGTCACCCTTGGCCTTCACCGTCATGTCGATCAGCGAATGGCGCGACAACTGGTCGAGCATGTGGTCGAAGAAGCCGACGCCGGTCGAAATGTCGGACTTGCCGCTGCCGTCGACATGCACGGAAACCGTGATCTCGGTTTCCTTCGTCTTGCGGCTCACCTCGGCGGAACGGAGTGACATCACATGATCCTCGTCGCTGCACTGGCAAAAGTCGATGACTTCAGCGCTTGAAAGCGAGAGCCTTCTAGCAGCATGATCCGGCGATTGCCAGTTTACAAAGCAGGCTGCGGCGCTTGATCCTTGCCAGTTTGCAATCGGCCATTTGCAGCATACATATGCGAAAATATTCCTCGTAACGCGCCAATCGCCTAGGAAGGGATGGCGCGACATCGGAGCTACATATGTCCAATGAACTTTCCATGCACGCCACGACCATCGTGACCGTGCGTAAGGGCGGCAAGGTGGTGATTGCCGGCGACGGCCAGGTCAGCCTTGGCCAGACCATCATGAAGGGCAACGCGAAAAAGGTTCGCCGCATCGGTAAGGGCGGCAATGTCATCGCCGGTTTTGCGGGCGCCACCGCCGACGCCTTCACCCTTCTGGAGCGTCTGGAAGCCAAGCTCGAACAATATCCCGACCAGTTGACACGCGCCTGCGTCGAACTCGCCAAGGACTGGCGCACCGACCGTTATCTGCGCCGGCTGGAAGCGATGATGCTGGTCGCCGACAAGTCGGTGTCGCTGGCGCTTACCGGCAATGGCGACGTGCTGGAACCGGAAGACGGCGTCATGGCCATCGGTTCCGGCGGCAACTATGCGCTCGCGGCCGCCCGCGCGCTGATCGACACCGACAAGGATGCCGAGGAGATCGCCCGCAAGGCAATGCAGATCGCATCCGACATCTGCGTCTACACCAACAACAATTTCGTCGTCGAAGTCATCGATGCGGCCTGAACAGGCCGCCATCTATGATTTTCGGCCGGTCACAAGGGCTGACCTGCCTTTGATCGCAAGGTGGCTTGCCGAACCGCATGTGGCCGAATGGTGGGATGACCCGCAACAGGAACTCGCCGCCATTCGCGACCATATCGACAGCGTCTCGGTCGAACCGCTGATCGCCGAACTCGATGGAAAGGCGATCGCCTACCTGCAGGCCTACGATCCGCATATGGAAGACGATCACCCCTATGCGGACCAGCCCTTCGGCACGCTCGGCATCGACCTCACCATCGGTGTGCCGGACCTGATCGGCATCGGCCATGGCTCGGCCATCGTCAGGCAATTCGTGGCGGAATTGTTCGAGGAAGGCGCGCCGCGCGTCGTCATCGACCCGCATCCGGACAATGGCCGCGCCATTCGTGCCTATGAAAAGGCAGGTTTTCGTTCACTTGGCGAAAGAACGTCGCAATATGGTCGCGTATTGCTGATGGCAATCGATTCGCCAGAGGGGGACATAGACGAATGACAGATGCAGCCAATCGCGGCGGGCCGGCGGCTTTGCAGCTTTCATGGCGGGCGGGGCTCGCGGTTGTCGCTGGCCTCATCGCCATTCAGGCCATCGTGCTCTACTGGCAAGGCCATCCGGCGATCTGCACCTGCGGCTACGTGAAACTCTGGCAAGGCGTGGTCGTCAGTTCGGAAAACTCCCAGCATATCGCCGACTGGTACACGTTCTCCCATGTCATCCACGGCTTCCTGTTCTATTTCCTGCTTTGGCTGGTACTGCGCAGCTCGTCCATCTGGACAAGGCTTTCGCTAGCCACACTGATCGAGGCCGGCTGGGAAATCCTCGAGAACAGCCCCATCATCATCAACCGCTACCGCGAAGCGACCATCTCGCTCGACTACTTCGGCGATTCGATCCTGAATTCGGTGTCCGACACGCTGTTCATGGTGCTCGGCTTCTTCCTCGCCGCCCGCCTGCCAGTCTGGGTAACCGTGGTGCTGGCAATCGCGTTTGAAATCGTCGTCGGCTACCTGATCCGCGATAATTTGACGCTCAACGTCCTGATGCTGGTGTACCCGTTGGATGCCGTCAAAGCGTGGCAAGGAGGGCTTTGAGGCATGGCGGCCACCCCTTCAGCTTCCATTTCGGCCACGACGCTCGATCGCGCTGTCGCACAGGGCGTGTTGACGACCCAACAAGTGGAAATGTTGCAATATCTGGAAGGCAATGCCGCAGCCGCATCGCCCGCAGATCAAGTCGATGACGAGCAATTCCGCTTCATCAACGGCTTCGGCGACATTTTCGTCACCATCGGCATCGCGCTTTTCCTCAGCGCATTGTCTTACTTTGCCAGCCAATCGCTTGGCGGGTTTGGCTGCGGGTTGGTGGTTGCGGCTGCAAGCTGGCTGCTGGCGGAATATTTCGCCCGCCAGCGCCGTATGGCGCTGCCCAGCATCGTCCTGCTTCTGGCCTTTGCGGCTTCGATCTTCATCGCCGCATTGCTTCTTGCATCGGGCCTCGACGACTTCAGCCTGAGCGTCGTCACCAACGAGAACTGGCCGGTGGTCATTGCAGGCCTTGTCACCATTGCCGCGACTGCGCTGCACTACCGGCGCTTTCATATCCCGATCACCTTTGCCGCCGGTGTCGCGGCCCTGGTCGCCAGCGTGTTGGGGCTTGTGTTCGGCGTTGTACCGGATCTTGCCGAAACGTTCGCCCGGCCGATACTCCTGGCTTGCGGCATCGGCGTGTTTGCGCTCGCCATGCGTTTCGATCTCAGCGACCCGAAGCGCCAGACCCGGCGCACCGACATCGCCTTCTGGCTGCACATGCTGGCCGCGCCGCTGGTCGTCCATCCGCTTGTCAGTGGCCTGATCGGAACCGGCGGCCTGACCATCGCCGCTTCGGTCGGCATCCTCGCCATCTTCCTCGGCCTTGCCATCGTCGCCGTTCTGGTCGACCGGCGCGCGGTGCTTGTCTCCGGCCTTTCCTATGCCGGCATCGCCTTCGGCTCGCTGATCACGCAGATCGGCTTCAGCCAAGGTGTTGTGCCGCTGACCATGCTGGTGCTGGGAGCCCTGGTGCTTTCGCTCAGCGCCGGCTGGCATAGCCTGCGCAATCGCCTGCTCGCCCTGTTGCCGGCGGGTCTTGTACGCCGGCTGCCGTCTCATACATAAACGCCATCCTCGTTTCATGAGTTGTCCATATGAGTAGTTTTTCCCCCCGCGAAATCGTTTCCGAACTCGACCGTTTCATCATCGGCCAGAAGGACGCCAAGCGCGCCGTGGCGATCGCGCTGCGCAATCGCTGGCGCCGCCAGCAGCTTGAAGGCCAGATGCGCGAAGAGGTCATGCCCAAGAACATCCTGATGATCGGCCCGACCGGCGTCGGCAAGACCGAGATCTCGCGCCGGCTGGCCAAGCTCGCTGGTGCCCCCTTCGTCAAGGTCGAGGCGACCAAATTCACCGAGGTCGGCTATGTCGGCCGCGACGTCGAGCAGATCGTGCGTGACCTGGTCGAGGTCGCCATCGGCTTGCAACGAGAGAAGATGCGCGAAGACGTTAAGGCGCGCGCCCACCTCAATGCAGAGGAACGCGTCCTGGAAGCGCTCGTCGGCAAGACCGCATCACCCGCCACGCGCGACAGTTTCCGCAAGAAGCTGCGCGACGGCGAACTCGACGACAAGGAGATCGAGGTCGAAGTCGCCGATACCGGAACCGGCGGCATGCCCGGCTTCGAAATCCCCGGAATGCCGGGCGCCAATATCGGCGTCATGAACATCAACGACATGCTGTCCAAGGCGATGGGCGGCAAGCGCACCAAGACGCGCAAGACCACCGTCAAGGATTCCTACGAGGTCTTGATCAACGACGAGTCCGACAAGCTGCTCGATCAGGACGAAGTGGTGCGCCGCGCACTGGAAGCAACCGCCAATGACGGCATCGTCTTCCTCGACGAGATCGACAAGATCGCCGCGCGCTCCGACATATCGGGCGGACCTTCGCGCGAAGGCGTGCAGCGCGATCTTCTGCCGCTGGTCGAAGGCACCACGGTCGCGACCAAATACGGACCGGTCAAGACGGACCACATCCTGTTCATCGCGTCAGGCGCCTTCCACGTCTCGAAGCCGTCCGACCTTTTGCCTGAACTTCAGGGCCGCCTGCCGATCCGCGTCGAGTTGCGTGCGCTGGAAAAGGAAGACTTCGTGCGCATCCTCACCGAGACGGAAGCCAGCCTGATCAAGCAGTATGTGGCGCTGATGGCGACCGAAGGGGTCACGCTCGAGTTCACCGACGACGCCATCGATTCGCTGGCCGGCATCGCCGTCGATCTCAACGCGTCGGTCGAAAACATCGGCGCGCGCCGCTTGCAGACGGTGATGGAGCGCGTGCTGGACGATATCTCCTACGACGCGCCGGACCGCAACGGCACCGCCGTCACCATCGACGCCGCCTATGTGCAGAAGCATGTCGGCGACCTGTCGAGGAACACGGACCTGTCGCGCTTTATCCTCTGACGGACCGTGTGGCAGCGCGGGCTTTCCCGCGCTGCCTACATCAGCTTGAACGGTATGCCCGAGATCAGCGCCCGCACATAGCGCTTCTGCTGATAGAGACCGTTCAACGACACACGGTTGAACGCCGTCGGGCGCTTCAGGTTCGCAGCAGCCAGAACCCCTGGCTGCGTCGTGACAGCAATCTTCAACCCCGCCTCGGCCGCCGCCGCAAACTCCCGCTCGCCGACCGCAGTCGCGTAGCCGTATGGGTAAGCAAGGCTGGCGGGCTTGCGGCCGACATAGCTTTCAACCGCCTCGATCGAACCGGCGATCTCCCGCCGCAGCCGTTCGGCTTCGATGCGCTTGAGGTTGACGTGGGTCAGCGTGTGCGCGCCAAAACGGGCGAGCGGATCGCGGGCGAGGTCGCGCAGTTCCTTGTGATCCATCACCAGCCGCTCGACGATAGACAGCGGTTCGATGCCGTTCTCGCGTGCCGCCGCATCCAGCCGCGCCACCGCCTCGTCCTCTTCCACCGTCTGGACAAAGCCGGAAATGCGCTCGAAGGCCGCCTGCTTCTCACCCGCGGTCCGCATCACTTGCGTTTCCGGCCCGTTTCCGAAATCGAACGCCAATGCATCCTTGTCGCGGGTCAGCGCCTCGGCGGTCTCCCACCACATCGACCGGGTGCGTTCGACAAAGCCCTTGCAGATGAAAATCGTGTACGGCACCCCGTGCTTGCGAAAGACAGGTGCTGCATGTTCGGCATTGTTGCGGTAGCCGTCGTCCAGCGTGAAGCACACGAACCGGCGACTGTCTTTGGGGTCGGCCAGCAAGTCCGGCAAATCCTCCAGCGCAACCGGTACCAGGCCCGCTTGCAGCGCGACTTCGATCGCCTGATCGAGGAACTGCGGCGTCACCGACAAAAGCGCGTTCGGCTGATACGTGTCGGTTTGTGCTGGCCTTACATGATGCAGCGTGAAGATCACGCCGCGCCCGGCTACCGAAGGCCAAAGCGCGCCGGCGTTGCTCAGCGCCACCGCCTCCAACCCGCCCCGTATGGCGGCGTTGCGCAGAATCCTTTTCGCGGCAGCTTTCAAGCTCATGCGCCCGTCCGCTCCTTCAGCACGCGGCGGGTCAGCACCCGCCACGCCGTCAACGGCAGGTCGAGGACGCCCGGTACCGGGTCATTCGGCGCAAAAGCCGCCCACGTCTTCACAGCGCGGAAGGAACCCAGATAGTCACGCAGCGAAAGCTCGCCCCTCGCCATGAGCTGCGCGGCGGCCACCATGTCGCGCGCCAGATACATCCACGCCGTGCCGACCTGCGCTGTGCCCATTCCAACATCGACGCCAGTCGCAGTCGCCCAAAGCATGGCGCCGAGATCGAGCCCGGCCGCACCGGCAAGGCCAAACCACGACCACGGTCGTGGATTGACGTCGAGCAGCTTCAAGCCACCATCACGGGCATCGTGCTTGAATTCGATTTCCACCAATCCGTGATGGCTGACCGACGAGAGCAGTCGCCGGGAGACAGCAACCGCCTCCGGCTGCTCGACCACCTGTACAAAGGTGCTGGTGTAGCCGAATTCGACCGGATACTGCCGCAGGCGCCGTGCCGTGAACTCGACGACAGGTTCGCCATGGTTCCACAGCCCTGCGTATGAGAACTGGGCCTTGCCGCCACCGGGTATCAATTGCTGAACGACCACATTTGCGGCACCGATCTCGCGAGCGGCAACTTCGAAGGCTGCAAGAAAGCCCGCCTTGTCGTCGGCGCGAACCACCTTGGCGCGCGCCAGCGCGCTGTCGCCGCCGCCCATGTTGGGCTTCAGCACGACAGGAAAATGCATCTCGGCCCGCTCCGCCTCCTCCACCGAAGCGAAGGCATAAGTCAGCGGGACGGCCAGACCGAGTTCAGCCGCGCGGCGATAAAGAAGCGGCTTCTCGCAAACCCATTGCAGTTGCTCCCAGGCTGGCAGGGAGACGCGATAGACAGCTGACAGGGCATCCAGCGAGCGCGAGACCATCTGCACCTCGGCATCGCCGCCGGCGATGAGCAGTGCACCCGCAAGGCCATGCTTTGCCGCAAGATCCAGCAGGCGAGAGGTTGCGTCCGGCGCGTCCGGGCCGGGCCAGCTGAATTTGCGGCTCACATGGCGCGACCAGCCGGGCAGCGGCGTATCGTTGCTGACAAGCGTAACCGGAACGCCCATCGCTGCCAGGCTGCGCGCCAAGGCAAGCGTGCCATGCGCGCCGCCGAGAATGACGACGCCCGGCGCTGTGGTCTCCGAACCGGTATTGGGCAAGGGCTCAGCAAGCATCGATCGGTTCCGGAAATCGGCACGTATCGAAAGGTCGCGCCATGGCTGGGCCGATCAAAATCATGGCGTGGAAACCTAGCCGATCTCCGTTAACAAATCCCAGTTGCGAGGCCGTGCCAAACGCCGCCACCGAGTGGTCGCACGCCTGACGGAAGTATCACTATTTTGTCATTGCATTGACCATGCGGAACGCGATCGATAATTTGCCAGCTCATTAATTTCTACCAGATTGAAATTCCTTGGGAGGCAGTGCATGAAATTTCCTACTCGTATCCTGGCGACCGCGTTCGCGTCGTTCATGGCAGTCACTTCGGCTCACGCTTTGGTCGTCTATTCCAGCGTCGACGAAGAGAACGCCAAGAAACTTCTGGACGCTTTCTCCAAAGCCAGCGGCGTCGAAGTCCAGATGGTGTTCCTGTCGTCGGGCCCGGCGCTCTCCCGTATCGAAGCCGAAAAGGCCAGCCCGCAGGCCGATGTCTGGTTTGGCGCGCCGAGCGAAAACCACATCCTTGCCAAGGAGCGCGGCCTGACCGAGCCATACGCCTCCGCCAATGCCGACAAACTCACCGATGAGTTCAAGGACAAGGACGGTTTCTGGCACGCAATCTACACCAACCCGATTGCCTTCGGCGTTCGCACCGACATCCTGGAAAGCCGCAAGGCGCCCGTTCCGACGTCGTGGGAAGACCTGAAGAACCCGGCCTACAAGGGCCTGATCCAGATGCCGTCACCGCAGTCTTCGGGCACCGCCTATGCGATGATGCTGACGCTGATCAAGGAGCGCGGCGAGGATGGCGCATTCGAATACATGAAGGCGCTCAACCCCAACGTGCAGACCTACACGCAAAGCGGAACCGCACCGAGCGGCGCGCTTGGCGTGGGCGAGACGCCGTTGGCGATCCAGTTCACGCCGGGCTTCCTCAAGCTTGCGGACGAAGGTTTCCCCGTCAAGGTGGTCTTCCCGAGTGAAGGCGTAGGCTACGAGGTCGCAGCGATGTCGATCCTCAAGGGCGCGCAACATGCGGATGAAGCGAAGAAGCTGGTCGACTGGATGACGTCTACCGATGGACAGGGCGCTTTGAGCGCTTCCAAGACCTACTTCCTGCCGATCCGTTCCGACGTCAGCGGCGGCACCGGCGTTCCGGCACTGGATTCCATCAAGCTGGTTGCCGCCGACGCGGGCTTCGCTGCGGAGAACAAGAAGCGGCTGGTCGAGCGCTGGGCCAAGGAAGTTCTCGGCCAGTAAGGGCAAGTTCACTTGTTTTTCAAAGCACGCCAGGAATTGAAGCTACTGGCGCGGGATCCGATTCTTCTCGCGCTATTAGGTATAATCGCCGCTTCCATTGTGCTGTTTGTCGTCTATCCGCTGGCCAAGGTCCTCTTGGCCAGCGTGCAGGTCGACGGGCAATGGACGCTGTCGGAATATTGGTCGCTGGGTGAGCGCAAGCTCTATCGCAATGCGTTGGTCAACAGCCTTGGCGTTGCGGCATTTGTCGGTGTGATCAGCGTCATCATAGGTTTCGTGGCGGCTTTCGTTCTGGCGCGGCTAAACGTTCCGGGCAAGTCGCTGCTCCACTACATAACACTGTTGCCGATCGTCTCACCGCCCTTCGTCAGCGCGGTATCGATCCTGTTCCTGTTCGGATTCAACGGGCTCATCACACGGCAGTTGCTGGGTCTGGAGGATTTTTCAATCTACGGCTTCCACGGCGTGGTGCTGTCGCAGGTGTTCACCTTCGCGCCGATCGCCTACCTGTCGCTGCGAGGCGTGCTGGCCTCGATCAGCCCGACCCTGGAGGACGCCGCGCTCAACATCGGCGCGACGCGCTGGCAGACTTTCTGGAAGGTCAGCTTCCCCTTGTCGCTGCCGGGCATCGCGGGAGCCTTTCTCGTCGTTTTCATCGAATCCATGGCCGATTTCGGCAATCCGCTGGTTCTTGCCGGCGCGGCGTTCCCAATGCTGGCGCCGCAGGCCTATCTGGAGATCACGGGCTCATTCAACCTCGCGCGGGGCGCAACGCTTGCGATCATCTTGCTGATCCCTTCGCTGACCGCTTTTGCCATCCAGCGCTACTATCTGGCCAAGCGCCAGTACATCACCGTCACCGGCAAACCGACCGCCTCGACATCGAAGATCGTCAGTGAGCCGGCGAAGTGGATGCTTTATGCCTTCGTGTTGCTGTTTGCTCTCTTCGTCTCAGCCTTCTACGCCGTCATCTTCGTCGGCGCATTCACCAAGGTCTGGGGCTTCAACTACACACCGACGGCCGACCATTTCATCTATGTCTTCGATGTCGGCCTCGACACGGTGAAGGACACATTGATCGTGGCCATCGTCTCGACCCCGATCAGCGGCATCTTCGGCATGCTGGTGGCGTTCCTGGTGGTGCGGCGAACCTTCCCGGGCCGAACCGCGCTGGAATTCGGATCGATCCTCAGCTTCGCCGTCCCCGGAACGGTTGTCGGCATCGGCTACATCCTTGCCTTCAATTCCCAGCCGATCGTCTTGACCGGCACCCTGGCGATCCTCGTCCTGTGCTTCGTGTTCCGCTACATGCCGGTCGGCATTCAATCCGGCATCGCCGTGCTACGCCAGATCGATCCGTCGATCGAGGAAGCGGCGCAGAACCTCGGCGCCGATGGGTTGACGACATTTAGAAAAGTCACGCTGCCGCTGATCGCGCCGGCCTTTTTCTCGGGTCTTGTCTACGCCTTCGTGCGCGCGATGACGGCGATCAGCGCGGCCATATTCCTCGTGTCGGCGAACTGGAACCTGATGACAGTGCAGATCCTCAATCAGGTCGGCTCCGGCCGCCTCGGCGTCGCCGCCGCCTATAGTGTTGTCGTGATCCTGATCGTGCTGGTCGCGATCGGCGTCATAAGTGCATTCGTGGGGCGCTGGTCTCGCCACACATCGATGGTGAGATATTAATGGCTCAAGGAATCAGGATAGCCGGGCTCAACAAGCTGTTTCCGGGCCCCGACGGCACATCGGTCGCAGCGGTCAAGGACGTCAACCTCGAAATTGCCGAGGGCAAGTTGGTTACCCTGCTCGGCCCGTCTGGCTGCGGCAAGACCACGCTTTTGCGCATGATCGCCGGCTTCGAGGAGCCGACATCCGGCGACATCTGGTTCGGCGACAAGCGCATCAATGACGAGCCGCCGAACACGCGCGACGCGGCGATGGTGTTCCAGTCCTATGCCATCTTCCCGCATCTCGACGTGTTCGAAAACGTCGCCTTCGGTCTGCGCCTTCGCAAATTCTCCAAGGCGGACATCGAAGAGCGCGTGAAGCGGGTGCTTGAGCAGACCGGGCTAAACAATCTCGCCCGCCGCTCGCCGAACCAGCTGTCCGGCGGGCAACAGCAGCGCGTTGCGCTGGCGCGTTGCATCGTCATGGAGCCGCGCGTCCTTTTGTTCGACGAACCGCTCTCCAATCTCGATGCCAAGCTGCGTGACCAGATGCGCATCGAAATCCGCGAACTGCAGCAGCGGCTCGGCATAACTAGCATCTACGTCACCCACGACCAGGTCGAGGCCATGAGCATTTCCGACGATATCGTCGTGATGAATGGGGGTGTCGTCGAGCAGGTTGGGTCGCCCCACACGGTCTACGCCCGCCCGGCCAGCCGCTTTGTTGCCGACTTCATCGGCAAGGCCAATTTTGTGTCGGCGACTGTCGTGGACAAAAATTCCGTGGAAGTGGCCGGCAAGACCCTGACCCTTCCGGGCACGCCGGGACTTGAGAAAAAGTCGAGGGTTACGCTGGTCGTACGGCCGGAAGCTGTCAGACTTGACGCCGCAAAAGGCGACTTCATCGGCACAGTCAGCCGCGTCATGTTCCTCGGCAATATCGCCGAATACCTGATCAAGATACCGGGCATCGGCTATTGGCTGGTGGATAGCCCGAACCCCGGCGAAACCGGCCTGTTCGAAGTCGGCCAAGCCATCCACCTGTCCCCCAGCCGGCCGTCGATCCACGTTCTCGACCGCGCATAGAAAACTGGCGGACAGACGGAACGGGGACACGACAGCAGCACGTCGAGGGCTCAGCTGCCCTCGACCAGGACGATCTCACCGTCCGCGACCTGCTGGCGGATGGCGGCGGCGCGCTGGTATTCCGGCGAATGGTAGCAATCATGCGCCGTTGCCAGCGAGTCGAACTCGATGATGACATTGCGCGCCCGGCCGGGACCTTCGGCGTTTTCGTGCTCGCCGCCGCGCGCCAGGAACTTGGCTCCGAAGCGCTCGAACGCCGGCTTGGCAGCGGCAACATAATCCTTGTAGCGTTCAGGATCGCGAATATCGACGCGAGCGATCCAGTATCCCTTGGGCATTCCAATTCCTCCAAAAAGTCCCATGCGATCAGGCTGAGCGCATGTCGTCCAAAATAGCTTGAGCAGCCGCCCGCCTGTCAACCGCGCCGACGATCGGGCGCGCCACGACAAGGTGGCTGGACCCGTTGCGTATGGCGTCGCGCGGCGTCACCACCCGCTTCTGGTCGCCATGCTCGGCGCCGGCGGGGCGGATGCCCGGCGTCACCAAAGCGAGATCGGGGCCGACGATCTTGCGCACCGCAGCCGCCTCATGGGCTGAGCATACGATGCCGCCCATGCCAGCGTGCAAGGCCTGTTCGGCGCGCCGCAACACCAGCGTGTGCGGATCGTATTCGTAGCCGGCTTCGACGACATCGTTCTCATCCATCGATGTCAGCACGGTCACCGCCAGCAAGGTGAGGTCGCTGCCGCGCGCGGCCTCCACCGCTGCCCGCATCGTCTTCGGATATGCGTGCAAGGTAAGCATGGTCATGCCCATCTTGACGATGTTCTCGACGCCCTTGGCCACCGTGTTGTCGATGTCGAGCAGCTTCATGTCGAGGAACACCCTGGTTCCGCCGCTCGCAAGCTCGCGCGCAAAGTCGAGACCGCCGGCGAAGGCGAGCTGGTAGCCGATCTTGTAGAAGGAAACGACGCCGTCGAGGTCGCGCACCACTTTTTCGGCTTCGGCCAGCGTCGGCACGTCGAGGCCAACGATCAGGCGGTCGCGCATATCGTGGGCTGGGATCATGGCTCGTTCCTCCTGGACAATTGCGCGGCCCGCTCGGCCAGCGCGCTTGCAACATTTTCCATCGCCCGGCGCAAGCGCTCGTCGCGGAAATCGCCCTTGTCGTCGAAAGCGTCCGCTCCGTTGGGCACGGAGCACTCCGGAACGATGACGTCGACCCGGCAGCGCACAAGAACCGCGCGCAGATGGTTGATGGCGCGAACGCCCGCGAACTGGCCTTCCGACGACGAGCAAAGTGCTGCGACCTTGCCGGAAAACGGCTTCAACACCTGATTGCCGTCACGCCGAACGCGGCTCACCCAGTCGATGGAATTCTTCAACAAGGGCGGCAGCGAGCCATTGTATTCGGGCGTCGCGACAAGCAGGCCGTCATGCCGGTCGATCAGCCGCGCCAGCTTCATGGCGCTTTCCGGCATGCCGTCGAGCTTTTCCACATCCTGATCGAAAATCGGCAAGGGATAGTCGCCAAGCGAGATGCGCGTCACCTCAGCACCTTGCAAGACGAGCGCCTTCTGGCCCGCATCCGCGGTCTTGCCGCTATAGGCGCCACTGCGCACCGGACCGGCGAAGACCAGGATACGTGGGATGATTGGCATGTGCCCACCTACAAGCAGTTCGCAGGCGGAATCAATACGGCGTAGGCACTATGTGCAACCCGTAACCGGGTCTCGGCCACGCGCTTCCCGGCAACCGCAGTTTGCGCCACCGCCAGCCTGCCGTCGCGCCTAGTGCGTGGCGCGCCGGTAGATCCAAAGCCTCGTCGGCGGGATGTTGCGGAGGATGAAGTCGAAATGCTCCACGGTGTAGTCGCCACGACCGACCGGGATCGGCGACATCGGGCCATAGGTGAGTTGCACCACGGGACGGCCGTGCGGAAGGCGGTCGAGCAGACCGTTGAGATAGGCAATGCGTTGCCTGACCGGGAAGTTCAGCAGCGGCACGCCAGAGACAACCGAATCGAACTTCAAATCGCGCTTGTCGCCCAGCGTCTTGTCGAGGTTGAAGGCGTCGCCCTCAATCACGTTGACGCGCGGAAAATGGCTGCGCAGATGGTGCACGAATTCGTGCGAATATTCGATGGCATAGAGGTTCTCCGGCTTCACGCCGTGCGCCAGAATCGCCTTGGTGATGACGCCGGTTCCCGGCCCGAGCTCAAGCACAGGCAAGCCCGACTTGATGTCGATCACCGAGACCATGCGGCGGGCGGTGATGGAACTGGTCGGCACAATCGCGCCTACGGCCTTGGGCTTGTGAATCCAGCCCTTGAAGAACTTCAGTTCATCGTCGAATTTTGCCGCCAGCGTCTTGCGCAGTCCGGACCCTCTTGTCATGCCAATTCTCCTGAGGCTCCCCACGCGCTACTTAGCACTTGCGTGGCCCCATGCAAGGCATACTCTGGTACAAGCTGTTGATGACGCTACGGAAGCCTCGCTTTTTTTCGGCGAGGCCAGCCTCGCATCAATTCTCGCCGAACGACTCGAAGAAGTCCTTCATGCGGGCAAAAAAGCCGCTCGACTGGGGCGAATTGTCCTTCGACGACAATTGCTCGAATTCCTCCAGCAATTCGCGCTGCCGGCGCGTCAGGTTCTGCGGCGTCTCGACAGCGGTCTGGATGTAGAGATCGCCAAGTTGCGGCTGGCGCAGCACCGGCATGCCCTTGGCCTTGAGGCGGAACTGGCGGCCGTTCTGGGTGCCTTCCGGCACCTTCACCCGCGTCTGCGTGCCGTCCAGCGTCGCCACTTCGAAGGAACCGCCAAGGGCGGCGGTCGTCATCGAGATCGGCACCTTGCAGTAAAGGTCGGCGCCGTCGCGCTGGAAGAACTCATGCGGCTTCACGCTGAGGAAAATGTAGAGATCGCCCGTCGGTCCGCCGCGCAGTCCCGCTTCGCCTTCGCCAGCCAGCCGGATGCGGGTGCCGTCCTCGATGCCGGCCGGAATGTTGACGGAAAGCGAGCGCTCCTCGGTCACGCGGCCTTGGCCGGCACATTTCGCGCATGGGTCCTTGATCGTCTGGCCGCGTCCCTGGCATTGCGGGCAGGTGCGTTCGATCGAAAAGAAGCCCTGGCTCGCCCGAACCTTGCCATGGCCGTTGCACATGGTGCAGGTCACCGGCTGCGTGCCGGGCTTGGCGCCCGAACCCGAACACTCGGTGCAGGAAACGGAAGCCGGCACGTGAATTTGGGCGGTCTTGCCGGCAAAAGCCTCTTCCAGCGAAATTTCCATATTGTAGCGCAGGTCGGCGCCGCGCTCGCGACCGCCCGACGACCGGCGGCGTCCGCCGCCCATCATGTCGCCGAAAATGTCTTCGAAGATGTCGGCAAAGCCGCCCGCGCCGAAACCGGCGCCGCCGCCGTTCATGCCGCCATTTTCGAAGGCGGCATGGCCGAAGCGATCATAGGCCGCGCGCTTTTGCGGATCCTTCAACGTCTCGTAGGCTTCGTTGATTTCCTTGAACTTGTGCTCGCAGGCGTGATCGCCGGGATTGCGGTCCGGATGGAACTGCATGGCGAGCTTGCGGAATGCGCTCTTCAGTTCCTTGTCGTCAGCGCCCTTGCTGACCCCGAGCGTCTCGTAGAAATCGGCTTTCATCTTGTCCCGTGACCAGGATGTTCGACCGGATGTTCAATGTCTCGGCGCATTGCGTTCCTGCCTGGACCCGTTCCGATCCCCATCCGGGGTCGATGAACCGCCCAATCCTTCTTGTTCAGGCAACCCGACAGGAAACCGACCGTTTCCCGGAATTGCTCTAGCGTTTCGATTTAAGCGTCCGGTTGCCCGGATGCCAGAGCCGCGGTCCGTTTCGCAGCGATTTTTCATTCATTTTGCAGAAAAGCCCGGTTTTTACACCGGGCTTCCGCCATTCCATGCGCAAAAGGAAGTTAAGCCGACTTCTTCTTGTCGTCGTCTTCGTCGATTTCCTCGAAGTCGGCGTCGACCACGTCGCTATCCTTGGCGGCATCCGCCTTGGCGTCCGCTTCGGCCGCTTCCTTCTGCGAGGCCTCGTACATGGCCTGGCCAAGCTTCATCGAAGCTTCGGCAAGCGCCTGGGTCTTGGCCTCGATCTCGGCAACGTCGTCGCCTTCGGCAGCCGTCTTCAGTCCGGCAATCGCGTCGGAAATCGCGGTACGCTCGGCTTCCGTAACCTTGTCGCCATATTCCTTCAGCGACTTCTCCGAAGAATGCGCCAGCGCTTCGGCCTGGTTGCGGGCCTCAACAAGCGCCTTGCGCTTCTTGTCGGCCTCGGCGTTCGCCTCGGCATCCTTCACCATCTTCTCGATGTCGGAATCGCTCAGGCCACCGGATGCCTGGATGCGGATCTGGTGCTCCTTGCCGGTGCCCTTGTCCTTGGCCGACACGTTGACGATGCCGTTGGCGTCGATGTCGAAGGTGACCTCGATCTGCGGCACGCCGCGCGGTGCCGGCGGAATGCCAACCAGGTCGAACTGGCCGAGCAGTTTGTTGTCCGCCGCCATTTCGCGCTCGCCCTGGAAGACGCGGATGGTGACGGCCGACTGCGAGTCCTCGGCGGTCGAGAAGGTCTGGCTCTTCTTGGTCGGAATCGTCGTGTTGCGCTCGATAAGGCGCGTGAACACACCGCCCAGCGTCTCGATGCCGAGCGACAGCGGCGTCACGTCGAGCAACAGCACATCCTTGACGTCGCCCTGCAGCACGCCGGCCTGAATGGCAGCGCCAAGCGCCACGACCTCATCGGGGTTGACGCCCTTGTGCGGCTCCTTGCCGAAGAACTGCTTCACGATCTCCTGGATCTTGGGCATGCGGGTCATGCCGCCGACTAGAACCACTTCGTCGATCTCGCCTGCCTTCAGGCCAGCATCCTTCAGCGCTGCCTTGCACGGCGCGATGGTGCGCTGGACGAGATCATCGACCAGGCTCTCGAACTTGGCGCGGGTCAGCTTCAAGGTCAGGTGCTTGGGGCCGGTCGCGTCAGCGGTGATGAAGGGCAGGTTGATTTCGGTCTGCGTCGTGGACGACAGCTCGATCTTGGCCTTTTCGGCGGCCTCCTTGAGGCGCTGAAGGGCGAGCTTGTCGTTCTTCAGGTCGATGCCCTGTTCCTTCTTGAACTCGGCCGCCAGATATTCGACCAGGCGCATGTCGAAATCCTCGCCGCCGAGGAAGGTGTCGCCATTGGTCGACTTCACCTCGAACACGCCGTCGCCGATCTCGAGGACGGAGATATCGAAGGTGCCGCCGCCAAGGTCGTAGACGGCGATGGTCTTGCCTTCCTTCTTGTCGAGGCCGTAGGCGAGCGCCGCGGCGGTCGGCTCGTTGATAATGCGCAGCACTTCAAGACCGGCAATCTTGCCGGCGTCCTTGGTGGCCTGACGCTGGGCATCGTTGAAATAGGCCGGAACGGTGATGACCGCCTTCTCGACCGTCTCGCCGAGATAGGCTTCCGCCGTTTCCTTCATCTTCTGCAGGATCATCGCGGAAATCTGCGACGGCGACTGCTTCTTGCCGCCTGCATCGACCCATGCGTCGCCATTGTCGCCATTGACGATGTTGTAGGGGACGAGATCCTTGTCCTTGGCGGTGACCGGATCGTCATAGCGGCGGCCGATCAGGCGCTTGACCGCGAAAACGGTGTTTTCAGGATTGGTGACCGCCTGCCGCTTGGCCGGCTGGCCGACGAGGCGCTCGCCGTCGCCGCTAAAAGCGACGATCGAAGGCGTGGTGCGCGCGCCTTCCGCATTTTCGATAACCTTGGCGTCCTTGCCATCCATGACGGCGACGCAGGAATTGGTCGTTCCGAGGTCGATGCCGATTACTTTTGCCATTGGTTCAGTCTCTCCACTAAGCAGGCTTTCAAGGACCCTGTCAGGCGTTCCGGCGAAAGCCCCTGTTCACAGAAATTCCGTACACGCCCGCGCATTGCGCGGCCGGCACGGTTGTGCGGCGTATATAAGAACAGGCCGCGCGGCGTGCAAGCGTTCTCCACCTTGCGTGCACGTAACAAACAGGCGGTGCGTTTAAGGCAACGCTGTGTTCACCCGAATGGGATTTGAGCTTGAAGGGTGCGCATGTGAAAGGATGCCGATCAATCTGACGGAGTATCCTTGAAATGAAGCTTTTCTACATGCCCGGCGCCTGCTCACTGGCCCCGCATATCGTTGCCAATGAAGCAGGTATCGACCTGGAGCTGGTAAAGGTCGATGGCGCCAGCAAGACGACCGAGGCGAAACAGGACTATCTGGCCACCAATCCCAATGGCTATGTGCCGGCACTCGTCCTCGACGACGGCGAAACGCTGACCGAGGCTTCAGTCGTCATGCAGTATCTTGCCGACCGCAAGCCCGACAGCGGCCTGATCCCGGCATCGGGCGAAATGAACCGCTACCGGGTGCAGCAATGGCTGAACTTCGTCGCCACGGAACTGCACAAGGGCTTTGCTCCTCTGTTCCGGCCCAACACGCCTGAGGAAACCAAGGTCATCAACAAGGAGCACCTGACCAAGCGCGTCAAGTTTCTCGACACGCGCCTTGCCGATCGTTCCTACCTGATGGGCGATGCCTTCAGCGTGGCCGACGCCTATCTCTGGACCGTGCTCGGCTGGGCAAAGCATGTCGGCCTCGACCTTTCCGGCTTTGCCAATGTCCAGCGCTTCCTCGGCACCGTCGCAGCACGGCCCGCCGTGCAGAAGAGCCTGCGCGAAGAAGGCCTGGCGTAAATCCTCGAAATGCCAGCCTGGTTACGCGGCAGGCCCGCGGCCAGGCTGGCAATTGCGCTGCCTTATATCAAAATCCATCGAAAAATTTGACCTTGCAGCGCTGCCCGCATAGAGCAGGCGCGCCGGCAGCTTGGCCGGCGGCGCTAGCAGGACCATCAAAATGGCCGGAACAGGCATCCTCGATCTCAACCCGGAACTTCTTTCCGCTGCGGCGGAGAGCAAAGCCTGGCCGTTCGAGGAAGCCAAGAAAATCATCGCCCGCTACGCAAAAAGCGGGCTTCCGGACACCGTCCTGTTCGAGACAGGTTATGGCCCGTCAGGCCTGCCGCATATCGGCACCTTCGGCGAAGTCGCGCGTACGACCATGGTGCGCCACGCCTTCCGCATCCTCACCCAAGACAAGGTGAAGACGCGGCTCTTGTGCTTCTCCGACGACATGGACGGGATGCGCAAGATACCCGACAACGTGCCGGACAAGGCGTTCCTGGAACCCTATCTGCACATGCCGCTGACCTCGGTGCCCAATCCCTTCGGCGGCGACTACGAGAGCTTCGGCCATCACAACAACGCGATGCTGCGCCGCTTCCTCGACACCTTCGGCTTCGACTACGAGTTCGCCAGCGCGACCGACTACTACAAGTCGGGCCGATTCGATGACGTGCTGCTGCGCGCCGCCGAACGCTACGACGCCATCATGAAGGTGATGCTGCCGACGCTGGGCGAAGAGCGGCAGGCGACCTACAGCCCGTTCCTGCCGATCTCGCCAAAGACCGGCCGTGTGCTCTACGTGCCGATGAAGCATGTCGATGCCAAGGCCGGCACCATCACCTTCAACGACGAGGACGGCACCGAAACCACGCTTGCCGTAACCGGCGGCAAGGTGAAGATGCAGTGGAAGCCCGATTTCGGCATGCGCTGGGCAGCGCTCGGCGTCGATTTCGAGATGTTCGGCAAGGACCACCAGACCAACGCGCCGATCTACGACCGCATCTGCGAAATCCTCGGCGGCCGCGCACCGGAACATTTCGTCTATGAACTGTTCCTCGACGAGAACGGCCAGAAGATATCGAAGTCGAAGGGCAATGGGCTCACCATCGACGAATGGCTGACCTACGCCCCGACCGAGAGCCTCGGCCTTTACATGTACCAGAAGCCGAGGGTGGCGAAGAAGCTCTACTTCGACGTCATCCCGCGCGCCGTCGAGGAATACTACACCTTCCTGTCGGCCTATCCGCGGCAGGACTGGAAGAACCGGCTCGGCAATCCGGTCTGGCACATGCACAGCGGCAATCCGCCGGCCATCGACCTTGCCGTGCCGTTCTCGCTGCTGCTCAACCTTGTCAGCGCCTCGAACGCCCAGAACAAGGACGTATTGTGGGGCTTCATCTCGCGCTATGCACCCGGCGTGTCGCCTGAAAAGAACCCGGAACTGGACCGCCTGACCGGCTATGCGATCCGCTACTTCGAGGACTTCGTGAAGCCGTCGAAGGTCTATCGTGCTCCCGACGACGTCGAGCGCGATGCGCTTGCCAGGCTGTCGGACGCACTTTCCGCGCTGCCGGCAGACGCCGACGGCGAAGCGATCCAGACGGCAACGCTCAACGTTGCCCGCAAGATCGAGCGCTATCAGGATCACACCAAGCAGAGCCCGGAAGGCGGCCCCGGCGTTTCGGTCGCCTTCTTCCAGATGATCTACCAGGTGCTGATCGGCCAGGAACGCGGCCCGCGCTTCGGCTCGTTCGCCGCGCTCTACGGCATCGCCGAAACCCGCGCGCTCATTGCGCAGGCTCTGGCAGGGCAACTGGCGGCGTAAGCTCCTCGCCGGACAGGTCGATGATCGTGTCCGGCGTCGAAGGCGCGGCTTCGGTGCTTCCGGTCAGCGGTGGAACGTCGGTGTTTTCCGGTGCCGCGCCGTAGATGCCCTTGCGCAGGCTGCGCGCCTTTTCGCCGGCCTCTTCGTAGGGACTGCCCTTCTCGGCCCGCGCCCAGCCGTTTTCGACCAGCCATTCGCCGACGTCCTTCTTGCCGGACCGGCAACGCACGGTAAATTCGCCGCGATCCTTGTCAGCGGGAATGGCGCAGACGACCGCCAGTCCGCGCAGGAAGGCCCGGAACGCGCCAAGCGCATGTGCGCCGCAGGTCCATGACTTGCCATTGTCGAGGCAGGTTTCGTCGCTCTGCACAACATCGATGCCGGCAATGGTGACCGAATAGCGTTGCGCGGCAACCATCCCGGCCGACGAGGCGAATGGCCGAAACAGGGTCGTGCCCTTCCAGTCGCCGGAAAGCTTCGGCTTGGGCGGCTCGGCCAATGCCAGGTCGCTCAGCGGCTGGCGCGGCGCGACGCGCTCCAGTTCCACGCCATCCAACTGCGGCGGCGCGACGACGAGCGGGTCGATCGACCTCGACTTCGCAGGCGTCGGTTTGGGTCCGGGCGACGGCGCTGTTGGTACGGCTGCAGGAGCCTCGGCCTCAACCGTTGAAGGTTCCGGTTCAATCGGCGTAGGAAGCAGTGCCCGGCCTCCCGCAACGATCAGCGCGCCCGTCACCACGACGCATAAGGCTGCAAATCCTGCGTGCAGCAGCCGCATGCCGGCCCCTACTGGCTCGCCCAGACGATCCGCGCCACCCATTCGATCTCGTGAGCAGGAATGTCGCGATTTGGATGTTCCGGGTTCAATGAAACGAGAAGGATCGACTTTTCCGTCTGCCGGTTCAAAACCTTGGCCATCACCTCGCCGGCCGTCGTCTTGACGACGACGCGGTCGCCCTTGTGGACGCGCGCGCCGGGCTCCACGATCAGGACATCGCCATTGCGGTAGAGCGGCAGCATGGAATCGCCCTGCACCTTCAGCGCATAGGACGCGGCCGTCGATTGCGCCGGCAGTTCGACAAGGTCCCAGCCATGGCCGACCGGAAATCCCGCATCGTCGAAGAAACCGCCAGCGCCCGCCTGGGCAAAGCCCACCAACGGCACGGTGGGACGCTGCACCGGCAGCGCATCCGCCTCCGGACGCGTCCCGAGCAGTTTCATGAACTCGTCCAGCGACGCCCCGGTCGCTTCCATGATCTTGGCCAGCGATTCCGTCGAGGGCCAGCGCGGACGTCCATCCGAGGACAGCCGCTTCGACTTGTTGAAGGCCGTCGAATCCAGCCCCGCACGCCGGGCAAGACCCGATGCCGACAGCGAATAGCGCTCCGCGAGCGCGTCAATGGCAGCCCAAACACCGTCATGCGAGAGCATGGGGGCTCTCCCTGAGAGGAAAAAATACCTGTGATTTCGTTTTAGCCCCCGAGTGGGCGCTTGTCCACCTTGGGCGGGCCGAACGACGCCGGCACGGGCCGTTTCCCTATTCGGTGGGATTGGCTTTCGTCTCGGCGCGCAGCATCCGGTGCGATCTCAGGAATGCCTCTTCAATGTCGCTCAAGGGGCGCGGCCTTGCCGGATACCCAAGCGCTGCGACAACGTCGTCCATAGGCACAAAGCGGCGCTCTGAACGGTCGTAGACGCCGGCAGTCGTCATCACAGTTGCGGCAACCTCGCCACTTTCGAGAATGAAGCGGTGCTTGCCGACAACCTGCGTTCCCTCCCAGGTCTGGATCGACGACAGCACCTCGAAGTGCTGCCAAAGCCTGATTTCGCGCGCATAGACGACCTGCAGGCCGCCCAGCATCGGCGCCCATCTGCGCTTGCGCGCCACGCCAAGCAGGCCGGCGCGCACGAAAATGTCGATGCGGCCAAGGTCGGCCAGCATCATGTAACGCGCATTATTGAGATGCAGGTTGGAATCGATATCGCTCGGCAAGCAGCGGAAGGCCAGCCGGCCTTCCCCGCCGGGAACATAAGCGCCACGGCTTCGTGCCGTGGCCACCACCCGCGCCAGTCGCGCCCAGACATACATGGCGGCTGGTCAGGCGGCCTTCTTCGCCTGCTCCCCGCCATAGGGATTGAAGCGCTGATAGAAGGTCTCGCCCTTGTCAGCCATGTCGAGCAGCAGCTTGGGCGCCTTGAACTCCGCGCCGTACTTCTTCTGCAGCCGCTTGGCTATCTGGACGAATTCCTTCACGCCGATTCCGTCGATGTAGGACAGCGCGCCACCGGTATAAGGCGCGAAGCCGAACGCCAGGATCGAGCCGACATCGGCCTCGCGCGGATCGACGACGATCTTTTCTTCCATGACGCGCGCCGCTTCCAGCGCAATCACCGTCAAAAGGCGCTGCTTCAGTTCCTCGAAATCAACCTCGTCGGCCTTCTTCTGCGGATAGAGGTCCTTGAGGCCCGGCCACAGCTTCTTCTTGGCCGGCTTGGCCGGATAATCATAAAAGCCCTTGCCGTTCTTGCGGCCAAAGCGCTGATGGGTATCCACCATGGTGTTGATCAGCGCCATCTGCTTGGGGTCCACCGCCCTTTCGCCAAGGTCGCGGATGGTCTGCTTCATGATCTTCTGGGCGAGATCGACAGCCGTCTCGTCGGTCAGCGCCAGCGGCCCAACCGGCATGCCAGCCGCCTTGGCGGCGTTCTCGATCATCGGTGCCGGCACGCCCTCGATCAGCATCTTGTAGGCTTCCGACATGTAGCGCAGCACGCAGCGATTGACGTAGAAACCGCGCGTGTCGTTGACGACGATCGGCGTCTTCTTGATGGCGCGCACGAAGTCGATCGCCGTTGCCAGCGCCTTGTCGCCCGTCTTCTTGCCGAGGATGATCTCGACCAGCATCATCTTGTCGACCGGCGAGAAGAAATGGATGCCAACGAAATTCTTCGGCCGCACCGAATTCTTGGCAAGCGCGGTAATCGGAATGGTCGAGGTGTTGGAGGCAAACACCGCCGATGGCTTCAGCACCGCCTCAGCCTGTTCGGTCGCGCTCTTCTTGACAGCCGAATCCTCGAACACCGCCTCGACGACAAGATCGCAGCCAGCCAGGTCCGCATAGCTTGCGGTCGGCGTGATCAGCGACAACAGCTTTTCCTTGTCCTCCGGCTTGGCCCGGCCCTTCTTGATCAGCCCGTCCATCAGCTCGGCGGAATGCGCCTTGCCCTTTTCCGCCGACGCGGTATCGCGGTCCAGCAACACCACCGGAATGCCGGCCTTGGCGGTGACATGGGCAATGCCCGCACCCATGAAGCCTGCGCCCAATATGCCGATCTTCTTGAACTTGGTGTCCGGCACGCCTTCCGGCCGGCGCGCGCCCTTGTTCAATTCCTGCAGCGAGACAAACAGCGAGCGGATCATCGCCGCCGCTTCCTTGGTCTGCATGATCTCGGTGAAATAGCGCTGCTCGATGCGCAGCGCCGTATCGAACGGCACCAAAAGGCCCTCATAGACGCATTTCAGGATCGCCGAAGCCGCCGGATAATTGCCAAAGGTTTCGCGGCGCAGGATGGCGATGGCCGGCGGCCAAAGGTTTGCGCCTGCCATCGAGTAAACCGGTCCGCCGGGAATCTTGAAACCCTTCTGGTCCCATGGCGCAACGGCGCTGAGACCGTTCTTGATCATTGCCTTTGCCGTCTCGACCAGCTTGGCCGGTTCAGCAACTTCATGGACAAGCCCCATGCCCTTGGCCTTCTGAGGCGTCAGCGTCTGGCCGGACGTCAGCATCTGTAAGGCAGCCTGCGTGTCGGCCAGGCGCGGCACGCGCTGGGTGCCGCCGGCGCCCGGGAAAATGCCGATCTTCACTTCCGGCAGCGCCATCTTCACCTTGTCTGAGTTGGCGGCGACACGGCCATGACAGGCGAGCGAGAGTTCGAAAGCCCCGCCCATGCAGGTTCCGTTGATGGCTGAAACCCATGGCTTGCCGCAGGTCTCGAGCTTGCGGAACAGGCCGGTCATGTAGCCGGCCGTCTCGAACAGCTTCTGCGTCGCCTTCTCGACGTTGCCGGCCTTTTCCTTGGCAAAGGTTTTCAGCATCGTCTGCAGCATGGTGATGTCCGCACCGCCGGAGAAGGTGTCCTTGCCCGACGTGATTACCGCGCCCTTGATGCCGGCCTCGCCGGTCACCCGGTCAACGATGGTGTTCAGTTCGCGCATCACCTCTTCGGTAAACACGTTCATCGAACGGTCGGGCATGTCCCAGGTGATCAGGGCAATGCCGTCGGCGTCGGTTTCCAGCGTGAAGTTCTTGTAGGTCATTGTTCCGCCTCCGGTCAGACGCGTTCGATGATGGTGGCGGTGCCCATGCCGGCACCGATGCACAAGGTCACCAAGGCGGTGTTGAGGTTGCGCCTTTCAAGCTCATCCAGCACCGTTCCGAAGATCATCGCCCCGGTGGCTCCCAACGGGTGACCCATGGCGATCGCACCGCCATTGACGTTGATCTTGTCGTGCGGAATGTCGAAAGCCTGCATGTAGCGCAGCACCACCGAGGCAAAGGCCTCGTTGAGTTCGAACAGGTCGATGTCCGAGATCTTCATCCCGGCGCGCTTCAAAAGCTTTTCCGTCACGTCGACCGGCCCGGTCAGCATCAGCACCGGCTCCGAGCCGATATTGGCGAAGGCGCGGATACGGGCGCGCGGCTTCATTCCCAGCATCTTGCCGGCCTTCTTCGAGCCCAGCAGAACGGCAGCCGCCCCATCGACGATGCCGGACGAATTGCCGGCATGGTGGACGTGGTTCACCTCCTCGATCTCCGGATGTTTCTGCACGGCGACGGCATCGAAACCGCCCATTTCACCCGGCATGACAAAGGAGGGATTTAGCGCCGCCAGCGACTGCATGTCGGTCGAGGGCCGCATATGTTCGTCGCGGTCGAGAATGGTCAGGCCATTCTGGTCCTTGATCGGAACGACTGAATTCTTGAACCAGCCCTTGTCCCAGGCGTGCGCGGCGCGCTTCTGGCTCTCGACCGCGTAGGCATCGACGTCGTCGCGGGAGAACCCGTATTTGGTGGCGATGAGATCGGCCGAAATGCCCTGCGGCACGAACCAGCCCGGCAGGCCGACGGAGGGGTCCATGAACCATGCGCCGCCGGCGGCACCCATGCCGACGCGGCTCATCGATTCCACGCCGCCGGCAATGACGATGTCGTCAGCGCCCTGCGCGATCTTGGCCGCGCCGAAATTGATGGCGTCGAGGCCGGAGGCGCAGAAGCGCGAGATCTGCATGCCGGGCGCCTTGTCGTCATAGCCGGCCTCGAAGGCGGCGGCGCGCGGGATCACCGCGCCGGCTTCGCCAACCGGATCGACGCAGCCAAAAATGATATCGTCGACCGTTCCCGTATCCATGCCGTTGCGGTCGCGGATGGCTTCCAGCGTCTTTGCCGCCAGGCGTACCGCCGGCACCTCGTGCAGCGACCCGTCCTTCTTGCCACGGCCGCGCGGCGTGCGCACGGCATCATAGACATAAGCTTCAGCCATTTTTCAGCTCCTTGTTATGTGGACCCGGCTGCTCACAGCGAGCGCCCGATCAAAAGCTTCATGATTTCGTTGGTGCCGCCATAGATGCGCTGCACGCGGGCATCGCGCCACATGCGCGCAATCGGATATTCGTTCATGTAGCCGTAGCCGCCGTGCAACTGCAGGCACTCGTCCATCACCTTGCCCTGAAGATCGGACAGCCAGTATTTGGCCATCGAAGCTGTAACAGGGTCGAGGCCGCCGGCGATGTGCCGTTTGACGCAGTCGTTGTAAAAAACCCGGCCGATGGTGATTTCGGTCTTGAGTTCGGCCAGCTTGAACTGGGTGTTCTGGAAGTCGATGATCTTCTGGCCGAAGGCCTTGCGTTCCTTGACGTAGTCGATGGTGAGCGCGAGCGCGCGTTCCGCCATGGCAATCGCCGTGGTGCCGATCATCAGGCGCTCCTGCGGCAATTGCTGCATCAGCTGGACGAAGCCCTGGCCCTCTTCATGTCCCAAAAGATTGGCGGTCGGCACGCGCACGTCGTTGAAGAACAGCTCGGACGTGTCGTTGGCCTTCAGCCCGATCTTGTCGAGGTTGCGCCCGCGCTCGAAACCCTCGACCTCGTCGGTCTCGACGACGATAAGCGACGTGCCCTTGGCACCCTTGGCCGGATCGGTCTTGGTGACCACGACAATGAGATTGGCCAACTGACCGTTGGTGATGAAGGTCTTCGAGCCATTGATGCGGTACTGGTTGCCGTCGCGCTCCGCACGCGTCTTGACGCCCTGCAGATCGGAACCCGCGCCGGGCTCCGTCATGGCAATCGCGCCGATCAGTTCGCCGCTTGCCAGGCGCGGCAGCCATTTCTTCTTCTGCTCTTCCGAGCCGTAATGAAGGATGTAGGGGGTTACGATGGCGTTGTGCAGGCCGATGCCGAAGCCATCGACGCCGACATGGCCGATCGCCTCGATGATCGCGCTCTCATGGGCAAAGCTTCCGCCGGCACCACCATATTGTTCCGGCATGGAAGCGCAGAGAAGTCCTGCTTCGCCGGCCTTCTTCCAGGCGGAGCGATCGACCACCTCGTTCTTTTCGTAGGTGTCGTAGTGCGGCGCAATCTCGTCCGCCATGAAGCGGTTCGCCATGTCGTAGAGCATGGCGACGTCTTCACTTACCCAGTCAGGCTTCGGCAGGGACAGGATTTCCGACGGGTTGGCCAAGGCAAGCTGCTCCTGAAATATCTACCCGATCAAAACGCCTCTGCCGGCAATGCCATCATGGTGTCCGCGCCGGAAGAAATGCGGGCGAGATGCGCCGCCGTTTCCGGCATGACGCGCTCCATGAAGTAGCGGCCGGTGACAATCTTGTTCTCATGGAAGGATGCCACGCCGTCGGCGGTTTCGCCAAGCCTCGCCTGCGAGACCTTGACCATGCGGCCCCACATGTAGCCAAGCGCCACCAGCCCGAAGAGATGCAGGTAGTCGGTCGAGGCCGCACCGGCATTGTCCGGCTTCTGCATGGCGTTCTGCATCAGCCACATGGTGGCAGCCTGCAGGTCGTTGAGGCCCTTCTTGAGCGCCTTGGTGAACGGGGCCAGCTTTTCGTCGCCGCGATTTTCCTCGCAGAAGTCGCCGACCTCCTTGAAGAAGGCCTGCACGGCGCGGCCGCCGTTCTGCGCCAGCTTGCGGCCGACCAGATCGAGCGCCTGGATGCCGTTCGCCCCTTCATAGATCATGGCGATGCGGGCATCGCGCACGAACTGGCTCATGCCGTGTTCTTCGATATAGCCGTGACCGCCGAAAACCTGCTGCGCCATGACCGCATGGTCGAAGCCCTTGTCGGTCAACACGCCCTTCACGATCGGCGTCATCAGGCTCAGCTGATCGTCGGCCGCCTGGCGGTCCTTGTCGTCGGCGGAGCGGTGCGCAACGTCCGAATTCAACGCCGTCCACAGCAGCAGCGCGCGGCCCGCCTCGTTGAAGGCCTTCATCGTCATCAGGTTGCGGCGGACATCGGGGTGGACGATGATCGGATCGGCCTTGCCGTCCTTATTCTTCGGCCCGGTCAGTGAGCGGCCCTGCAGGCGTTCCCTCGCGTAATTCACCGCGTTCTGGTAGGCGACTTCCGACAGCGAAAGCCCCTGCAGGCCGACACCGAGACGGGCTTCGTTCATCATCACGAACATCGCCTTGAGGCCGCCATTCTCCTCGCCGAGCAAGGTGCCTTCGGCCTCGTCATAGTTCATGACGCAGGTGGCATTGCCGTGGATGCCCATCTTCTCTTCGATCGAGCCGCACGACACCTTGTTGCGCTCGCCGGGATTGCCGGCCCCGTCCAGCTTGAACTTCGGCACGATGAACAGCGAAATGCCCTTCACGCCCTCCGGCGCGCCTTCGATGCGGGCCAGAACGAGATGGACGATGTTATCCGACATGTCGTGCTCGCCGGCGGAGATGAAAATCTTCTGGCCGGAAATCCGGTAGGTGCCGTCGCCGTTCGGCACCGCCTTGGTGCGCAAAAGACCGAGGTCCGTGCCGCAATGCGGTTCGGTCAGGTTCATGGTGCCTGTCCACGCGCCCTCGATCATCTTCGGCAGGAAGGTCTGTTTCTGTTCGTCGCTGCCATGGACCACGATGGCCGCGATCGCGCCTTGCGTCAGGCCCGGATACATCATCAGCGCCATGTTGGCGGAGGAGAGGAATTCGCCGACCGCCGTGTGCACCGTATAGGGCAGGCCCTGGCCGCCGAATTCGGCAGGCGCCGCAAGTCCCATCCAGCCACCGTCGCGATACTGGTCGAAGGCCTCCTTGAAGCCCTTGGGTGTGGTCACCGACCCGTCATCATGACGCTCGCAGCCTTCCATGTCGCCGATCCGGTTGACCGGCTGCATGACGTTTTCGGCCAGCTTTGCCCCTTCGGCCAGGATTGCCTCAAGCACGTCGGGCGAGGCATCGGCAAAGCCGGGCAAGTTCGAGTAGCGGCCGTAGCCGAGTACGTCGTTCAGCAGGTACAGCGTGTCCTGAACCGGCGCATGATAGATCGGCATCCTGTCTTTCCTCCAGCCCGTGTGCCGCCAGCGTTCGACCGTGTCAGATCGCGCAGGGTCCGGCAATGCGTCCCTCTATCAAATATTGACGTTTGCGTAAACGTCAATATTTCGGAAGCGGCAAATTTTGGCTCTCCGTCGAGATCCGGGAGCCTCGCCGGGCAATCTGAAGCGAAATTGCCGCCTGCGCAAACCTGCCAAAATGCTGCAACGGCCCGATGACGCCGGCGTGGCCGGCGCGCATCTGGCCGCAGACATGTGTTGTCAGGTTGGAAACAGCCGCCCTAGTTGGCGGTGCCCGACGGCGCCGCCGACCGCTCGGCCAGCATGCGGCGGATATCCGCCATCGAGTTGCTCAGCTCGTTGATGGCTTCGTCGAGAAGCGCGCGCTGCTTGTGCAGCCGCGCCAGTTGCTTGTCCGACTTGTCCAACGCCACTTTGAGCTGCTTGATGTTGGCGCCGGACGGATCGTAGAGGTCCATCAGCTGCTTCACGTCGCGCAGGGAAAAGCCAACCTTGCGGCCGAGCAGGATCAGCTTCAGCCGCGCCTTGTCGCGGTGCGAATAAAGTCTCGTCGCGCCGTCGCGCAGCGGGCTGATCAGGCCCTTGTCCTCATAGAAGCGCAAGGTGCGCAAAGTCACGCCGAACTGCTTGGCCATTTCGCCGATGCGCGCCAGCTCGCCGGCCGGATCGCTCAGAATGTCATTTTGAAAGGCCGCGGTGTCGACGGCCGGCATCGATTTCATCATCTGGTTTTCCTGGGTTGCGGCATGGCGCTCGAAAGGCCTGCGGCGCATGCGGAAGCGCGTTTCCACTTCCGGTTCTGGTTTCAACTTCCACAAAAAGCGGCACGACAAAGTTCCGCTTACGTTTACGTAAGTATGAACTTGCATCAGCGGGAAAATTCAAGGGGGTCGTGATGCACCCCGATCACTCCGCTTTGCGCGGCGGATCGAAGGATTTTCTCAATAAAGGTTAAGCTTCTTAAGTTTGATTAACATCTTGTTTACCACGTTGGGCGAATTGTGCGCATGTCGGTTCGCCGTGGTTATCCTGTAGCGAAGTTTTCACGGATTTTCGAAGCGTGGGCCAAGGTCCTGGAAGCTGGTGCTCCTGCCGCAAGGCATTGGCGTGGCCGCATTCGTCGCCGACGGAATATTTGAGGGGAATCTGGCTCAGTGCCAGCCACTTCCAGAAATGGGCGTCGCGATGAGCAACAAACGGTCCTATCTCGAGACTCTTAACACCAATCGGCAGCGCAAGCCGCACACCACGCTGGAACAGCTCAACCATTCGCTTGCCGCGCTCGAGGCGCGGCTGGAGCGCTCGCGGCGGGAAACCGACAGCCACCTGATGGCCGATGCGGAGCAGCCCCGCTACGAAAGCCACCCCTTGCGCGACCCGTTCTTTTCGCAGCACTCCGCAGAGCCGCAGGCGGGTTCGAACTTCGGGCCGAACTACCAGACCATCGCACGCGACATCGACCGCGTCCGCAGCCAGGAAGACAGCCTCGCAGCGGTCAGCAAGATCGCCATCGAGTTGCGCAGCCTGCGCGAGGAACTGCGCCACCAGATGACGGATGGCCTGCACCAGGAATTCGAGGTGCTTCGCCACGACATCGAACTGGCCCGCCAGCCCGATGAAGCTTCCAGGGACAGCGCCGAACTCGGTCTCGAACTGGAACGCCTGTCCGGCACCATCCAGGCGCTGGCCGACAAGAGCGACGACAGAAGCATCAGCATGCTTCGGCTGGAACTTGAGCAGGTGAAGGCCGCAATCGAGACCTTGGCCAGCGACGAAAGCGTGCGCGCCGTGGACACGCGCTGGGACGATTTCAATCGCCGCTGGGCCGCATTCGAAGAGCGTTTCGAGGCAGGCAGGCAGGCGCCGGCGGAAGACGCAGGCATCGCCCTGTTGGGCGAGCGGCTTGAGCAGATCAGCCGCGCCGTCGAGACCCTTCCCGAATCGCTGCCGCTACGTTCGCTCGAAGACAAGGTCCGCACGCTTGCCGGCGCGCTCGATCATTTCGCCACCCAGCAAAGCGGGCAGGCAGGCGAAACCGTCAGCCTCATCGACGAGCGCCTCGACGAGATTTCCCGGGCCATTCTCGCTTCGACGGTCGCCATTCAGGCGAATGCCTTCGATCCTTCGGCGCTTGAGCGCATCGAGCAGCGGGTCTCCGCCTTGGCTGCACAGATCGAGGAAGTGTCGGAAGACAAGCCAAGCGGCGAAGTCATAGAGCGGCTGAGCGCGCTCTCGCAGCGGGTCGATGAACTCGCCTCGAACAGCCATCTGCCGGAAGAAGCGATGGAGCGGCTTGCCGGCCAGATCGCGGTTATCGCCGAAAAGATCGACCGCGCGCCTGCCATGCCCGACGCCGACCGCATCGTTCAGGGACTGGAACAGCGGTTCGACGTGCTGGCAGCCATGCTGGAGCGGCGTCAAGGTGACGCCATCGAGCAGGGCAACATCCTGTTTCGCGATCTTGAGCGGCGGCTTGATGAAGTCGCAGACCGGCTTGGCCATCTTGCCCCGCAATCGGGGCTGGATACCGCCGGCGTCATCGAAGCCATCGATGCACGTTTCAATATCCTGACCGAAGGGCTGGAGGCGCGCGCCAATGACGGGGCAAGCCAGAAAGCCATTCGCGGCCTGGAAACACGGCTCACGGAAATATCGGACCGTCTGGACAGTTCAACGGCACAGTTCGCCGGACTTGATCCCGACCTGATCCGCAGCCTTGAAGCGCAAGTGGCCGGGCTTTCGGCGCACCTGTCGCGACCCGGTACACCGCTGCCGGATTTCGACGACATCAGCCCGCGCCTCAGCCAGATCGAGCAGTCCATCAGCGGCACGCGCGACTCCATCCTTGACGCGGCAAGGGAAGCCGCCGAAAGCGCCGTCCGCTCGATGAGCGGCACGGCGGTGGAAAATGCCGCCGTCGCTGGTCTCGCACAGGACCTGAAGACCCTCGAGACGCTGACGCGGCGCTCGGATGACCGCAATTCAAAGACTTTCGAAGCTATCCACGACACGCTTTTGAAGATCGTCGAGCGCTTGAGCTCGCTGGAAACGCCGATTGCCGACGAGGTGGCGCAAACCGAGACCGTTGCCAAGATCATGGTGCAAGAGGCGCCGACCCTTGATCTGGACGAACCGCTGCCCCTGTCGGAAACACCGGAAATATTGTCGGAAGCAAATGACGAGCACGAGGATTTTGTCGCCGCCGTCATGCGCGGCGACGCACCGGTGCGCACGCCGGCTGAAGCCGCGGCCGACGCTGCCAAGGCAGCCGCAGGCGGGCAGGCACCAAGCGAAAAGGAGCCGGGCCGCAAAAAATCGCTCTTTGGCGGCATCGCCCGCGCCTTCAAGAGCCGCAAGAACACCGATGCCGTGGCCCTTCCCGGTTCGGAGCCTGTTGCCGAACTTCCAATGCTTGACCCGGAGCAGCAGCTTGAACCCGCCCTGATCAATCGCCCGCTCGAGCCCGGCTCCGGTGCGCCCGATCTCAGCGCGATCATGAAACGGGTCCGCGACGAGCGCGGAACGCCAGACAAGCGACAGGAAACAGAAGCGGCCAAGTCCGATTTCATTGCGGCGGCGCGGCGCGCTGCGCAGGCGGCGGCCGTGGAAGCCGAGACGCTGAAGCGGCAATCGTCGCTCGGCGGCCCGGTCAAGGCGCTGCGCATCGGCGACCTGCTCAAGTCACGCCGCAAGCCGATCCTGATGGCGGCTGGCGCCATCATGCTTGCACTCGCAGGCCTTCAGCTCGGCAAGGCCTTCCTGTCCGACCCGGCGCAGGTAGCGCAAAAGGCCGTCGTCCCGCCGATAGCGCAAAAGGTGGCGCAGCCTGCAGCGGCAAAGGCAAAACCAGCAGCGGTTTCCACCGCCAAGGCCACGGATGCCACGACTACTGCCGCCACGGCAAAGCCGGCCAAGCCGGAGGTCAAAAGTGTCGCCGCATCAGCACCGGCGAAGGCAGATAGCGGTGCGGCCATGCTGGTGCAGCCCACGGCAAAGACGCCGGCTCCCTTGACCCCGTCTGACAAGGTCGTGGCGCCCGCTTCGACCTCGACGCTTTCGGATACCGAAGAAACCAAAATGACCGCCACTACCATGGCAGGCCTCGATATCCCCGGCGAAATCGGTACGCCTGCCCTGCGTGAGGCAGCCGCCGACGGGGATGCCAAGGCGCTTTTCGAAATCGGCTCTCGCTATGCCGAGGCGCGCGGTATCAAGGAAGACCTGAAGGCAGCCGCAAAATGGTACGAAAAGGCAGCCGAACAGGGCCTCGCGCCGGCGCAGTACCGCATCGGCAATTTCTACGAGAAGGGAATTGGCGTCACCCGCGACGTCGGCAAGGCCAAGACCTGGTATCAAATGGCCGCTCAGCAGGGCAACGCCAGCGCCATGCACAATCTTGCGGTGCTGCTCGCGATGGGCGCCGATGGCACGGCGGACAACGATGCGGCGGCACGCTGGTTCCAGGAAGCGGCGGACCTTGGCGTGAAGGACAGCCAGTTCAATCTCGGCATCCTGTCGGCCAAAGGCGTCGGCATGAAGCAGGACCTTGAGGAATCCTACAAATGGTTCGCCCTCGTCGCAAAGACGGGAGACAAGGATGCTGCCGCCAAGCGCGACGAAATCGCCAAGGTGTTGCGGCCCGAGCAGTTGGAAAAGGCCCGCGCGACGACCGAACTCTGGAAAGCCAAGCCTGTCGATCCTTCGGCAAATGCGGTTGAACTGCCCGACGGCTGGCAAGATGCGCCTACCACCACGGCAAGCGTGGACATGACCAAGGCCGTTCAGAACATCCAGTTGATCCTCAACAAGAACGGCTACTCGGCCGGCACCGCCGATGGCGTCATGGGCGGCAAGACCAAGGACGCCATCATGGCGTTCCAGGCCGACCACGACATGGCGCAGACCGGCGAAGTCGATGAAAAGCTGGTAAACGCACTCCTTGCGCGCAAATAAGTGCAAGCGGCGTCGCTTCTGCGACGCCGCTGCCACACATTTGCCTGTTAACTGATTGACATATTTCTTTTTTCAGCACCGTAGCGGGCAAAAATTCCCGCTGCGGCGATCGTGCAAGAACAGATTAGCTTTTCGGCACTATGTTTTTGCCGAGGGGCGACAAGTGATCGAGACGAGCGGGTGGGCATCTATCTCCCGATTGCGGAAATATCCGTCAACGTGTTCGTGCTGCTGGCAATGGGCGCGGCGGTCGGATTCCTGTCGGGTCTTTTCGGCGTCGGCGGCGGCTTCCTCATCACCCCGCTGCTGATTTTCTACAACATCCCCCCGGCCATCGCGGTCGCCACCGGTGCCAACCAGGTCATCGCCTCGTCCTTCTCCGGCGCGCTGTCGCACATGAAGCGAGGTACGCTCGACTTCAAGCTGGGGTTTGTGTTGCTGGCCGGCGGCATCGTCGGCTCGACGGCCGGCGTCTATGTGTTTTCCGTGCTGCGCAGCCTTGGCCAGCTCGACCTGTTCATTTCGCTGCTCTACGTGGCATTGCTGGGCAGCGTCGGCGGATTGATGCTGTTTGAAAGCGTCAACGCGCTGCGCGCCACCCGCAGCGGCGCAGCGCCGACCCTGAAGAAGTCCGGCCAACACAACTGGATCCACCGCTTGCCGCTGAAGATGCGCTTTCGCACATCGAAGCTGTTCGTCAGCGTCATCCCGGTCCTCGCGCTGGGCGCGGCCATCGGCTTTTTGTCCTCGATCATGGGCGTCGGCGGCGGCTTCATCATGGTGCCGGCGCTGATCTATCTCCTGCGTGTCCCGACCAACGTCGTCGTCGGCACATCGCTGTTCCAGATCATCTTCACCTCGGGCTATACGACGCTGATCCACGCTTCGACGAACTACACCGTCGACATCATGCTGGCGCTGCTGCTGATGATCGGCGGCGTTGCCGGAGCCCAGTACGGTGCCAAGGCCGGCCAGAAGCTGCGCGGCGAGCAACTGCGCGCGCTTTTGGCACTTCTTGTGCTTGCAGTTGCGATCCGCCTTGCCGTCGACCTGTTCGTAACCCCGCCAAACCTCTATTCGCTCAGCGCACCGGGGCTGAGCTGATGAGGCGCGTTGGGACATTGCTTGCGCTATCGTTGATTGCCTTTCCGGCATTCGCGCAGTCGCCGCACCAGGAAAATATCCAGATCGGTCTCTCCACCGACAGCGTCGCCATAACGGCCGGCTTTGCCGGCGCCGACCTCACCATCTTCGGCTCGCTGGAAGATGCCGATCCGCAAGTCTCGCGTCAGGGCCGCTACGATGTCATCGTGGTGCTGGAGGGGCCTGCACGTCCGGTCATCGTGCGGCGCAAGGACCGCGTGCTCGGCGTATGGATGAACCTCGAATCCGAGCAGTTCGAAAACGTCCCGGTGTCCTACTCCGTGGCCACGACCCGTGCCTTCCAGGACATCACCGAACCGAACAGCTACAAGCAACTGTCGCTCGGTGCGAACAACATCTACATCCAGCCCGCCGACCGCAGCCAGAACCCCTTCACCATCGCCGCCTTCACCAAGGCCTTGCGGGAACGCAAGACGGCCATCGGCCTCTACAGCGAAAACGTGGGCGGCGTGCGCTTCCTGTCGCAGAACCTGTTCCGCGCAACCGTCAGGCTCGCCCCGGACGTCCCCGTCGGAACGCACAAGGCGCGCGCCTTCCTGTTCAAGAACGGCATGTTCGTGAAGGAAAGCTCGGCCCAACTCGAAATCCGCAAGTCCGGCTTCGAGCAGGCCATATTCCGCCTCGCCCACAATCACGGCTTTGCCTATGGCCTGATGTCGATCGGACTTGCCATCGTCACGGGCTGGCTCGGGCGGATCTTATTCCGCAGGGACTAGCCTGCCTTGAGCATCGCGCCCGGCAACGCGAAAATCCGGTCCTTGCCCATCATGTAGGCGACAAGGCTTTCGCGGTTGAACAGACCTGAATAGGCGCGGTCGAGCACATTGAGCGAGCCGGTATAGGCGCCGAAGGCCGGCATGATCATGCGCGAACCATCGCCGGCAAAACAGCGCCGCCTCACCGAGCGGCCGCGCTGCACGATGCGCGCGCAAGGATGCAGGTGTCCCGCGACCTCGCCGGCAGCTTGACCCTTCGACGGCTCGTGCCGGAACACCAGCGAGGCGACCGCCAGTTCCCTGACCGTCTCGCCAGGCAGGTCGGCCGGTGCGTCCGGATCATGGTTGCCGGCAATCCAGAACCAGTCGCGGCCTGAGATCAGGGTTTCCAACCGCTCGCGGAACTCATCGTGCAGGCGGCTTGCGCCTTCGCCATCGTGAAAACTGTCGCCGAGGCTGATGACGATGCGCGGCGCGTAGTCGGCAATCACTGCCTGCAGGCGGGCAAGCGTCGCGGCGGTGTCGTAGGGCGGGATCAGCGCGCCCCGCCTTGCCAGCGAAGACCCCTTTTCCAGATGAAGGTCGGAAACGGCAAGCAGCGCAAGCTCGGGAAAATAGAGCACGCCGCGTGGATCGCACACCGCGCGTTCTCCGGCGATCGTGACGAGATCGGCCGGAAGGATTGCCGTTGTCCTGATCGCCAGGTTCATCGCGAACCGCCTGCCAATCCTGCCCCCATCGCTTCCTCGACGAGATCGGCTGCCTCCATCAGCAGCGTCTCGTTGGCCTCGCCATTCACCGATTCCTTGCCGATCTCCAGCATCACCGGCACCGCCAGCGGCGAAATCCGGTCCAGCCTCTTATGCACGATTCGCCCCCGGATACGCGAGAGCATGTCGGCAAGCCTGCTGACATCGAGCAGGCCGGCGGCGGCATCGGCCCGCGTCGCCTGCAACAGGATGTGGTCGGGTTCGTGGCTTCTCAGCACATCGTAGATGAGATCGGCCGACACCGTCACCTGCCGCCCGGTCTTCTCCTGGCCCGGAAAACGTTTCTCGATCAGCCCGGCGATGACGGCGCAGGTGCGGAACATGCGCTTCAGCATCCAGCTGTCGTTCAGCCAGGCTTCGAGGTCGTCGCCCAGCATGTCCTCGTCGAACAGCGCGCCAAGCGTCGGCTTGCCGGCAGCAAACAGCGCGCCCATGTTGTCCAGTCCCCACACGGCCAGCGAATAGTCGGTGGCGACAAAGCCGAGCGGGCGCGCATTGGCGCGTTCCAGTCGGCGCGTCAACAACATGCCGAGCGTCTGGTGCGCCAGCCGGCCCTCGAACGGGTAGGCCACCATGTAGTGGCGGTCGGCGCGCGGAAACGTCTCGACCAGAAGGTCGCCGCGCTTCGGCAGCACCGACTTTTCCTTCTGCAGCCGCAGCCAGTCCTCGACCTGTTCGGGCAGCGTACGCCAACGGTCGGGATCGGCCAGCATGGCCCGCACCTGGTCGGCGAGATAGGTGGAAAGCGGAAACTTGCCGCCGGCATAGGAAGGCACGATGATCTGCGTCTTGCCGCCGCCGCTGGAGACGACGCACTCGTTTTCGCGGATGCCTTCGAAGCGCAGCACCTTGCCGGCAAAAAGGAAGTTGTCGCCGGGCCTGAGCGTCTCGGCGAAATATTCCTCGACCTTGCCCAGTACGCGCCCGCCATAGCCCGCCACCCGGCCTTGCCGCACATAGCGCACGTTCAGCTCCGGCATTTCGACGATGGTGCCTATGTTCAGTCGATATTGCTGCGCGATGCGCGGATGGGTGACCCGCCACAACCCTTCCTTGGTCTTGCGGATGCGGGCATAGCGCTCGTAGCTCTTCAGCGCGTAGCCGCCGGTGGCGACGAAATCGACGACGCGATCGAAGGTCGGCCGGTCCAGCCCGGCATAGGGCGCAGCACTCGTCACTTCCTCGTAGAGAAGATCGGCATCGAAAGGCGCTGCGCATCCGGTGCCGAGGACATGCTGCGCCAGCACGTCGAGCGCGCCTTCCAGCAAGGGCGGCGTGTCCTGCGCGCCGATGTAGTTGGCGTCGAGGGCGGCGCGGCATTCCAGCACCTCGAAGCGGTTGGCCGGAATGAGCACGGCTTTCGATGGCTCGTCCATGCGGTGATTGGCGCGGCCGATGCGCTGCGCCAGCCGGCTGGCACCCTTCGGCGCGCCGACATGGACGACGAGATCGACATCGCCCCAGTCGATGCCGAGGTCGAGCGTCGAGGTGGCGACGATGGCCCGCAGCGCATTGTCGGCCATCGCCTTTTCGACCCGGCGGCGCTGGCCGACATCGAGCGAGCCGTGATGCAGAGCGATCGGCAAGGCTTCTTCGTTCGCCCGCCACAGTTCCTGGAACAGCAGTTCGGCCTGGCTGCGCGTGTTGACGAACAAAAGCGTCGTCTTGTGCTGCCTGATCGCCTCGTAGATCTCGGGTATGGCGTAGCGCGCCGAATGGCCGGCCCACGGCACCCGCTCGCGCGAATCGAGAATGGAAATTTCCGGCTTGGCGCCGCCGGCAACGGTGATGAGGCCGGCCATCGGCTGGATAGGCTGCGCACTACCCCCACCCCTGACTCCTCCCCGCAAGGAGGAGGGGGACGTCTCCGCTTCCTCGGCAAGCAAAACCGCCTGCAAATTCTTGCCAGAAACACCTCCGCAAGATTCCCCTCCCCCTTGCGGGGAGGGGTCAGGGGTGGGGGTAACATTTGAAGACCTCTGCCCCACCAGCCACCGCCGCAACTCGTCCGGCTCGGCCACCGTCGCCGAAAGGCCGATGGCGCGCAGGTCCGGCACGAATGTGCGTAGCCGCGCCAACCCCAGTGCCAGAAGATGGCCGCGCTTGGAGGTGACCAGCGAATGCAGCTCATCGAAGATTACGTAGCGCAGATCCTCGAAGAAGCGCCTGGCGTCGGATGCCGCAATCAGCAACGCCAGTTGCTCCGGCGTGGTGAGCAGAATGTCGGGCGGCACCAGTTTCTGGCGCTGGCGCTTGTGGGCCGGCGTGTCGCCGGTGCGCGTTTCGATGGTGACCGGCAGACCGATTTCCTCGACCGGCTTGCCGAGGTTGCGCTCAATATCGACGGCCAGCGCCTTGAGCGGCGAGATGTAGAGCGTATGGATGCCACGGTGCCCTTCACCCGGCCTGCGCTTCGGCCGCTCGGCCAGCTCCGTCAGCGTCGGCAGGAAGCCGGCCAGCGTCTTGCCGGCCCCGGTCGGCGCTATCAGCAGCACCGACTGTCCGGCTTGCGCCCGCGCCAGGAGTTCCATCTGGTGAGCGCGCGGCGCCCAACCCTTTGCGGCGAACCATCTGACGAACGGCTCGGGCAAGCGGATTTCGGCACTCTCATCAGTGGGGCGCGGCTTGGCGGTCACGCGCCAGAGGTAGCGCGAGCGCGCGGGAAGGCCAAGAGAAAACTGGAACAAAAAGTGATCATCTATCCATCGGCACTTTTATGTTCGAAAATTTTCTACCTCTTCGGCGGCTCACCATGTCGGCTTGGCTCATCACGGAACGTCCTAGGTCCAAGCGTCGTTTAGGGACGTGCAGTTCGACCAACGAGGAGACCCGCCCATGCCTGCCCCGAAAAATCAGATCTGCCTGTGGTACGACAAGGACGCCGAGGCCGCAGCGCGGTTTTATGCCAGCGTCTTTCCGGATTCCAAAGTCGGCTCCATCTGGCGTTCGCCCAGCGACAACCCGTCCAGCAAGCAGGGCGAAGTGCTGGTGGTCGAGTTCACCGTCTGCGGCATACCCTGCATCGGGCTGAACGGCGGTCTGCAGTTCCCGCAAAGCGAATCCTTCTCGTTCCAGATCGCCACCGACGACCAGGAAGAGACCGACCGCTACTGGAACGCCATCGTCGGAAACGGCGGCAGGGAAAGCGAGTGCGGCTGGTGCAAGGATCGCTGGGGCCTCAACTGGCAGATCACGCCGCGCACCTTGACCGAGGCGATGGCCGCCGGCGGTGCCGAGGCCAAGCGCGCCTTCGACGCGATGATGAAAATGCAGAAGATCGACGTCGCCACAATCGACGCCGCCCGGCGCGGCTGAGGGGCAGAGGGCTGAAGCCTCACCTGTGCGCTTCGTCATCCCGGAATTCTCTTTCGAGCGGCGCGAGGAAGGAATATCCGGGATCATTCTCGGCGGTTGGAATTTGGCGCATCCACTCATTGCAAGGCGCGCTTTTGCGTATGCTGTTTTCTACCTCGCCTGAGCATTGCCGCACTGTCACGGAATGGATCCCGGACAGCATCGCCGTCGCTTTGCTCGGCTCGCTTCCGGGATGACGCGGTGAGTGGGTCTTGCCTCGATGGATGCAAGGCTGGCTAGCTCGGCCTGATGTCCGAAGCAGGCTAAAGCGCACACTCTCCGCATCGTCATGGTTGTCAAGAGAGCGCATCCCTACGCTTGGCCACCTGAAGTGGGAGCGCAACCTCCCCGCTTCGTCGTGTCCGCTAGGGGTGCAACGTCTCCGCTTCGTCATCCCGGAATTCTCTTTCGAGCGAAGCGAGAAAGGAATGTCCGGGATCCATTCCGTGACGGTTCGGCAGCGTGAATGCATCTCAGAATGTGGATCGATTTGAGGCTGAAATTAATCCAACCCCTTGATCCCACTCACTTCCTACAAAAACATCCGCCCCACTTATCCACCCCCTCAGCGTCTCCCCCATACTCTGTCCCATCGCCCTTGCGGGAGACCTGGTGCGCACCGGGTATCAGGGAAGGGCGTCGGTGCCGGATTGGTCGCATAACGGTGTGCGGCTGGGTGATGAGCCCCCAAGTCCGGGCCTTGATCGGGGCCTTCGGCGTGAGTGCTGCCCCCGGTGAGGCAAGACCACCGGACGGGCGGCCGCAAGGCCGCACTACTTAACTAAACGAGCGACCGAACGGCCGCCCGTCCTCCCGACCTCTTAAGCGAGGTCAGTTCTTTGACAAAGGCCAGGGCCGAAAGGCAGCGTGGCGATGAACAAGTGCGCACTTCCCTTCTCCCCTTGTGGGAGAAGGGAGGGCGAGCATGGGCGACACCCACTCACGTCCAGCGCCTAATTCGCGAAGGGCCGCGCCACGACGATGAGGCCAATAACAGGTTCGAGGCGGTCCTTGCGAATGACCTTTTCCTCCAGCGACAGCACTGCGAGGCCGTTGGCCGAAAGCAGCCTGCGAAGATAGCTTTCCGAGTGCGCATAGCGGCGCGACTGCTGCAAGGCGTAGTCATCCGTTCCCGCCAGTTTCTCGACGGAGAAGGCAAACAACCCATCGGCGGCGAGCATAGGAGCGATCCTTGCAAAGATGTTGTCGAGCGCGCCGAGATACATGAAGACATCGGCGGCGGTGACGAGATCAACCTTGGGCCCGCTATGGGAAAAGACCTGCAGGTCGGCCTTGGCCAGATGGTCGTAGAGGTGCTTGGCCTCGGCCTTCTTCAACATGCTGGCGGAAATGTCGTAGCCTTCCAGCCGCACGACGAAAGGGCGCAGCATCTCGCCCATCAGGCCGGTGCCGCAGCCAAGGTCGAGCGCGAGGCCGAACATGCGGCCACCCTGCAGGTGGATTGCTTCGGACAGCAGCGCCGGCACGCGGTAGGCCAGTTTCTCGACCAACGCGGCATCGAAGGTATCGGCATATTGGTCGAACAGGGTCTCGACGAAGGCCGAGGGGGGCGTTGCCAAATCCGTCGCTTCGCCAATCAACCCAAGCCGCAAGGTGGCGCCGAGCCGGTCGGAAGGGTCGAGCGCCAGCACCTTGTTCCAGGCCAATGCCGCCTGCTCGGTGCGGCCGGCGGCTTCCTGCATCTCGCCCAGCAGGAACCAGCCCGCAGCCCAGCCGGGAGCGAGCGCCAGCGCCTCAAGCATGAGGTCGGCTGCCGGGGCGTGGTCGCCGGCAGCATGCAGCATTTCCGCAAAATCGGCGCGGCGGTCGGCGATCAGGTCGCCGGACGAGGCCTGGAGCGGTTTCATGAACAATGGGTTCCGCCGGCAGGAATTGCCGGGAGCGCTGCTATGCTTCAGGACTTGGCGGATTTCAAGATGGTGTCAGCAGGCTGACGATGCGGCCTTCCCGAACGGCTGGAATTGCCTATGTTTCAGCCATGCGCGCCAGCGACCTGCTTCATCCCCGCCCCGAAGGGCTTTACTGCCCGCCCGGCGATTTCTTCATCGATCCGGTGCGGCCAGTCGAGCGCGCTCTGATCACGCACGGCCATTCCGACCATGCCCGCGCCGGCCACCGCTCGGTTCTGGCAACACGCGAAACGCTTGCCATCATGGCGCTTCGCTATGGCGAAGGCTTTGCCGGCACGACACAGGCGGCAAAGCTTGGCGAGCGGATGACGCTGAACGGCGTCGAAGTCTCGTTTCACCCTGCCGGACATGTGCTCGGATCGGCGCAGATCCGCGTCGAGCACCAGGCAACGCGCATCGTCGCATCCGGCGACTATAAGCGGCAGCCTGACGCAACCTGCGCGCCGTTCGAAGTGGTGCCGTGCGACGTGTTCATCACCGAGGCGACCTTCGGCCTGCCTGTGTTTCGCCATCCGCCGGACCATCACGAGGTCGGTCTGCTGCTGAAATCGGTCAAGCAGTTTCCAGAGCGCTCGCATCTGGTCGGCGCCTATGCGCTCGGCAAAGCGCAGCGGGTGATGAAGCTGCTGCGGCAGGCCGGCTACGACAAGCCGATCCACATCCACGGCGCGCTGGCGAAGATCAGCGACTACTATCAAGCGACAGGCATCGACCTTGGCGAACTTTCGCCGGCGACCCTAGAGAGCGGCGGCAAGCCCGACTTTACCGGCGCGGTGGTGATCGGGCCACCAGCCGCCTTTTCCGACCGCTGGGCGCGGCGCTTCCCCGATCCGGTCTCATGCTTTGCATCAGGCTGGATGCGTATCCGCCAGCGCGCCAAGCAGCGCGGCGTGGAACTGCCGCTGATCATTTCCGATCATTCGGACTGGGACGAGCTGACGGCGACCATCCACGACACCGGCGCATCGGAAGTGTGGGTGACGCACGGCCGCGAGGAAGCGCTGGTGCGCTGGTGCGAGCTCGAGGGCATCGCCGCGCGGCCGCTGCATCTCGTCGGCTATGAAGACGAGGGGGATTGAGCATGATCCCGGAAAGTGAAAACCCGTTTCCGACCGGGGTCATGCAGCGGGAAACGCCATGAACCGCTTTGCCGAACTGCTCGACCGGCTGGTGCTGACGCCGTCGCGCAACGGCAAGCTGACGCTTTTGACCGACTATTTCCGCGCCGTCGAAGACCCCGACCGCGGGCTGGCGCTGGCGGCGATCACCGGCAATCTCGACATCGCCGCGGTCAAGCCGGCAATGCTCCGCACGCTGGTTGCCGAGCGCATGGACCCGGTGCTGTTCGGCTACTCATACGACTATGTCGGCGACCTTGCCGAGACGGTCTCGCTGGTGTGGCCTGCGGCGAAAGAAATGCAGGGCGGGACCGTGCCGACAGTGGCCGAAGTGGTGCGGCAGTTGCAGGCGGCAAGCCGCTCCGACGGACCGAAAGTTCTGGCGAGGCTGCTCGACGAGGCGGACGTCTCGGCACGCTTTGCCATCATCAAGCTGGTCACCGGCGGCCTGCGCATCGGTGTGTCGGCTCGGCTCGCCAAGCAGGCGCTCGCCGATCTTGGCAAGGTCGACGTCGCCGAGATCGAGGAGCTTTGGCATGGGCTTACCGCGCCCTATGCAGACCTTTTCGCATGGCTGGAAGGTCGCGCAGCCAAGCCGCAGAGATCGGCGCAGGCGCTGTTTCGGCCTGTCATGCTGGCCAATGCGGTCGGCGACAGCGATCTCGACAAGCTCGATCCGGCCGACTATGCGGCCGAATGGAAATGGGATGGCATCCGCGTGCAGGCGGTGCGCGAAGGCGGCGTGCATCGGCTGTACTCACGCACCGGCGACGACGTGTCCGGCGCGTTTCCCGACCTTGCCGAGGCGATGGATTTTTCCGGCGCGATAGACGGCGAACTGCTGGTCGGCACGCCGTCGGCCACCGGCAGCTTTTCCGACCTGCAGCAGCGGCTGAACCGCAAGACCGTGTCGCCAAAGATGCTGCGCGACTACCCGGCCTTCATGCGCTGCTACGACCTGTTGCAGATCGAGGACGAAGACCTGCGCGGGCTTCCCTTTGCGGAACGACGCCAGCGGCTGGAAGCGTTCGTCGAACGCCTCGATCCGACGCGCTTCGACCTGTCACCGCTGGTGGCCTTCGGAAACTGGCAGGAACTTGAGGCGGTGCGCGCCGCACCCCCGCATCCGATCATCGAAGGGGTGATGCTGAAGCGGTGGGACTCACCCTACCTTGCCGGGCGGCCGAAAGGGCCGTGGTTCAAATGGAAGCGCGACCCGCATACCGTCGATGCCGTCTTGATGTATGCCCAGCGTGGCCACGGCAAGCGCTCAAGCTTTTATTCCGACTATACGTTCGGGGTCTGGTCTGGGGCAGAAGGCGCGGAGGAACTTGTGCCCGTCGGCAAGGCCTATTTCGGCTTCACCGACGAGGAATTGCGCCAGATCGACAAATATGTGCGCGATAATACCATCGAGCGCTTCGGACCGGTGCGCTCGGTTCGCGCAGACCGGAAGAACGGGCTTGTGCTGGAAGTCGCTTTCGAAGGGCTCAATCGTTCGACGCGGCACAAGTCGGGCGTGGCGATGCGCTTCCCGCGCATTTCGCGGCTACGCTGGGACAAGCCCGCCGCCGAAGCCGACCGCATCGAGACGCTGAGGGCGCTGCTTGATAAATAGCAGGTTAGAGCTACTCGGCGGGCGAAACACGTATCTCGTAGATGTCGACCGACTTGCCCTTGTTGTCGAAATCCGAATTGATCGCGATGGTCCCGGCGGCGCCCGGCTGCTTGTCCGGCATCTGCACATCGAACAGATATTCGTTGCGTTCGTGGCCGACGGCATAGCGCTTGCGCCCGCAGTCCCCCAACTCGCCGAAATTGCAATCGACGGAAAGCTGCGTTTCCTGGCCTTCCTCGGCGCGCGCGCTGATGACGAACACTGCATGCTTTCCGGCAAGCTGTTCGAGAATGCCTTGCCCGACGTCGAAACTGACAGCCGAGCCGGAATTGCCCGAGCGCAGGCGCAGGAACGAACCGGTGTCGTCCTCCATCACGTCGGCCTTGGAGTCGGAAGGCGCATTGACCAGCGTCGGGTCCTTGGGCGTGAAAACGGTAATCCACGTGCCGGACGTGTCGGCCTGCCCCGGTTTCAGCGGCTCGCCCGCATCGCCGGAAGGCGTGAAATCCTCGTCCTCGACGGTGGCTGGCTGCGACGGCAGTTGGCCACGCTCCTCCAGCGTCTTGAACACGCCGGCCTGATGGAGCCACCAGGCGCCAATTGCGATCAGACCAAGAAGCGTCAGACCGACGAACAGCGCCGGGATGCCGCGGCGCTTGCCTCGCGCCCGCCGTTCATCGCGGTCCGGCGCGACGTCGACCCCAGAGCCGGCCAAAGGCACCGATCCCGGCAAAGGCCGTTCCGGCATGATGTCCGGCACCACCGGCATGACGCGCCCGCGTGGCGCATCGGTCGCGGCTGTGGCCGCCAACGGTGGTTCGACGGTTTCCTGGACGGAACCGGGCGCCGCTTCCCTCAATGCCGCACCGAGGTTAGGAGCTTCATGCGTCGGCTCGCGGACGGCTTCGTCCGTCCTGTCCGGCATATCGATGGTCGGCACCGAAGGATTTGATGGCGAAGGTACCGCCTCGACGACAGGCGCAGCTTCGTCGTCCGAAGCGTCTGAAGCGACATCTTCAATGTTTCGCGTGGGAGCCTGCGGCGCCGGCTCGATTGCAGGCAAGAATTCCGATTCTATCTCGGCGATCTTGGCTTGCATCGCCTTGCGGCGGTTGATTGCGGTCTCGACGGTGACGCCGGGATTGGCCTGCAAGGCCCGGTCAAGCGCGGCAAAGGCCGAGCGATATACCTTTTCGCGGAACGACCTGTCCTCGGCATTGCCCTTCTCGAAGGCATTGCGAATCGCTTTTTCGATCGCGTCCAAGCGGATGTCCTTTGCGAGCCGCCCCCATTTTCATGATCGTTAAACGTTGAAAGACGATCAATCAACGGGGCTGGATACAGCATTCACCGCGGAAACACGGCTCGGCAGAGATTTCGCACGCTCTCCAATCCAGCCCGACAATATCGAATTGGTGACAACGCATCTTGAATTTATCCGGGCTTGCGGTTATCAACCGCGCCATTCTGGAGGCATTGCCTCCCGGGCCGCTTTAGCTCAGTTGGTAGAGCACATCATTCGTAATGATGGGGTCGCGTGTTCGAGTCACGCAAGCGGCACCAAAAAACCCCGAAAAATCATATACTTGCGTCGATGCTACGGCAGCGACCGAGAGGCTTTCTAAACTCGCGGAACCACGGCGGAACCAAGCCACTCCAAGGCAATCAATGTCCGCCAAGCGCCGGCACCACATATTCAGCGAGCATTGCAACGCCAACAACATCGCCCCTTGCTGCCTGTGCGGCCAGCCGATCCACCGGCACAAAGACCAGTGGATCATCGAACATTTAACCGCCCTCGGGCTGCTTGGCCCCGACCTCAACACGAACTGCGCACCGGCCCATGAGGCTTGCCGCAGGGAGAAGGACAAGACGGACATCGCCCGGATCGCCAAGGCAAAGCGGCAGGGCGTGGCGGGAACCCCAAGCCACCTGCATGATACAGGTGGCTTGCCGGAAGGTGTTGCCATGATGGCAATACCCCAAAAGAAAAAGCCGGCGCGAGGCTTTCAGGCCCCGACCGGCTTTGGGTACGATTGGCGGCAGCGCCGCTATGTGAAGGCAGTCAAGTCGTAAACCACGCGGTTATCTTCCCCCAGGCAGCGACGAACCCGCCACCGATCAGAGCCGACACAACGCTGACCAGCATCACGGCCCCGATTGCGCGCTCACGCCATTTGCTGAACTCGGCAACTGGTTCCTCGACACTCTTGAGGCGCTTGTCCATTGCGGCATCGACGTTCTTCAGGCGCTCGTCGACGGCAACAATCTTGGCGTCGGCTTCGTCCACTTTCCCGTCGACATCTTCGAGCTTTTCATAGATCGCCTTGCGACTTTCGTTCGCGGTCTTCTGTTGGTCCGACATGATGCGAACTTCCGCCCTAAGCTGACCGATGGCCTCAGAGATATCGTCAAGTTTTGTGGTCAAGGTTTAGGCCTTTCACTTGCAATAGGCATCGCGTCGAGCATTCAACGCCCGGATGCCGTCAACGGTTTCTTGGCTGTCCTGTGACGCCGAATAGGTGGCCGGCGTCCAGATCGCGCAGACGGCCTTATCGGTTGTCGCGGTTGCGAGGGTCTGACTGCACCCCGCCAGAAGGGCGAGCGTCAGCAGCATCAGAGACTTCCCGAAGGTGTTTCGCATAGCTGTCCCTTTCCTTGGCCGCTTGCTTGTCACGCTCGCGAGCGGCCCCGGAGAGCCGCCCCTTGATGTACGTCACCACGAAGGCGAACAGGATTGCGCCGGCCCCGAGCAGATAGCCGCCAGCGTCCGCCATGAGCGCCGAGACAAGGCCGCTCACGTTTCCCATCCCCACTTGCGGGCGAGCTTGTAAGCGAACTCAGTGCCGGCACCGATTGCCACGCCGAGGCCCGCTGAAACCGCATCGAGGATGCCCGGATCGGTGTTGAGCCACAGGGCATCATCGGCAGAGAAAAGACCGTGGAAGACGAGAGCGCCCGCCACGTAACGAAGCGCGATACGCGCAATCAAACCGCTCATTTCCAAACCCTTTCAATGATCTTGGTGAGGACTTCGACGAGGACTTGCCAGAAGCCCTTGCGGGGCTCAGGCGCAGGCACAGGAGCCGGCGCAGGCTGGACAGTGGGTGGCGGAGCCGGCAGAGGGTCAGGAGCCTTTCGCACCAGCAGAAACAGCGCCTCGATCTTCTCAGGAGCGACCAGCGCCTTGTTGAGCCCGTCGCCGGCATAGTAGGACTGCCCGCGCTTCAACTTCCGATGAGCGCCCATGCAGTCGACCAGGACGGGGAAGCTTGCCCATTCCATCGCAAGGCGCTTGGCGAACTCGACCGCGTTGATTGTCCCGTCGACATATTGCTGATAGCCGCGCCGCTTCAGCAGGTGGAAGCCCAGCCGGTCTTGCAGATCGGTGTCCAGAAGCTGGGAGCCACGAAGGCCAAGCTCCGCAATCAGCCCAACCAGTGTCGCGCGCATGAACTGATAGCCGCCCGCCGCACTGGATCCATTGTTCTTCGACCAGCCTTTTTGCGCGGCCAGAACCTCATCGAGCGTCATGGACGTGAGCGGCTTCGCAAGCCTGCCCTGCTTGTTGGCAAATATGACATCATAGGATGCGCGATCCTTGCGCCCGACTTCGGTCTGTCGAATGAAGTCAAGCAGAAGGGCCGCGCCGATGGGCACGGTTTTATCCATCTTGTGGACCTTTCAGGTTTTGAGGGAGTTGAGGTTTATTGCGCGGAGCAGAGCCGCCAGAAGTCGTCGACTTCCTTTTCCGACATGCCTTCCTTGATGGCGAAGATCATCACCAAGGGGTTGTCGCGTTCGAAGTCGGAAGCGCCGGCCAGCAAGCATTCGGCTTTGAAGGCGGCTTCCCCATCCGTCATGCCATCGATCATGGCTTGAAGCGCAGCCGGTATGGTCCCGGTCTTGATAGCTGCAAGCGCTTCGTCCTTCGTGATCTTCTGAGCGGCAGCGAGCCCCTGATAGAACTCACGGCGCGATATTGAGACAGGGACTGGCGGCGGCGGTGCGGGCCGAATGGTGATGACGCTCATTTGCCCTTCTCCTGTTCGGATGCAATCTTGGCCTCTTCAGCGGCAAGGCGTTCGGCCTCTTTGCGCGCCGCCTCTTCTTCAGCCAAGCGCTTCGCGTCCTGTTCCGCGAACCACGCTTCAGCGCCGATGCCGTACCCATCAGGCGCAGAGAAATCCGCACCCCATTGATTGCGCTCGCTGCGGTCTGAAGGAATGTCGCTCGCGTCTACGATGCGATACGCAACGCCGGCAGGAACGTCTTTCCGCGCGGCCTCTGTCGCGTCCCAGCCATTGCCAGGGATCAGGACGGCCACGCCGCCGCTATCGGTAGGGAAGATGATGCGCTTGTCCATGTTTAACCTCATCTAAAAACGGTGGCTGTCACCAGCACGGGATCGGCCAACGTGCCGCTGTAATTCAGGGTATCGAAGCGGAGGGCCGAGGCCGTTGGCGCTGTGGCAGCAAGGATGCGGCACGTTCCGCCGCCGCCAGCGCCGACGAGGACGCGCGAGCTAAGCGCAACTGCATAGTTCGCATCCGGCATCGCCGTCGCAAAGTTGACCGTATAGTCACCTGTCCCGTTGTCGGTTATCGATGAAACGTTGTAGCTGGCCTTGATTGCCACGGTGCCCGTACCGTCGAAATTGACCCATGCGGCAGCAACGCCAGGGTGGTTCTTCATCGTCGCTACCGAAGGCACACGTGCCGTGTCCGTGCCCGTCGCCACTTCCGCCGCCGTCGCCAGCTCGACAACGCCGGTTGCGGTGTCACTGGCTGCCTGTTTCAACGCGGCGAACGCATTTGCTGCCGTGCTGGCCCCGGTGCCGCCGTCCGCAATGGCAAGGTCCGTTCCGCCAGTCCAGGAGCCCCCAGTGATGGCCGGGCTTGTCAGCGTCTTGTTGGTGAGCGTTTGCGTCAACGCTGCCAGCCATGCGGCCAGGTTCGTCAACGTGAGCTTTTTCAGGCCCCACGACGCCGCGCTATCGGAAATAGCCAGTTCGTCAGCGCCGGTTGGTGTCGCCTTCGAAGACGCAGCGTGAATAGCTGCAGCGATACCGCCTGTGACGACGCCTGCCGCCTTCTGAGCCCAATGGAACGCGGAGAATTTATCCGGGCTAGTCGTTACCGGCACGTCTTCAGCCTCAGTGGCCCACTTGCCCGCCAAGGTAGAGGACGCCCCGGACGATGCAGCATCAAGGCCCGTTTGCACCCTATCCGCGGCCGTGGCGATTGCGTCCAGCCCGGTTTGCGTTCTGTCAGCAGAGGCGGCGGCGCGGTCGATGCCGGTCTGTACACGATCCGCCGCAGTAGCCACCCGATCAAGCCCGGTTTGCACCCGATCAGCAGCAACCGCTACGCGGTCCAGCCCCGTTTGCGTTCTGTCAGCGGCGACGGCGACGGCATCGGCATGCGCGTTCTGTTCCGACACCAGCGCCGCAGCAGCACTTGCCGCAGCAGCAATGGCGCTTCCGGCACTGTCGCTTGAGAGCGATTCCGTGATGACTATGTTCGACGTGCCGACATGGATAGGATTGGCCGAGGTCAGGACGTACTCACGGCCCGCCAGCGTCGAACCATCGGTGACCGTGACGCGCGTTCCCTTCGTCACGTCGCGGTTGCTGTCGAAGTCCCGCGCGCGCTTCCAGTCGCCAGAGTTGGCGATATAGATGCCGTTCTGTTTCTGATCGGTCTGGCTCTTCACCAGCACCCGGTCATCAGCAGCGACCACAACGCCGTCGACCGTCAGTAACCCTGACAGAACGATGTTGCCGGTCGTGGCTACCCGACACGGCGCTTTGTATGCTACCGTCTCGCCATTGCCGGTTATCTGGTCAACATAGGCTGTTGCCATGCGAATATTCCTTATCGTTGCGAACTTGCTTGCGATGCTCGGGCTTCTGCTCATCCTGCGAGAAGAGTGGTCGCGGATCACAGACTACGGGACAGCCTGGCTGGTCTTCGGCGGCGGTGTGGCGCTGACCGCCCTCAATGTGGCCTATATCCAAGGAACGGCGGTGGCAGAGCGACCGCGCTGGCTTCACAAGGTCAAAGACGCATGGACCGTTTTGCGGTCATGACCTTTGTGCTGGGGGCTGCCGGTTTCTTTTCTCTGATGTTCGTCGTTCCCGCGCTCAACACATGGACGCAGAACAACCCTTTTCCGCGTCACAAGTTGGCGTCCCTCGCCATCATCGCCGCCATAGGCTTCAGCAGTGCCCTTCTGTTGAGCGGCTGGAATGTTGATCTTGAGTGCGTCCGCTACGGCCCGAGGGTCTGCTAATTCACCAGTTCGTGAAGCTCGGGCTTCACGCCGCTGAAGGCATCGAGGTTATCAAGCCCGAAGCCGCCTTCAATGATCCAGCGCCAATAGGGCAGGGTCAGGAACGGGATCATTTTCGCCGCGCGGTTGATGTCCGATTCCGCAATGCTGGGATTGGTCGACGGATCGCCGTCTATCAAATCCGATGCCGCACGAAGAGGAACGCCGAGAAGCTGGGCCGCATCGGTGCCGAGCTGGAAGGATGGCCCGAGCAGAGCGCCGAAAGCGTCACGGTTGGCAAAGCGTGATGCCCTTTGCCTCTTGTCCGCATCAGGATTGACCAGCCGACCGGCAGCGGCAGCAGCGGCATAGAACCCCGGCCCGCCGAGCTTTTCCCACGTGCTATTCACTTCGAACGCAGTTGCGAACAAGCCGGATCGATCCAGCCCTTCCGCCATCCACGTACCCGGATTGTTGGAAATCTCGCGGCCCGATTCCGCTTGTTTGAGGAAGTAGGTCAGCATGCCCATAGCCGACATGCCGATGATGCCCGTCATGACCGAGCCCGGCCCTTCCTGAAGTCCACGCATCAACATGCGCTGGTTCGATGCCAGGGCGAAGCTCTTGAACTGTAACAGCGCACGACCGGCAGGCGTGTGGATGAACAGCGGCACGTCGGCAACTGACTTGGTGACAATCGTTGCGTCCACGTCCTTGTTGATCGCAGCAGCGAAAGCACGGCGCGCGCCTTCGTCGTCCCAGCGCTCCAAGCCCGGAATGTGCACGTTGCCCTCAACCTCCCCATGCGCGGCAAACTGGCGAGCCACACGCTCAGCCATGTGGGCATCAATGCCGACATAGCCCATGTACTTGCGCTCCGCAGCGCTCAGGGCCTCATAGTCGACCTGCACGTTCTTCAGGACGCGGTTTTGCGTCAGCACTGAAGCGATGGACTTGTGCATGTCGTTCCACCACGGCAGCAGCGTCATCTTTGAGAACGCCGAACCCATGTTGTCTAGCAGCCGTTCGAACGGTGAATTGTGGGCATAAGGGTCTGCGAGTTCTGCCATCGTGGCGATGCGAGATTGCAAGGTGCGCTCAGTGACAGCACCCAGCAGCTTTGCATCCTCGACCGCAAGCTTGACGGCCTTCATGTTTGACATCAGCGGCGCGATGCCCTCGCTCATGTAGCGGCCCAGCCCATTGACCATGATGGGCCGAACCACGTCCGACAGAGACGACACCAAGACGCCGCCGAGAGTACGGATATAGTTGAAGGTGCCCGCCGCCCTCAGCACCTTGGCGAAATTGGTGTGCTGGCTGCTGATCTTGTATTGGCCGCGCAGCAGATCGCGAACGCCGGCAATGTCTTCAACGTCGCTCTTTTCGCGCGCCGACAGTTCCTTGAGCGCCTTTTCCTTGGCCGCTTGCTCCATGTCCGACGCATGGACGGCATCACGCAACGCCTGATAATCCTGTGTTACGCGGTCAAGCTGTCCCTTGAGCGTAGGCTTCCCATCGCCACCGAGGCGCTTGTCCATGCGGGTCAGTTCGACATCAGCGGCCATCACGCGGGCATAGCGCCGACCGATCAATTCAATGTCGTGTTCAAGGAAATCCTCAATCAGATGATCGGGAATGTTGAAGGTGCGTTCCTTCAGCGGCCCGCGCGCGGCCATCGTCATGTCATAGGACGGCATGCCCTGATTTGCCCGCCCGGTAAGTTGCGTAAAAATGTCGTCGACAATCCCCTTCACGTAATCGGCCCGATCTTCCGGCGATAGAAACTCGGGGATTTCCTGCTTGATCTTCGGCACCATCGGTTCAAGCTTATTGGCCTTGACCCTCATGCCCTCGATGTTCGCGCGCAGCCGGCCAAGGTCGATTTCCTTGGCTGACAATTCGGCCAGCATTTCATCGTTTGCCCTGCCTTCGGCCTCCATGCGCTTCAGAGCGTCGACACGCTTGGACAGGCTGCGCTCTTTCAAGCCGGCCTTGAACAGATCGCGGCGCACAGTGCCATAGTCCACGACGAGGCCCACACGCGGCGAGGCGTTGGCAAGGTCGCGAACCTCTTCCATTTCCTTTTCGAGCGCTTCCAGCTTGGCCGAGACTTCCCGCGCCTCAGCGCCCGAAATGTCCCGTTCGTTAGTCAGCTTGTCCGTTACCGCGTCGAACTCTTCGATTTCCCGTTCAAGGCGCGATATCCGGCTGTCCATGCCGTCGACGTTCTTTTCAGCGCCCAGCACGCGGTCGATGAACGCCCGCACATCTTTCACCGTGGCGTTGTCAGGCAGCCCGACTTTTTCGAGCCATTCGGATGCAGCACGGTCGATCTGATCCAGAGCTTCAGCGGCCATAATCTCGTCGGGCGTCCGTAGCGGATTGCCGCCGAGTTCCGACCTGATCGCCTCCATGACGGCGACCGGGTTCACATAGCCGTTGCCGTCGTCTGGAAGGTCCGCGAATATCTCGTCTTCCGCCTTCACGAAGTTGTCGACATCGCCAATACCGCCCTGCTTGCGGAATAGGCCCGGATGCGTCTTCGGCGTCACGTCCATCGCCCGCAGTTCGCTATCGAGCTTGGAGCCGATGCGAACGCCGCCCTTGCCCTTGATGAGAGCCAGGACGGGCGAGCGGTCGACGAATGGCTGTTTCTTGTTGGCAGACCGAGCCGCCGCGCGAGACTGCTTTACCGCGTCAATCATCACGGCGTTTTCGTCGGCGCCGCGCAGCATCTTCACCAGACCAGCCGGTGCGCGTTCCTTCAGCACATCGAGGCGGGTTTGCTGCAACCCTTCGAGCGATTGCACCTTGCGCTGGCGGATGCCGCCGCGACGTGTCAGTTGCTCTTCGAAGCCCTGCATGCGCTCGTCCACCTTGGCGAACGCCTCCCGCATCTTCTCAGTGTCGACGATCTTGTTGCCGATCCTGATTTCATCGGCCTTGAACTCCAATTGCTGAAGCTGATCGTCCAGCCAAGGCCGAACAATGGCCTTGAACCGGGCTTCCTCTGCATTGAGGCGCGGCGCATTCCAGAGGCGAGTGAGATAGGACGTTGCCGTTTTCACGTTCACGTCAGGCGGAAGCAAGCCAACCTCAATCGCCTGTTCCTTCAAGGGATCAAACAGAGCCGAGCGCCAAGATCGCGCCGCCTTTGAAACGGCATCGTTCACGCCTTCATCGCTACGGCGCATCGCCTTGGAAATCGCAGTGCGAAAGTCTTCCGCCGTCATGTCGAAACCGGCCGATTTGCGAGCCTCGCGATAGATCGCGTTCATCTCGCTCAGGCCCTTGGTCAAAGCGCCACGGTCCCAATACTTCACGGCGCTTTCCACGGCGATATTGCCATCCCCGCGCACGTTCTTTTCGAGATAGAAGCCGGTTTCCGCCAGATCGGCCATGATCGATCGATGCACGGCAGACGGGCTTTGCGCGGCCCGGAGAAGCGGGTTAAGCGGAGCCTGCACCGCGCCGACTGTCTTTGCACCCTTGGCAATGTCGAAGTCTTCCAACACCGGCCTGTCAATTGCGGCAGCGCCAGCGCTTTGCCCTTCGACCGGCGCAAAACCAGAATGGTTGCCCATAGCCTGGTCGATGCTCTTGAGAGCCGCCTTGCGTTCGGCCATCGAGAGCAAGGCACCAGCGCCAGAGCCCAGCAAGGCCCCGAAGATTGCCCCCGAGCCCACGCCGATCATGCTTTCCATGCCGGAGCGTGTTTGCTGGGATTGCTGCAATGCCAGTTCCGACACGCCAGCCGCCAGAGCGCCGGCAGCGCCGGTTGTCAGTGCCGACCGGAGAATGGTCGCACCAGTGGACGCGCTACGCACCACGGAGCCGCCAGGCAGCAGTGAGGGAGCATCGAGCACCGCAGCGCCGAAAGTCGCAGCCGTGCCGAGCCAACCCGCCGAATCAACATTGCGCCGGTCTTCGTCTTCCATGTCGATTTGCGACTTCATGGCCGCAAACCCGATGCGGTTGTGCACCTTGGAAATGCGGTCCCATTCGCGTTCGTAGCGGGTGCCTTGAATATCCTTCCACATCTCTTCGCCGGTCAGCCCGTCAGGCGTCTTGATATCGACACCGGCCAGCTTGTTCGATGCGCTGGAAACGATCATGTTCGTTTGACGCCACGCCGAGCCGATAACGGACATGGTGTCCGCTTCAATCTCGTGGTCAGGCTCGGGCGTATAGTCCACCGCCGCGAACCCGCCGAGAGGCTTCCGGTCTTCTGGATAGTCCAGCATCGGCATTAGAATTGACCCTCTTGCGTGGTGGTGGAAATGCCACGAAGGCGACGGCTCACTTCGGGATCGTCGCCAAGACTTGGCTTGGCCCCGCCCGGTAGAGCCGGATCAGGCGATGCGCGGAACGTGTCAGCCTCGACCTTGCCGCGCTCGCGTTCGGCCTCAGCAGCCCGCGCCTTCATCCAGTCAGGGCCGGGCGTCTCTTCAAGCGCCTTTTCTGCCCGAGCATTGGCATCTCGTTCAATCTGGTTTGCCGCATCGTCACGTTCATGCGACCGAAGGAACGAAGCCTTGTTCTCGTCGAAGGTCTTCTGCATGGCCTTGGCGTCGACGCCCCAGCCCTTGCCCAAGACCTCATCGAACTTGGTCTGTCCGTCTTCGGTGTACTGGTAGAACAGGCGATATCGGGGAGCGCGGCCCATCTCGATATCGGCCCGCGTTTGCGCCGTAGGCCAGATCGCCACGTTCTCGACCTTGCGGCCCAGCCCTTCCGCGAACTTGGACGCCGTTTCCATCGCGTCGGTGCGCAGATACTCATGGCTTCCGCCGATGGGCGGATAGTGTTGCTCTGGAGGCAGGCGCATCAGGTTCGCGGAGCCCGAGATATTGCTCACGTTCCAGCGCGTTTTGATTTCCGCCAGCGCCCGAGCCTGCGCCAAGCCCGTATCGCCGCCAGTGGCATAGAAGGCATCTTCCGCAATTTCCTTGTATTCGGCCATGAGAGCGGAGGATTGTTCCGGCATGATGCCAGCGCCGGGTTCGGCAGAGAACGCCCCAGGGTCGAACTCGTCGGTCACCTGTGCAACCGAAAGCGTCTTGAGGAACTTGTCAGCTTCCGGCTTCAGGATTTGGCGATTGGCCTTCACTGCAGGATCGTTTCGGCGCAGCATTTCGGATGCAGCTTCTTGCCCGCTCATTCCAAGATCATTCACGAAATGGCGGAAATCCGTCAGTTTCGTGCGCACATCAGATCCACCCGCGAACGAGTCGAACGATATCGGCGCCGATACCTGCAGAACATCAGCCTGCGACATGGCAGCGGCCAGAATGCCCGGATCGGTCGATGCCGCACCCTGCCGAATGACTGCCTGCACCGGCTGGGGAATGTAGCCCGTCGCGCGCACAAAGGCGTCAGTGACGACGCCCTTCTGATCGTCGGGAACGGCCTTCTGCATAGCGTCGTAGGTCTTATCGGCCACCTTGCGCTGATCGTCGTCGAAGGAATTGATCGACGCTTCCGGAGAACCGGCGACGATGCTGGCGGTCAAGGCGTTCACGCCGCCGTCTTCTTTCAGCTTCGTGTTCAAGGCCTTCAGCAGCGTGGCCTTGTCGCCATCGTCGATGTTGGCGCTCAGGATTTCTTGCTGGCTGACAACCGTCCCTGTCTCGATGCCGAGCGACAAGGCGTCTTTGAACGACGCCTGTTGCGCCTTCAACTGGACCGCCGCAGCGTTGGCCGCTTGCTGCTCTTCCACCACGGAATGGTCATAGAGCTTGACGCGATCCTCATAGGGCAGATCGGCATATTGAGGCGCGACCTCAGTGTGAGCGCCCCCCATTTTCTTTGCCGCCCATGCCTTGATGTCACCGACAGACATGCCATTGAGAAAGCCGTTGGCCTTCATGACTTCCGGGCCGAGAACGCTTGCCACAGACTGCCCGTCGTCCGCGCGCAGAAGCGCCTTGGCTCCACCGATGCCGGCGAAGTGGGCAAGGTATAGATTGCCTGCCGTGGTAGGCATGCCCGAGGACGCCAGAGACGCTTGATTGTCTTCCGTCAGGCGCGTGGTCATCTCACGGCCAAGCGAGGCATTGCCCTTCAGTGCCAGCAGATCACCATTGGACTTGCCGGCCAGATCGGGGCGATGACGGCGCACAGTCGCAAGCCATGTCGAGTCCGTGAACTGGCCCACACCAGAGGCCGAGCTATTCGGGTTCTTGGCATTCGGATTGCCGCCGCTCTCCGCGCCGATGATCTTGCCAACGACAGTCTGCACAGCCCCACCGACGCCTAGCCGTTCGCGCGCCGCGCCGCCATTGGTCTTTGTGTCGATTTCCCACAGTGCTTCAGCCCGACGCTTGCGCCATGCCCGTAGATCGGTGTCCTGATCAATGGGCGAGCGGCCGGAATTTTTCACCAGTGCATCAGCCTGGGCGTCCGCGTCCTTCCAGCCGTCGGGGTTATCCTGCAACCCTTGAAGGATGACGTTCTGCCCGTCGTCGATCTTCGTCTTCGCAACGCGGTCCTTCTCTGCAACGGCGAACTCATCCGCCTTCGAGGTCAGGGACGTTTCGAACTTGAACAGCGTCTCGTTGTATTCCGGCTTCAGATCGTCGGGAACGGTCTTGAAGAACTCTTTCGCCGCCTTGCGATAGTTCTCTTTCTGCCCAGCCGTGAACCCATCGGCCCCGACAGGGGCCTTCAGGATGCTATCGGCAAACGCCTTGCGCTGCTGGTCTTCGAACTGAAGATAGCGAGATTGAGTGTCGAACGCCGTCGACTGGTCGACCTGTTTCTTTTGCGTCTGCTCACGGACCTTGAGGCCGGCGCTAAGCGCGCGCATGCCCTGCCCAGCCTGAGCCACGCCCCGACCGATTGCGGACGTGTCCAGCGAGGCGATAGGACGGCCAGAACGACCGCTGACAGGTCCGCCGAGGTCTTCAGCGCCCGGAAGCTTCAATGCCATGTGCTAAAGCCCTCACGCATCGTCGTAAATGTAGGCATAGCGGCCCTTTTTCTTGCCCATGCCGTAATCGCTGGCGAAGTCGCCAATCCCGCCCATGAGCGTACCGGCTGCCCCGAAGTAGGAGCCGGTCTGAGCGGCCTTCCCTTCCATTCGGGATGCCGCTGCTTGGGCGCGTCGACCCTTGGCCCGCTCGTCGCCGCCGTAGCGGATCATGCCTTCCTGAAACGCGCCTTCCTGAGCGATGTCGCCAGCCAGATCGAGGACTGTTTCATCGAGCGCGCCAAGGTTGGACGCGGACGCGACAGCCCGTTGGCGGGACAGAACGAAGTCGGTTTCCTTCTTCTTCTGTGCCGCCTCGCGCTGCGATGCCGCCCTCTCTTCCGCAGCCTGTTGTTCAAGCTGCTCAGCCTGAAAATCCGCAGCGCTCTTCTGAGCAGCACCAGCGGCCAGCGTACCAGCCGCCGAGACGCCAGTGCCGATCAGGCCTATGATCGTGCTTAGACCGAAATCCGCCATTCCCACACATCTCCATCACCTTGCCGGAAACCCAGCCTCTTCAGCCAGTTCGGCGCAGTCGGTTCCTTCGGGTCGCACAGCGCGAGAATGCGCTTGTGCCGCCCCTTGGCCTCTTCCATCAGTTCCAGCGCCGTCTTGTGGATCGTCTTCCTGTAGGGCCGCGCCGCTTCGCTCAGGCCGCAGAACGCAACCACCGTGCCCCTCACGATATGGAAGCCGGCCACCGCCGCCAGCTTGCCGTCGACGAACGCGGCAACGCCCTTGATGGTCGCTTGGTAGGCATCTTCGCCGTACCATTCGGCCAGATGCTCATGCTTGAGCGGCACAATCTCGTAGGGCATCAGAGCTTGTCGTTCGTCTCGACCGACACGATTGCCGCCTCGACCACGCAAGGCCGGGGTGCCGTCGCCTTCAGGCAGATACGCGCGTCAGTATCCCAATCGCCGGGGAAGGCAATCGCCGGCTCTTCGTAGTGGTCGAAGACCTCATGCGGATCGACGGGCCGGCCACGATAGAGACGCGGCAGGCGATCCATGTTGGTGAAGTCCCGACCGAAGGCGATGCCGTTATTGTGGACGCGGCCAAGGATCATTGCGACCAGATTGACCCGCTTGATTTGCGACAGAGCCGTTCCCGCCGCAGCTGCATATGCCAGTTTGGTCGACTTGTAGGAGGCGGTGTACCCCAGCCCCACAAGCACATCAGCGGCGGTCACCGCCTCGCTCAGCGTGATCGAGCCGCCCGAGACGGTGTAGCTGCCCATATCCTTGCCAGAGGCCCATACAATGACCTGCTTTCCTTCCAGATAGGACAGACCCGAAACCGTCGTGCCCGTCACGTTCGGCACGACCGTAAAGGCATCGGCCTGCTTGTTGATCGTGCCGCCGACGATTTCCGATTCCATCGCCATCTTTTCGAGAAAGCGTTTGGTTTGCCCGTTGATGGTGCGGCGGACACGATAGTAAACCTGATCCTCGTCTTCGCCCGGCAGGACAGCCACGCCTTCAACGAAGCCGTCTGTTTCAATCTTCGACCAGCAGGCGACTTCCTCGCTGGGTTCATAGGTGAGCAGAACCACCGTTCCATCACTCAGCCAGATATGAATGCGCGTGTCGGGTTGGCGCTGGACTTCCATGCCTACCACCTTGGCCGAGCCGGTAAGGTCAGGCGTCAACAGCGTCAGGTCGCGGGGCTCGTAGTCGTAGGTATCCGGGTTGAAGACCAGTTCCATGACCTTCTTGCCTGAGCGTTGGGCAAAGACGCCGCGGTTGTCGACCTTGGCCGCATTTGCCCCCATCCGCGACCCTTGCGTTGACGGATCGCCGGCTTGTGTATTCTGAGGCGTCAGCGGCTCGTCAATCGAGGTCGATTTGATGGAAAATTCAGCGCCGGGCGTTCCGATGATGAGCCGGCCAAGCGAGAGCATGAAGTTGATAGTATCTACCGGACCAGAGCCCAAGGTGCGATTGATCGGCCCGCCGTCACCTTCAAAGTCAGGACTGAAGTTCTCGTAATCGTCAGAGATTGAACCGATGAACCGTGTCTTGCCAGCCCACCACAAACGCCCCTTGTGGAACGCGACAGCGCTAGGCCAGCCTCGCCGATCAGACCAGATGCCTTCTTGCCAATTGTCGCTGTATTCGGTGCTGGCAAAGGGTGCCAGAATCTCGACTGAAACGCTCGTTTGCGAACTATAACCAATGACGCGGCAAATCCCGTAAGTGCCGTCGCCGCGATAGAGAATGTTCGCCGTCGCGGCTCCCGAAGTGTAATCACCCGACTTGAAGCCCATGCGATACCAGACGATCATATTGTCTTGCTGAGGTCCGGGCTCGATAGTGCCGGTGCCGTTGATCGTGTAATAGAACCCGGTTCCAAGATCGATGAAGCCTTCATCCGGGCCGTCATAGGAGCGTTGCAACGCAATCGTGCCGCTCCATGTGCCCGACAACGTGATTGTGAAATCATTGTCGCTTCCAACGCCGTTGACGCGCCAGGCTGGCGTGAAGGCACCATCCGCGCCAAGTTTGAAAGACTGGTTGCGACCCGGCAGAAACACGCGAAACAGCGCGCCGACGTGCTGAGGCGTGAAGAAGGGTCGTTCTGCCGTCAGCGTGGTGTTGCCTGTGGTGGCGGACACCTTCAGACGCACATCAGCCGACCGGGCAACGAAGAATGGCCCGGTGTCTGGCAGGTAGTCCACAACCGACCAGCTATCGACAGCCCGACGTTCAATGCGGCGCTGCTTGATGCCATTGCAGGAGAGGAACAACACGTCTGCCGATTGGTCGTATCGCAGATGCGGCAGATCGGCGGCTGAATAGGGAATGTTCAATTCCATCGTGCCGGATGCAGCAACGGCGCATGACGCCACGATGCGGTCAACGTCCCGGCCGTTCTGGAACTCAATCCAGAAATTCCCCGAAGGCGTGAGAGCCAGGCTATGGGAACCGGCCTTCAGCAGCGTTTCGGAAATGTAGGAATCGGACCCACTGGAAGAACCGCTGCGGAACACCACCGGCCCGCGCGTCACGCTGATGGTGAGCGCATGGCGCTTGCCGGCATCGCCGCCCGACACCGTGATTTCACGGCGGCAGATCGCCCGACCGCCGATGTTGACCGCGTTCAGCACCAGACCGGAACCGCCGAAGCCGAGAGTTCCGCCACCGGAAGAGGCATCTGTCCAGCCGCTTGACGTGGCGAAACTGGAATTGCTGATGGTGGTGGAAACGGCCACCCGAGACACCAGAGCGTCATTGACGCGAACCCGCATCTTGCCGTCCGCCATCTCAATCAGCGCCGTGTCGTCGGTCGCGGCAACGAACGGAATGTCGATGGCAAAGGCGTCGTTTCGGCTCGACCCCAGCCATTCGAAGCCCGGGCGCAGGAACATGGCCCCCGCCGTCTTCGGAAGCCAATTCGTCATGACCTCGGCGGAAAGCCGGATGCGATCAACATCAACGCGGACCAGCGCCGATGACGACACCAGCCCGCGATTGAAGGCGAGAAGAGGCGCGTTGGTCTTAGCCATTAGCGGCCATGCTCGCGAGTGCTGATGCTGGGAAAGCGGCTGCGAACAAGACGCCCGACAGGCGGGAATTTCGTCACGGCCTCATTCATCACGTCGCGGTTGGAAGCCTTCTTCCAAGCCTTGTCGGCATCCTTTTCCAGCTTGTCGAGCTTGGTATTGGATCCAGTGATTTCCTCGCACGTCGCCACGGCCAGAGCCGTTTCGACATAGGTCACGAAGCTTTCCGGCCAGCGCCCGAGGTCGAGCCCGTAATCGTCGTGGTTCGACACATAGCGCACGTAGATCGTGGCAATGTCAGCCAGCCAGTAATCGGTGCGATCATCGTATTCGAGCAGCGGCACCTTGCCGTGCGCGTCGATGGTGATTGCAGCGGTGCGCAGCCAGTCGTTCGGCTTGTCGAACACGAACTGGTAACCCAGCGTGGTATCGACCGAGGGCGATTCCGTCGCAGAGGCGAAGCGCATGGCGAAATTCCACAACCCAGCCTCTAGACACGCCTTCACCGTCTTCGCATAGGCGAAGTCGAGAGCGCGCCGCGATTTGTTCTCGTCGGTCAACGAGGCAAGACGCGGCTGGCCCAACTTGACCAGCGCGCCATTGTAGAGGCTGAGTTGGTCCGTCATGGCTTAAGCCGCCATCGCGCGGCGCTGCGAGACGATCCACTTTTCAGCGGCGATCTTGTCGGGAAGGTCGCGCTTGACCGGCTCATCCTGCCCGACCTTGTAGACCTGCCAAGCGCCACCGTAGGGGCGGGCAACATAGTCGTTCAGTTCCGGCAGAACAGCATCGTTCTTCAGCGAGACAGGCGGCAAGGTGAAGGCCACGCGAGCGCCGAACGCTTCATTGCGACCGACTTCCATCACGCGCAGTTCAGCGTACCAGGACGCATCAGCGGCGAGGACTTCGATCCTGTCGCCCATGCGCAGCAGCCGACCGACATGCGTCCAATACTTCGGCTCAAGCAGATGCTCAGGATCAGAGCCAGCCGAGGCCGTGACCTGGTAGACGTTGCGAACGGTTTCCGCCACTTTCAGGCCATTCGCGGCGAGCGGGATCATTGCGGCCTTGTCTTGGGACGCTTCCATATCGGTTTCCTTGTGGTTTCAGCGAAGGAGAGAAAGGCGGGAGCCGAAGCCCCCGCCCTATGATCAGGCCAGAACCGCAGCCGAGATGGTCGCGGCACCCGCAGACACCGCGCTCACGGAATGAAGCGTGGTGGTGTAGCCGGTGGTGTTCTGCACGAACACAAGGTCACCGACCTTCATGCCGAGCTTGGCGCCGTTGGTGAAATACCCAGCAGCGTCAACATCGGTGTGCGCATCACCATCGGCATAGACCCAGGTCGAAGGACCGGAGCCGATACCCGAAGCAATGCACTTCGGAGGGTTAGAGGTTTCGTATGCCATTTTTCAGGACCTCCTTACGATGCCGCGATGGCAGAGCCATCATGGTTCATGATGACGACGCCGCTGTTCTGCAGCAGCTTCGAACCCATGAATGCCGTCACGCGGGCATACGAATAGTCCTGCTCTTCGTCGTACCCGACGATGGCCTTCAGGGTTTCCGTGTCGCAGGCGTGACCGATGGCATCCTTGTGGAAGAGGATGCACTTTTCGGCATTCGTGGTCTTGCCCGGAAGACGGGTGTGCTTGATCCAGTTCACACCGGCCCAACGGCGGTATTTCTTCATCGGGCCGGCAAGCGGCTTGATGTCGACATACTGCGAGTTGGTGAAGCTGGCATCGCGGAGAAGATAGGCCTCCATTGCCGGCGTCATCAGGCCAAACACCTTGTCCGGGTCTTCAAGGTCCACATCGGCGTTTCCGAGGATGCCGAGAGCCTTGGTGACAAGGGCCAGACCGCCAGTTACGGCGGCACCGGTGTTGACCGTGCCAGTTGCAAGTTCGGCAATGATATCATCGTCGATCTTGCGGTTCATGACCTTCAGGCTCGTGTCCTGCATCAACTTCCGCTGGTTGCCCTGCGAAGCGAAGATGTTGAACGAGGTCTTGTTCACCAGGTCATGCCATTCGGTCAGAGTGGCGGTGAGCTGGTTGTTGTTGTCCGTACGAGCCGGAATGCGACCATTGACGCCGCGAGTAACGGCTGACGCGCCGCCACTGTCAGCAACGAGGAACACCGCCTCATTGCCCTGTCGCTGATGTTCGACCGTGACCGCTGCGCGCAGCATCGATTGGCCGAACTCGAAACCGGCGATGTATTCCTGCCGGTACTGTTTCTGAAAGGCTGTCTCAGCCATTTTTCAGGTTCCTTCGGGTTTGGTGAGGGAGAGCAGCAGGCAGGTTGACCGGCGCGCATAGCCGAGGGTTGCCCGGTTGCCCGGAGCCTCATCAGTGCGCTTGGTGCTGGCTATTGCTTGGGGTGTGTGACGGGGAACGGAGCCGCTAGGCGGGTTGGCCGCGAGCCGTCGAAAGGTTACTTCGCCTTGATGCGATCTTTGGCGTCGTAAAGAGCTTGCAGGCGAGCTTGCGCCTTGCTGTCCTTGAACCATGCGTCTCGATCTTCGCCCATGCGTTTCTCGAGAGCGGTAATTTCGGTGTCGATGGAATCCGCGCCGCTGGCACCCGATGGCAGGACCGTGGCAAGCGGGTTTTCCGCAACCGCCTTGGCCGCAAAGAACTTCATGATGCCGGGATGGTTGCCGATCTTGCGACCGTCCGCCGTGCGGCCACCCATGAGGGCATCGAACAGTTCGGCATCGACGCTATCGAAATAGGGCCGCATCGCTGCGATGTTGCCGGCATAGTCACCGCCCCACGCCTCTTTCAGATCCTTCTCGGCTTCCTTGCGGAACTTCGAATCCTCTTCGGCCTGCTGGAATTGGGTTTCTTCCTGCATGCGATAGTATTCGTCGACCAACACAGTCATGTCAGCCGGCGCAATGCCAGTCTTGATGGCCCGTTCCGCGAACGCCTCAACCACCGGTTTGTCAGCCTCGCCAATCTGGCGCTGATCGGGCAGGACAATCGCCTTGACGAAATCCTCAACCTTGTCGGGAATGCCGTTTTCCTTGCGGTACGCGGCCCAATCGTCGTCGGTTGCCTTGTCACCGGGCTTGCCCTTCGGCTTCAGCCCTTCGCTGATCTTGCGTTGTGCCTCTTCCTGGGCCTGCAACAGAGCTTCAGGCGAGGCGAAACGCTTCAGGCGTTCAAGGCGCTTCTCGTCAGAGCCGGCCAGTTTCTCGCGCCAGTCATCGCCCCACATGCCTTTCGGCTCTTCCACCTTGGCCGGATCGACCGCGGACTTTGCGGGGTCTACTGCAGGAGGGTTGCCAGCGTCGACAACCGCCTTCTGTTCATTGACAGGAGCAGGCGGATTGCCACCAGCATTCGGGTCACTCGAAGCGGGGTTTTCGGCAGATGCCGCGCCCGCTGCTAGAGTACCATCAGACATCAGGATTTCCCTTTCGGTTGGTCTTCTGTTTTCAGCTTGTCAATCGGCACGTTGATCAGCTTGACGATCTGAAGGCCGACATTGCGCCGGCCAGCGAGGTAACCGCTAAGGTCCTGCTGACCGGGCACGAATGTTTCGTCGTAGGTCATCGCCGCCCGTTCGATGATCCACTTCATTGCCGCTTGCTGCTGGGCTTCGGATGCCTTGCCGGTCGCAACCGCCTTGATGGCAAGCGCGTCGTAACGGGAATACCCGGCAGGCGTGAATGGAGTGAAAGGCTTGCCGGTCACGCGGCTTTACCCATGAGAGCCTTGACCATCGGCGCGGCCTTGTTCGCTACTTCGGCAGCGCCACCGACATCAGCGACGGCGGATTGCGCGGCCTGCTCTTCCTGCATTTCTTCCATCTTGGCAGCCAGGCGCTTTTCATCTCGCAACCACTCTTCCGGCCAGCCGAGGCGTTGAAGCATGTCCTTCGTTATCGCCATCGGATCGGGCAGTTGCGCCACGGTCTGGTCAAACTGAGAGGTTGCCCCGATGACCTCCATGCCTTCCGAGAGCATGGCCTTCATCTTGTCGGCTTCCAGATCGGAGAGCGGCGACTTGAACGAGAAATCGACGTTCTCACCCTGAAGCGCGTCCGGTATCTCGTTGGCCGGGAATGCGCCTAGCGAGCGCATCACAAGGAACGTCTCGGAGCAAAGCGGCTCAGAATATTCCGCCTCGATAGGCGCGAAGATCGGGATTTGCGACCGAAGCTGTTGCTCGACGATCTTGCGGACCTCGTAGGCCGTCTTGCCGCTGGTTTCCGGCAAGCTCACCTTGTCCAGCATGAAGCCGAGCCGCTGGCGCATGGCGAAGCGTTCCGCCATCTGAGAGCCGAAGCCAAGGCCGCTAGTATCGGTGTTCAACGGCCTGAGAGCTTCGCCCAACCGTTCGTCATATTCAGCATCGATCCATGTGACGCCGCCCGCATAAAGGCCCATGTCACTGCGAACCACGTCCAGCGTGGCGACCATCGGCGGATCGACCGCCTTTTCACCGGCTTCCAGAAGAATGCGCTCGATAGCCTGAGAGGTCCGGGCGTCGGCCACCACGATAGACGTGAAGGGCGAGCTTCCGTATTGCGTCCCGTCAACCGGCAGGCCGCGAGGGATCACATAGCCTTTGTACATGCGAGGAACGGTTTCCAGCACTTCGCCGTGATCGGGCAGCACCCACATCGACACGAACGGGCGATCAGGACGAACCGGAACGCCGAGGTCGTAGGCATCGGCAGGCACCACCACATGACGCGCCTTCACCGTCTTGAACGGGTCTTTCTCCGCATCCTTGCGAAGTGCTTCCGGCACCTTGTCGCCAAAGGTGGCAATGAGATTGCGCAGCGTCGACATGTCGTTGCGATGCACGTCCGACACAGCCCCGGCATAGTCCTGTGACCAGACCACATCGCGCAGGTGCCAGTTGCGGTAATAGACGCCGCGACGGTCCTTGCGCGCCGTAGGCTCGACCACGCCTTGCCCGAATGTCAGGAAGTCGTGATCGGTCAGCACGGTCGACGAATGAAACCGCGAGGTATTGGAGAACATCACCTTGCGCATGAGTTCGGTCGCATCTTGCAACCAGCCCCGCGCCTCGCTGTTCTTGTTCCTATCGTCATCCGAAGCCTTGACCTCGAAGAAGTCTGTCGGCCTCAACATCGGTTGAAGCAGGTTGCCCATCTCGCGCCGGTACAGCGCCCCATCCGAGTTGAACGCCTGCTTGGCGTATTCCTGTCCCAAGGTCAGGGAGCCGGTGAATTGCGCCCGGTCATAGTAGAAATGCTCCGCAAACTCCTGCCACATAAGCAGAAGCCCGGAGCGGGCAGAAAACAGCGCGTTGCCGTTCTCTATGACCGTCTGTTGAACAGGCGACAGAGGCATTCGGATCAGGCCCCGAGCTTGCCGGTTGCGCCAATCAGGTTGTCAGACATGATCGTGCTGTCACGTCCGCCGCGCTGGCGCTCTTCAGCGATCTTGCGGCGACGTTCGGCAATGATGGCCGGGTCTTCCGGGTCAGGCATGCGGGTAGGAGCCTCAACCTTTGGGGCAGCCTTGGGCTTGAACAGGTTTGCCATCGTCTTTCCTTTCAAACGGCGAGGATGAGAGCGGCGACCACCACGGCCACCCAGGATGCAAGGGTTGCGGCCACCGCCGCCCATCGCAGTTCGGGCCACTGGAACAGGACGTGCGCCAGATCGAGTTCGGCCTTCACGAACGCGAGCGCCGCAGTGAAAGCGGCAAGGCCCCACACCGCAGGCTGATGGGTAGTGAAGCCGGCAATCGCGAGGATCAGGACCAGCACGGCCCCTGATGTGTTCTGGTTCATGGCCTGCCTCAGTTGTTCAGTTCATAGGCAAGCTGGGTGGCATCGAGTTGCCGCCCGTTCGCGCCGTAGCTCACATAGGCCTTGCCGCTATCGCGGTAGGTGGCGACGACACTGAAGCGCGGATCGTCCGCCGCCAGATCGAAGCCGTAGACCTTGCTGACTTCCTTCAGCCCCCGGTTAAGTGATGCCTGTGCGGCGTTCACCGTGATAAGGCCACGCGATGCACCCTTGGCGGGTTTCGGGATCGTGATGCTGTCTTCGTAGTTCATTGCCGATTCCTCTTCGCTTGGGCGTGACCGAGTTTGACTTGCGGCAGCCGGCCATTCAGGCCGAGAGCCTGAGAGTGAAGCTTGCGGATTGCGTGGGCAGTCCCTTCCGACCAGCACATCACGACGGCATCGCCACGATCAGGAGAGCGACCGAGCCGCTTTTTGAGCTCTTCCTTGCTCTCGATAAGAATGTCCGTCCCGCGTGGCTTCCACCTTGGCGCGACAAGATCGGCAACCATCAGCGGGTCAGGCGGCAATGCTACGATGGAGCCGCCTTCCTGAGACGGATCGAGCGCTTCACGGAGCCGCCACCATGCTTCCGCCCGCTTGTTGAAGAAGCCTAGCGTCTTGTCCCTTGTCCGGGCATTGGAGCCGTTGGCCCCGTTGTACTTGGCGACGTTGACACCGTTCTCAGTCAGGAACCGGTAGGCGTCCCCGCCATAGCCGCCGCCAACGTCGATGATGACCAGCGCCCCATCACGCCGAACCTGAAACACCTGCGCGCCGATGGCGGGACCGTCAGGCGTTTCCGAACCCTTCTTGACCAGCAGAGGCGCGAACCATGAGCCATAGCGCGGAGCGAACGTGCTTTCGTCAGGCCCGCCCTGAGCCACATCGACGCCAATGGCCGACATTCTGAGGTTCTGATAGCCGTCAGCGGTCCAGCGGGCTTGCGCCAATCGGATCCATTGGGACGGAATAACTTGCCACTGGTCATCTTGCTGAGCGACATCGAACCGGCCTTCACGGAGCATCGTGCGCAGCGGCTCGGGCATGCTCTCGATAACCGACGCATAGCCAGTCTCGGCAAGGTCCGGGTTATCTTCCAGCGATGACGGGATGAACGTCCTCGACCTTGGCCGCTCTCCCTTCGGCCCCACGTAGTCAGGCGATACCTCTGTGTCTTCGCCGTTAATCGTGGTGAACCAGCGCAGTTCCCCAGGCTTGGCCGGATTGGCATGCGTAGGATCAAGCCACGGTGCCCAGCGCCGGATTACCCATTGCCCTTCGGCGGTCGACGGCGGATTGCCAGTTGCCACCACTCGGCAGCGTTGGCCCGGATCGGCAGAGCGATTCCAGCCGATGATGTACACATACTGGCTTTCGGTGAATTGCGTGATTTCATCGAATGCCTTGAGCGGAGCCGCACGGCCCTGCCACTTTTCCTTGTCGTCCTCGTCCTTCACGCCGGCCAGTTCGATCATGCGACCGGGCAGCTTCCAGACCTTTTCCTGAGCGTTGTACCCATCGGTGTTGCCGATGATGCGCGTCAGTTCGGTGACAATGCCGCGAAGCTGCGTGGCTTCACGCCGGAAGATTTGCGAATGCGGAAACTCGTCGACCGCAAGACCGCAGATGAGCGTCGTCTTCCCGCCACCAGCCGAGCCGCCGTAGAACGTCTCATCCGCCTGGCTGAAGTAGGCTTCAGTCTGAGGCCCGGGATTTGGCACCATCAGACGAGCGCCACGGACGGCCTTGGCCTTCTCCGCAATCTCTTCCTGCTTTTCAGGCGGAAGAGCCTCGTAGGCCCGCAGAATGTCGTCGAGCGTCTGACTGACTGTCACTTGCCAGCCTTGCCAGCAGCCAGAGCGAAAGCAATCTCGCGGGCCAGATCACGCGGCGAAGTCTCGACCGGCGTCCCGTCAGGGTTTTCTATCGACACCTTTTCGCGGAACGCCTGCACGTTGACGTGCTTGCCGATCAGTTCAACGCGCTTGATCCGATCAGACAGACGGACCTTGCGAACGACGCCAACGCGCTCTTTCTTGCCGTCGACCGTTTCGAACTCTTCGGCAACCTCGACCCCGGCGACCAAGCCCTTGCGCCAGATGGCAGGCCATTCCTTCACAGGCTTGAGCGCACCGTCATCGCCATAGAGGTCCGCCACGTCAGCGTTAGCCTCTTCGGCCAGCCGCTTCAGCACCCAATCGGCGTCGATCTTGGTGCGTTCCGAGCGCTGAGCATTGGCTTCGCAGATCGCTTCAGCGATTTCAGGTTTGCTCAGGTTTTCTTGCCCGATGGAGTACGCCGTCTTTTCACTATACCCCGCCCTGATTGCGGCCTGAGTTGCGTTCAGGTCGATCAGGTATTCGTCGACGAAGCGAGCCTGTTTTGCAGTCAGGTCAGACATTGTTGATAAATGCCAGCATATTGTGATTTCTGCTCCAGAGTGAGCGGAGGAATACATGGACCAAGACCAAAACATCAGGATTAGAGAATCCTATTCGAATAACGTCTCAGCCTTGCTTTGCCCCCGTTGCGGTGGCGAATATCTCCATCAGGGCAAGGTAGTATTTTACGACCGAGCTAAGGAGGATGGACCTATTGAGGTTGTTACCGTTCGCGACGGCAATGCTTCGAAGGGTCCTGTCAAAGAACCAAGTCCAAGCTCCAGACGAGAAGGCTTAGCGATCTCTTTCACCTGTGAGCTTTGTACAGGTGTGGGCGAAAACCGCATCCAACTCACCATCGCGCAGCATAAGGGCACGACTGAAATCGGCTGGCGGTTTGACCCACTCCCATAGGCACCGGCGCTCGCGCTTTCTCGAATCATGGTCGCGCCCAAGACGCAGCCGCCCCTTCGAGTTCTTCTGAGGAAATGAGCTTGAGCTTTGCCCGCCTAGCCGGCATCGGCAGTGGAGCTTGCCGGGGCGGATTGGTTGCAGGGAGCGGATTCGAACCGCTGGCCTCTTGGTTATGAGCCAAGCGAGCTACCGGGCTGCTCTACCCTGCTATGTTCGGAATTTTGGGCGTACCTTCCCAACCAGTGGGAGGCGAGTTTCCCACATTGCCCCGGCGTGTGACGCTTTCGGCCCCGCTCAGACAGGCAAATCGCCAAATCGTTTCGTTTCCGAAATTAACCTGCCTTTTCCAGTTTTTCAAGAGGCACCAAGGCTTTGACCTCGCGCCCGAGAATTGACAGCAGGACTTTCAGGTCCGTTTCGCCTGCTTCCGCCACTACGGCGCTGATGCCGGTGAATGCCCCGTCTGCAATTCGCACCATGTCGCCGGCCTTCACATCACCGCCATGCACCTTCATCTGGTCGAACAGGCCGGCGTCCTGAGCGGCCCGGATCGCCTGCACGTCCTTGTCGGCAATGTGGATGGGATTGCCATCGCCGCCGAAGGCGCTGCTACTCAGGACGGCCACCACCTGCTTGCATTGGCGAATGCGGGACCAATGGGGGGAGGCCATCACGAAGAGATAGCCGCGCATCAGTGGGAAGTACTTCGTCTCAAATCGCTTGGTCCGGTGGTGCCGGTATTCCTTGCGATACTGAGGCACAAAGACCGTGAAGCCCATGCCGATCAGGTCTTCGCCCGCGATGCGCTCGCAATTCGCTTGCACCTGGACTATGACCCATGTCGGTAGATTATTGTTTGCAACTGCGCTTTTGCTCACGCTCAACCTCGCTTTCGGCTGACAGACCGCCGCTGCCGCCAAATGAAATCCGCCATTGGGTTCATGTTTTCAAAGACGCCGCCGACCGACCAATTGCCGATCTGGAAGGCTATCCAGAAAGCCACATCATCAGAGCCCAACAATTCGAGAAGTTCCGCCGATACCCCGAACGGGGTCTTGGCCTTGGGCGACTGATAGGCGAGAAGGATTGAAGACCGACCGTGCCACATGAAAGTTGCCGCGCTTGGTAGAAGGCGCTGCACCTGCATGATGAACTGGTCGCGATCCTTCCGTTCGCGGTCCAGATCGACCCACAGACCGGTTGCACCATCGCCGTAGGGGATACGATCCCACTTCAATACGCCGAAGTGTTCACCTGCGAGGCTGTAGCGATAGTCCCTGCAATATTCGTCATCCTCGACGGTTGGCGCTATGGCCGTGCCGATTTCGGTCAGAGACCAATCGTTGATCCAGTCGCGTTTCAATGTAGCCGCTATGGCAGCTTTCAAATGCTGGATGGTCCCCTGCCAATGAATGGCAATGAGCAGATGGTCATCGCCTGCAAACGGCTCGTCAGCGTCAACGCACTCCCCAGGCAGAGGATTGGAAATTGCCTCCATGAACTGATCAATCTCGGCATCTAGCGTTGCCACCCCGCGTGAAGTTCTGATCCAGAGAAGGTACGTCATGCCGTTGCCTTTCTCTGATCGAGCGCCGACCGACCGGCAGGCGGATCGCCCATCACGGACGCCGTGACATTCTGCTCAACCCGACGAGCCGCAACCGCCGCTGCACGTTGAGCGATTTCCGGTCGAAGCATGTCAGTCAGGTTGCCGCCTTGCGTCCGCCGTGCGTCCATGATGCGTTCGGGCGGCTGATTTTCTGTTTCATCAGAAGGGCTTGGCTGCGTCTTTCCTGCGTCCGCTTTCGTCGCGCGGGTCTTGCGGCACTTGCGGAACCAGACCGAAGCCAGCGCCCGCCACTTCGGAATCTTATGCGTCCGACCGAACAGCTTGGCTTCGTCTTCGGCATCTACGATCATTTCGTTGATCGCCGTCGAGAGGTTTGGCCCGGTGATCTGGTCGCAGAACTCCTTGTCGTGCAGCAGAAGGTCGACCGCCTGGATATGAATGGAGGCGATGGGCGAAAGGTCCGTAGCCGCCAGCACGTCAAGCACGATCCGCGCCCGCATTGCCCCACGGCGATTGACCAGTGCGGCCAGTGCGGCAACGGCAATGGTTTCCTTGGGCTTGTAGCGACCGCTGCCGGGAGTGCCCCGCAGGATCGTGACGCCTGCCCGTTCGCACACTTGCTCGATTGTGACGGCTTCAGGGTCACCGGCAACAACTGACGCTTGGTGAAGCTGCAACTTCGTGACGCCAAGCCGATCGGTGTTGAGGCCGATGAAGGCTTCTGCCTGAGCTTCGACGCCAGCGGCTTCAACGATCTGCACCGGAATGCTATCGATGTCAGGATGGCTGGCGCAGGCGATTGCGGTGTGCTGACCATCGAGAACGAACAGAACAGTCTCACCGGCAAAGTTTTCCGCATAGCAGCAAGTCGGTAGCTTGAACTTCGACCAGTCGAAATTCTCGATTATGCGCCGAATCTGCTTCAGGCCGCGCTCACCGATGGACCTCTGGTAAGCCGGATCCACGTAGAGTGTGCGCGGGCTCACGTATTCCATGATCGGTTGACCGGTTGGTGGCGTCCGAGGTTTCAGGCCGGCAATGGAAACCGGCTCTATCCGGCGAAGAGGATTGTTAGGCGCGCTCATGCGCATGAGCCTCCGTTTGAAGGAATGAATTCGTCGTCGAGGTCCGGCGTCCACTTGGAGCCGACTGCGAGACATTCGTTGAAGATGAGCCGGCGAAAGACACTCATGAGCCGCCCCGCTTCCGCAGCGGAAAAGCCCGCCGCAAATAACCGGTCGTGATAGGACACAAGGGCGCGGGTCAGCACCCAATCGGCCTCTTTGTTGGTCCGTGCTTTCGAAAGCTGGTGTGCGACCCTGAATGCATGGCCCGACCTCTTTTCAGCAGGGAAGGCGATGACCGTGCAGGGCTGAGGGCTAAGCCGCATCGCTACCCCCCTCCGTCTTGAGGCTGAGCGCCGCAGCCGTGTCATGCAGAAGGGCTTTGAACTCTGCCCGCTTGTCTGCCTTCGCTCGCGCTCTCGACGCTTGCCTGCCCGTGTGGGCGGCAGGCTGCGTCGGCCCGCTCGCTGGCGTTGAGGTATGGTAGGATAAGGATGTCATGGTTTTCATGACGTTCTCACCCGCCAAATGGGCTTGTTCGTCATGGTTTTCATGACAGGCCGTCATGCTTTTCATGACAGGGTCAGGCCTTTTCGTCATGCTTTTCATGACAGCGTCGTCATGGTTTTCATGACAGGGTTTTGATTTTCGACCATTGCTGCCACCCGGATTATTCGGAGATGATGCCGGCACCGGGAAATCATTTTCGGGTCGCCAGTCACGATAAAGCTTGCGCCCGTCGCCCTCCGTTCCGGGCATCTTCAGTTCGGTGATTTCATAGGCCGGCGACCGAGCAGCCCCGGCAATGCCGAGACATGCGGCTTCGGTCTGGACGATGAAACCCTTGCGCTGAAGGTCACGGAATGCCTCAGCGGCGGTGTCGGGAATAACCCCGATGCGTGTTGCCGCCTGCCGGACGCTCAGCCTGATCTTGCCGTTGTTGTTGGCATCAGGACCGCGCCATTCAAGTTTAAGCCACGGATAGAGCGCCTGTGCGGCTGTGGAGAGAGCCGAATAGGCCGGCTCTTCCATCGTGTGGCGGATTAGTTTGGTCCAATGTTCGCCGGCTATTTGTCGGCGGTTTCTGTGGTGTTTTCCAGCCATCAACGCCCCCCAAGCTCACGCTTGATAGCGTCGATCAGGGCGTGGGCAGCTTCAGCCGTCGACAGGACAATCACCTTGTCCTCTTCCTCGTCCCAGGCGCGCTCCTCACGGATGACAATGCCGTTCTTTCCGTTGCGGTAGACGGCCACCGCCCGCTGTTCTTGAATGATGACCTCCTGTCCGCGTATCCAATCCATCTTCCATTCAGGATCGGGATCGGCGCAGTCCTCGATGGGGATGACGGGCTGTTGCTCGTCTTTGAAAAGCTCGCCGTTCTCTGCCATCAGTGCGCCCTCGCTTTGATGAGGTTCGCTTCACGGATCGCCGCGCAGGCGTCCGAGGCGCTGAGGTTGAACTTGTCGCGAAGCTGTGGAAGGACCGCGCGGCCCTGTGTCGCGCCACCGGTGGCGAGCCATGTCGCCGCCTGCTTGATGATGGGCTGGTCGGCTGGGGCGCTCATTTCGAAAGCCCCTTCGTCTGCACCTGCATCAAGGCATCGGTGACCGCCTCTGCATAGGCTTCGAGTTTGTCGACCTTGATGGCAAAGCCACCCTTGCCGGGTCGCATGCTACCGTCACTGGCTTCGAAGAAGATGCGCGTGTTGAACAGCCAGTAGCCGTTGAACAGGTCAAGCGAGACGCGCAGTTCCTCGTTCTTGTTCTTCGGAATGGTGGAGACCGGGATGGATTGGGACACACTCATGCAGCAACACTCCTTTCCGCCGTTGACTTCACAGGCTTGGAAAGACGCGCTTCTGCCCAGGCATCGAGGTCGTCGACGTGGTAGAGCGGAATGCGACCGCTGTACTGCATGACCGGCCCGCCGCCGATGGTGGCGAGCTTGCAGAGCGTGGCAACGGCAATGTCGATGCCGTGCCGGTCGGCCAGATAGGCCGGAACGTCCTTGCGACGAAGGCGAGGACGGTGAGCGGGAATAAAATTGTTTTCGTTCATAGTCCTGACCTCATGCTGAACCAGACCCACAAAGCGCAGATCGACAGGCTCACGATGGAGCCAAGAAGCATTTGCTCGATGGGACGCATCGGGAGACGGGCCGGTGCATCTTTCTTGATTTCAGGCGCGACCAGATCGGCAACGAGGCCGGCACCGCGCATGATAAGGATGGCGATGGAATAGCGGAGCGGCTTCATTCGCCACCGCCTTCCTGATCCCTCTGGCCTTCAAGCGCATCTTGGATAGGAACCAGCAAGCCCGCCGCCAGCTTCAAGGCGAACTGGATATCTTCGGCCACCTGCGGGATGGTTCCGCTCGCTTCGTTCTGAAGGTCGTTCCATGCTGCCCGTTCGCACAGGCTGACGATTGCCCGCGCCTGAATGCAGACCGTGACGAGTTCAGCCGATGAAATTTCCGCTTGTTCGATCCAGTTCATGACCGCACCTCGCCAAGCAGAGAGCGAAGAAACCGGTCGAGAGCCCAACCATCATCATCATCGACGCAGTTTCGCAGCGTTTCGTGTGGCTGCGGGTTGTCGAGGAAGAACCGGGCCTTTAGGCGCGCATCCTCTATCGTCTGGCAGGGATAGTTGATGATGGCGTCTTCTACCTTGCAGTAGACGTCCCATTCGGCGGGGTTGTCGTCGCCATCGGGAGTGGCAAGAAATGCAGCCCGGGCAGTGGCGAAGGCGTCGATCAGTTCGTGAAGGGAAGCGCTCATTTCGCACCACCCTTCAGAGCCTTGTTGCTCATGCCCTCAATGACGCTGTGCAAATCGTTGTTTGCGGCGTTCAGGACTTCTATAATGGCGCGGGCGTCTCTATCCGCAGCTTCGGCAACAAGCGCCATCCATATGACGTGAAGGGTGTCCCTGATCTGGCAGAGACGGTCGATGTCGGAGGCGGGGGCGCTCATTCTTCACCGCCTTCCTGGTCGATGGTTTCCTTGGTCAAGTGAACAACTGCTTCGTGAACACGCTCCATCAGATCGAGACAGAGTTCGGCGGTTTCCTCGATTGGCGCGATAGCATCTTCATAGGGAACGCGATTTGACCGGACGCCCCCGACTGCGGCTTGAAACAAGCGCACAAGAGCTTGGGCTTGTCGGCTGCATGTACGGATATCGTCGGCATCCATGTCAGAGTAAGAAACGAGAAGGCTCATGACTGCGCCCTCCGCTTCTCCCAATCGGCATAGGCCGTGGTTCCGGTCACATCGTCCGCAAGGAGAGGCGAGCCGTCATCGATGTAGACCTTGAACTCACCCCTAGTCTTCCATTCCCGATCATAATTGGTGATCAGAAGCGGGATTGAAGGACTAGCATCGACCTTCACAATCCAGTCATCCGCAGTAGGCCAGATAGCATTACTGGCGGCTTTCAACTCCGCGATGGCCGCATCAAGCCTTTCACGCGGCGTCTTTACCGGATCGGGAGCTAGGTTCTTATAGGCGATTGGGCAAGGGCCGTGAGGCGCACGAATGCGCAATTCCCATTCTCCACCCATCCACTCATTGTGAACGACCATGAGTTTTGAGGCTTCTTCGTGAAGTTCATGAAGCCTTGCGAGCGGATGAATTTCTGGTTCAGCCGCAACAACCGGGGTAGCCACCGCGACGGCAGCGCCGGCCATCGCAGTCTGTGTCAGAAACCGCCTGCGGTTGATTTCAGGCGCAATAGTGCTATGTTCAGACATCATCTTTCCTTTCCCTTAGCCGGGTTGGTGGGTGACATGGCTCGGAGAGGCTGCAACCTCTGCCGGGCCTTTTGCTTTCATGGCCGCGCGTATGGCGCGAACAATCTCACTGTTTTGCGAACTCGCGTTTTCCTTCGCTTCAGCCTTGATGAAGGCCTTCGCGTCGGAGGGAAGCCGAATTTTAAGCTGGTGCGATGTCTCCATCCTTCATCCTCTACTAACCACGTACCTAACAGGTCCTTGGTACCTTAAAGGTTCATATGGCGTCAAGGACCTTTTTGGTTCATAGAGACGCGAAGTGAACTATTTGGGGAAAAGTATGGCCACGCCGAAGCAGACCGACCCGCAGTTCAAATTGAGGTTGACGCCAGAGATCAAGGGAATGATCGAGTCTGTTGCTAAAATAAACAATCGGTCGATGAACGCGGAGATATTGGCGCGCCTGGCAGAGCACCCGCGCATCGCTTTGCTGGAAAAGCGATTAATGGCGGCTGAGCACGAGCGAGACGCTTTGAAGGAGAAACTGGCAGCAGCAGAAAGCCACAATGAGTATTTGACTGGTGTTATCACGGATGCCGCGCGTCGAGAAAACAATCAGTCCGAAAGTCAAGGACTTGGAAGTATGCTGGAGGCGTTGTCGGCACGAATTGCAGACCTCACCGAGGAGCGATCAGCGATCGATAGAGACCGAGACGCGATGCTAGCTCGTATGCAGGAAACTATTCGCACAGCCGGAGAAGAGCAAACCCGCTTGATTGGCTTGCTAATGAGGTTTGGGATAGCAATAGATGATGCGGCAAAGGGCGATGAGGAAAAGCTTCGACGAATGATCGATGCATACAAAGAAGCCCCGTCGAGCGCGCCGACGACTAAAAGGTGATCGTCACCAACTGAAATTCGAACTTTGTTCGTTTTTGCCATCCACCGCCAGAATCGCGCGCACAAAAAAGCCGCCCGGAGGCGGCTTCTGTTTGCGGTTTCTGGGAAGCCTATAGCATACTTTTCTGGCGGTTGCGGCGGTCACCTTCAATAGCCGATACAATCGCCGTGGACGCCTGCTTGGTGGCATCCTTGCATTGTAGAAAGCCCACCGAGTTCTGATGCTCGATGCGCTCTGCTGCCAGAGCTTCGGAGGCCATAGTGTAAGCCATCTCACTCAGAGACATATTGTCCCGAAGATTGGCCTTGGGTGACAGGCCGCGCTTCTTCCTTATTTGAGCCGCTGTTCCACCCAACAGGGATCTGTACACCTCGTTCGTGCACTCGGCGTACTCGAACCATTGCTTTACGCCATGTTCGTCCAATGTCTTGGTGTAGCGCTTGCGGACCTCTTTGCCGACCTGGCGGTGCAGTTGGTGGTCAGTAGCTTCTTGGCGCGCCTTGTTCTCTCGGATCTCCGCGATGAGAGTTTCGTCGCCGCGCTTGTAGCGAAGGAATACGTCGCGAACCTCTACGGCCAATGAGGGTGAGAGATATTCGGCATACGCCAAAGAAAGATTCTCATGAGCCCACGTCCCGCCTGCCGGACCAACCTTGGTGCAGTAGACGGACTTGATTTCCTCCTTAGTCCAATTGCCGGATTTTCCGGTAATTAGCTTTAGGACCGCAGGGACTGCCTGCTTTGCAGAGGGCAGACTGAGCCAATCCGAGGGGCGGTGGTTTTTCGAAAACCCCGCCGCCAGATGCAAATCATTGAGAGATACCCGCCCTTCGTCATCCCGGCGAATGCGTTTTCCACGAAGTGTTAGTTCTAGCATAGGACATAAACCTTTCGTTATGTCGTTATGCGATGTGGCTAGAAACCACTTGACATCCATGGGCAGAATCCCACATGAATGCGAGGTGATCACAACCCCACCGCAAGGTGTATATCAGGCCCGGCCAGTGCTGTAACACTGCCGGGCCGCTCCATTTTACGCATTACAACAGTTACCAAGTACAATCGTACACAGATACTAAATCTAGCGTCGCCGGAAAACGCAAGCCAGTCATTCGTGAGATGATTGGGATGTCCGAGCGCTATCGTCAGTGCCCCTCAATGGCTCTGCGGTAAACGCACAAATCCGGCAAAATGACCGGGCTCGAAACCTTCCGGCCACGCCTGCAACAGAAGCGTTCCTGTATTAAGGGCGACTCGGTTTGAGTCGTCAAGGCTCACAAGTTGCCAGACGTGTCACCCCACCATTGTGTGTGGGGCTTCTGTGGAAAGCGGGGAGAGCGTGTGCCGCTTCGGCTGCCGCTCAGGCGTTGCCTTCCGGCTCGTCTGCTGAGCGAGCATGCCAATTCGCAATAGCCTTGCAAAAGCGCCCCATAAATACGTCACATATGAGCGGCCCTGTCGCCCCGTCGGGCGTAAACTCATAGATCGCGTCCGATTCATCCGTGTCCCACGTGCCTAGATATTCGCCGTCTTTAGTGACGACGGAGAAATCCGGAAGCAGGTTGATATCGAATCGAAGCTCACTGTGGCGCATGAGCGATCTAAGTATCTTTCGTCGTTACGCTCAAGTCATGTCACGCGGCCATCAGCCCCGCAATCTTTGCTGACACAGCATCAGCCGCCGACACAAGCGCACTGTCCGCCACATGCGCATATCGAGCTGTGACACCCGGCACCGAATGCCCGAGCAGACCGGCAATCGTCAGTTCCGAATAACCCATCCCAGCGGCCACCGAAGCGAAGGTATGGCGCAGGACGTGGATCGTCACGCCTTCCAGCGCCGCCGCCTTGCAAATTCGCTGCAGTACCTTTGGAAGCCCGACGAAATGGCCGTCGCCATGTTCCGAAGGAAAAGCCCAGCCGTGTTTCGGCTTGACCTCATCCAGCGCCGCGAAGGCGCTCTTTCCAATCGGGCGGATTTGCGCCCCCGTCTTCGTGTCGTCGAACCGGATGCAGCCATTGTCGCGGTCGATCCACTTGACCGGCAGGGACAGAACTTCCATGCGCCGGCAACCAGACAACAGCAGGAACCGGATAGCCCCTTTTGCGGCTGGACTTGCAACGTTCGATTCCCGAATGGCCTTGCTGAGCTTCTTGATTTCCTCGTCGTTGAGGTAGCGCTTTTGCTTTTTCGTCTTCGGCTTGCGCACCCCGAAGGCGACATTCTCGCTTATGGCTCCATTCACCCGCGCGTGTTCGAGGATCGAGCCGAGCATGACGGTCGCTCGGTGTGCCGCAGATGAACCGCCAGTCGTTCGACCGCCCCGCCCTTTCCTGTTCTTGGCCGTCTTACCGGACATGATGTCCGTTTGCATTCGCGTCACGTCCGCGCGCGTGATGCTAGCAACCGACTTGTTGCCGAGCAGCGGCAGGATATGCACGTTGATGTTGCTTTCGTTCGAAAGGTAGCTGTTCGGCTTCAGCCGCGTCTTGGCTTCGGCCAGGTAGCCGACACAGACCTCAGAGAGCGTGGCGTTCTTTCGAAGCTGCTTGCGCTCTGATGAAGGATCACCGCCCTTGCTGGCGCTGGTCAGATGCTCGCGGGCGAGTTGCCGCGCCTCTTCCGTCGTCATTGTGCCGATCCGGCCAATCGTCATCTTGCGTTGGCGGTTTTCGGCGGTGCGGTACTTGACGATGTAGGAGCCGACGCCACTTGGCATCATGCGGATCCCGAAACCCTTCAGTTCGCTATCCCATATGAAGCGCTCAGCCGTCTTGTCAGGTTGGAAAGCATCTACAACGCGCTTGGTAATCTTCGGCACAATCGACCCTATCATAAGTTCCGCGGAACCACGGCGGAACCAACTGAAAGCAAATCGCGGCCTATGTCGTCAAGTGCCGGTAAACATGAGGAAAGAACAACCCATTGAAATAGCGTAGATAATCCGCTACAAGAAAAGTCGGGAAAAGTTCTGGAAACGCCGAATGATAAAATTCGTAATGATGGGGTCAGGTGTTCGAGTCACCTAAGCGGCACCACTAAGATTTCCAATCTTGAAGCGTCTCGTAATGCCTCGGACCAACCGGTAACAGTCACTTAACCTCAGGTTGCTATTTGATGCGGCGATGCGTGGGGGCGCGCAACGAGCGAGTACCGACGTGGCAGATTCCAAAAAGCGCAGCGACTGGCGCGCGATCATCGGCCTTCAGGCCCGTATCGCAGCGTTGTTCATTCCGGTCGTCGTGGCGCTCGCCCTTCTTGCCACATTTGCCGGAAACGAACGGACGCCACGTGCAAATGGTGTCGACACCACCATGACGGGTTCGATTCGTTAAAGCAGTCCGCGATGCCGCCAGTAGAAAAAAGGGCCCCGCAGGGCCCTTTTGTCGTTCTAGGTGTTCGATCAATCCTTCTCGAACACGTTGGTCTTGGCAACGATGCCGGCAATTGCGCCACCGATCATCGGGGCGACGATGTAGAGCCAAAGCTGACCAATCGCCGCGCCGCCAGTAAACAGCGCCGGACCGATCGAACGCGCCGGATTGAGCGAGTTGCCGGAGACCGGAATGAAGGCGAAGTGCAGCGCCGCCAGCGTCAGGCCGATGACCAGTCCGGCAAAGGCCGTGGTGTGCTTGGCGCTGGTGACGCCGAGGATGACGATGACGAAGGTGAATGTTGCGATGACTTCCGTCAGGAATGCCGACGAGACGCCATAGGCCGCAGGATCCCATCCGTTTGGCGCAAAGCCGGTGGTATGGCCGCCGACCTTGCCGGCAACGATGACCCAAAGCGCCAGCGGCGCGAGCAAGCCGCCGATAACCTGCGCGATCCAGTAGGGGATGACATCCTTGGCCGGCATGCGTCCGGCGAGGAAGACACCGAGCGTCACTGCCGGGTTGAGGTGCGCGCCTGAAATGGGGCCGATTGCATAGGCCGCGGCGATCAAACCAATGCCGAACGCAAGACCGATGCCTTCCTGGCCGATAGGCAGCGCGCCGCCGAAGCCGCCGGTGACAACGGCGCCAGTGCCGATGAACACCAAAAGAAACGTACCAAGTACTTCTGCAAGAAAAGTCTTCATTGCCCTCTCCTCGTGATTGTCCCGATCCGTCTGGGTCCCGCCTGCGAATCACAAGCGAAGGGTAGTCATAAGGCTGTAAGTTTGGAAGCCGGATCGCATCAGTCCAGTGAGTGGGTTGTGCAGCGGGCCTTGCCGCTTTAGAGCGGCGTGAAGTTACTTTTCGTGCGGATATCGACAATGCGAATCGGCGGACGGCTGGCAGCAGCCATCGAAGTGCTGGAAGACATCGGCCGGCGCCACAGGCCAGCGGCTGAAGCGCTGAAGGACTGGGGCTTGTCGCACCGCTTTGCCGGCGGGGGCGACCGCGCGGCGATTGGCAACATTGTTTATGACGCGCTGAGGCGGCGGCGATCGGCTGGATGGCTGTTCGATGCCGATACACCTCGAGCAGTGGCCTTCGGCGCGCTTTTGCTGGAATGGGGCGAGACGGCTCAGTCCCTGAACTTGGCGCTCGACGGCGACAAATTCGCGCCAACCCCGCTCGATGAGACGGAACTGCGGACGATTTCGGAACGAATGGCGTCCGAGGCACCGCAAGAAGTACGCGCCGACTGTCCCGACTGGTGCGTTCCTTTGATCCAGGCTTCCTTCGGCGAAGACTGGGCACTGGAGGGCGCAGCGCTTGCCTCCCGCCCACCGCTGGACGTGCGCGTCAACACGCTGAAAGCCGATCGGGCCAAGGTACTGGCGGAACTGGCGGAAACCGGAGCAAGCGCAACGGCAATCGCTTCCAACGGCATCCGCATCGCACCCATCGAAGGCAGCGGCAGGCATCCGAACGTGCAGGCCGAACCGGCTTTCCAGAAGGGTTGGTTCGAGGTTCAGGACGAAGGGTCGCAACTGGTTTCGGAACTGACAGGGGCCACGGCCGGCATGCAGGTTCTGGATTATTGCGCTGGGGCGGGTGGCAAGTCGCTGGCCTTGGCCGCCGCTATGGACAATCACGGCCAGGTTTTCGCCCACGACGCGGAAAAGGTGCGGCTGGCGCCCATCTTCGACCGTATCCGCCGCGCGGGCAGTCACAACATACAGGTCGTTTCAAAGCGAACCGAGCTTATGCCACTGGAAGACAATATGGATATCGTGCTGGTCGACGCGCCCTGCACCGGCAGCGGCACATGGCGGCGACGGCCTGACGCAAAGTGGCGGCTGACACAAAGGCAACTGGAGGTTCGCAAATCCGAACAGGCGGCGATCCTCGATACAGCCGCAGGCTATGTGAAGCGGGGCGGTCTGCTTGCCTATGTCACCTGCTCAGTGTTCGAGGAAGAAAACGGCGGGCAGGTTTCGGCTTTCCTGAAACGTAGCGGCAATTTCGCCCCTGTCGACCATCGCGAGCTTTGGAGCGCGAGGCTTCCCGGCCACGACGCGGTAGCCCGCTTCGGCACCGGCGGCGGCATTTCGCTATCACCTGCACTCACCGGCACAGACGGCTTTTACTTCTGCGCCCTGCGTCGCGCAAACTGACCTGCTTGACGCGATGGAAGCGCGCGCCAGATAAGACATGCGTGGCGCTGATGCCGGCAAATGTGGGGACGTCATTGCGAAACTATCTGTCGTTGGCGATCTTTCTGGTTATCGTCGTTGGCGGCGGCTTGGTGATCGGTTTCATCACGCTGCCCGGCGAATGGTACGCCTCGCTTGCGAAGCCGCCCTTCAATCCGCCGAACTGGATATTCGGCCCCACTTGGACGGTGCTCTATGTGCTCATCGCCATTGCCGGTTGGCGCATCTGGGAACACGATGCCCACAGCACGCCGATGAAGCTTTGGGTGGCGCAGCTCATCCTCAATTTCGCGTGGTCGCCGATCTTTTTCGGTGCGAAGCAACCGGCGCTCGGGCTTGTCGTCATCGTCGCACTGCTGGCAACCATTGTCTGGTTCATACGGGCTGCACGCCGCAGCGACCGTTTGGCGGCAGGGCTGTTCGTGCCCTACGCGCTCTGGGTTGCCTTCGCCACGCTGCTCAACGCGTCGATCGTCGTCCTGAATTGAGCCGTCTATACGCTTGCCTGTGGAAAACCGGCGCTGGCGGCGCCGGACGAAGATGCCTATGTTCCCGGCCCGATCGACACTACGGGAAACCGCATGAGCACCGACGTAAAGCGCCTCGCAGCCCTCATTTCGACCGAGATAAGTGCCCGGCCAGAACAGGCAGCGGCTGCTATCGGCCTGCTTGACGAAGGGGCGACCGTGCCGTTCGTCGCACGATACCGCAAGGAAGTGACCGGCGGGTTGGATGACACGCAGTTGCGCACGCTTTCAGAGCGACTGGCCTACCTGCGTGAGCTTGACGCAAGGCGCGACACGATCCTGTCTTCCATTCGCGAACAGGGCAAGCTGACTGATGAACTGGAGGCCCGGATCACGGCGGCAGCGACAAAGGCGGAATTGGAAGACATCTACCTGCCCTATAAGCCAAAGCGCCGCACCAAGGCAGAAATTGCTCGCGAGCGCGGCTTGGGTCCGCTGGCCGAGGCAATTCTTGCAGACAGATCCGCCGTGCCGGCTGACCTTGCCGCAGCCTATCTTACCGATGAGGTGGCGGACGTGAAGGCGGCGCTGGAAGGTGCGCGCGATATCCTGTCCGAACAGTTCGCCGAAAATGCCGAACTGGTCGGGAAGCTGCGCGCCTATATGCACGAACGCGCCATGCTGCGGGCGCGCGTGATGGATGGCAAGCGGGAACAGGGCGCGAAATTTTCCGACTATTTCGACCATGTCGAACGCTGGGCGACCGCGCCCAGCCACAGGGCGCTCGCCATGCTGCGCGGCCGTAACGAGGAAATCCTTTCGCTGGACATCGAGGTGGATGCCGACGATGCATCGCCGGTGAAGCCGGTGGAGCGCATGATAGCCGAAGCTTATGGCATAGAACGGCAATTGCCGGGCGACCAGTGGCTGATGGAGGTGGTGGGCTGGACGTGGCGCATCAAGCTTTCGCTGCACCTGTCGCTCGACCTGATGCGCGACCTGCGCGAGCGGGCCGAGGATGGCGCCATCCAGGTCTTCGGACGCAATTTGAAAGACCTTTTGTTGGCGGCACCGGCAGGGTCGCGCGCCACGATGGGGCTCGATCCGGGCATCCGAACCGGGGTGAAAGTTGCGGTGGTGGACGGCACCGGCAAGCTGGTGACGACCACGACGGTCTATCCGTTTCCACCCAAGAACGACGTGCGCGGCACACAAGCCGAGTTGTCGGCGCTGGTGCGCCAGCATGGCGTGGAATTGATCGCGATCGGCAATGGCACGGGCAGCCGCGAGACCGAGAAGCTGGTGGCCGACATGCTCTCCGACATGCCGGCACCGAAACCGACCAAGGTGATCGTCAGCGAAGCCGGTGCGTCGGTCTATTCGGCATCTGCGACGGCGGCGGCGGAGTTTCCGGGCCTCGACGTATCGCTGCGCGGCGCGGTTTCGATTGCGCGGCGCTTGCAGGACCCGCTGGCTGAACTGGTCAAGATCGAGCCGAAGTCGATCGGCGTCGGACAGTATCAGCACGATGTCGACCAGTATCGGCTGGGCCGCGCACTGGAAGCAGTGGTGGAAGATGCGGTGAACGCGGTTGGCGTCGACCTGAACACAGCGTCTGCACCGCTTTTGGCGCGCGTGTCGGGTCTGGGAGCGTCGCTGGCCGAGGCAATCGTCTCCCACCGCGATGTAAACGGTCCGTTCGCGACCCGACGAGATTTGCTGAAGGTGTCACGGTTGGGGCCCCGCGCCTTCGAACAGAGCGCCGGCTTCCTGCGTATTCGCGACGGGGCTGAACCGCTCGACGCCTCTGCGGTTCACCCGGAAGCGTATGACGTAGCAAAGAAAATCGTCGCCGCATGCGGCCGTGACTTGCGTGCGCTGATGGGCGACGGCGCGATGCTGAAGGCGCTCGACCCGCGCATTTTCGTCGATGAGAAATTCGGCCTGCCGACAGTGCGCGACATCATTGGCGAACTGGAAAAGCCCGGCCGCGATCCACGCCCCGGTTTCAAGACGGCGACCTTCGCCGACGGCGTGGACGACATCAAGGACCTGAAGCCCGGCATGCTGCTGGAAGGGACCGTGACCAATGTCGCGGCCTTCGGTGCGTTCGTGGATATCGGCGTGCATCAGGACGGGCTGGTGCACGTGTCGCAACTGGCGGACCGCTTCATCAAGGATGCGCACGAAGTCGTGAAAGCCGGCGACGTGGTGAAGGTGCGCGTGGTCGACGTGGACATCAAGCGCAAGCGCATCGGGCTTTCCATGCGCAAGGAAGGCGGTATGCCCCAGGAAAAGCGCGGAGGAGAAACTCCACCGCGCGGGTCGGCGCGAAGCCATGACCGACCCCGGCCGGCCACCCCCGCGCCAAGCCAACAAGGTGCGTTCGGAGCTGCACTGGCCGAGGCGATGAAGCGCAAGTAACGCATCGTCAGCAGCCAGCAAGCGAGCGAGATTACGATTTGCCATTGCCGAAATTGGCGTGGGCGATAGCTTAGTCGCGGATTTCCAATTTTGGCGCGTCGCTTTCTCCCGTAGCCTCTTCGCGCCTATCAAACAGGCAGGACAGACCATGCAGATCGGAATGATGGGTTTGGGCAGGATGGGCGCCAACATGGTGCGACGCCTGATGAAGGGCGGCCATGACTGCGTCGTCTATGACATCAACCCAGACAGCGTTGCGGCTCTGGTCAAGGACGGCGCGGTCGGCGCTGCCTCGATGGAAGAGTTTGTCCGCAAGCTTGCCGCGCCGCGCCATGTTTGGTTGATGTTGCCGGCTGCCATCACCGGTAAGATCGTCGATCAGCTTGCCGGTCTCATGCAGGCACGCGACACGATCATCGACGGCGGCAATTCCAATTACCGCGACGCGGTCGATATCGCCGCAAAGCTTTCGGCCAAGCAGCAGAACTTCGTCGATGTCGGCACCAGCGGCGGGGTGTGGGGGCTCGAGCGCGGCTATTGCCTGATGATCGGCGGGCCAGACGAAGCGGTGCGCCAGCTTGATCCGATTTTCGCCACGCTGGCGCCGGGCGGCGCTGCGGATACGAGCGAAGCTAGCACCTCTTCGCGCGGCTATCTCCATTGCGGCCCGAGCGGGGCAGGCCATTTCGTCAAGATGATACACAACGGCATAGAGTACGGAATGATGGCGGCCTATTCCGAAGGCTTCAACATCCTAAAAGCTGCCAACGCCGGCAAGCAGGACCGGGCAGCAGATGCGGAGACGACGCCACTCTCTGAGCCAAAATACTACCAGTTCGACATCGACATTGCCGAAGTCGCCGAGGTATGGCGGCACGGCAGTGTCATCGGCTCATGGCTGCTCGATCTGACCGCCGGCGCGCTGAAGGCAGATCCGCAACTTTCGCAATTCGGTGGGCGGGTGTCGGATTCAGGCGAAGGCCGCTGGACACTCAAGGCAGCAATCGACATGGGCGTGCCAGCACCAGTGCTGTCGTCGGCCCTGTTCGATCGCTTCTCCTCGCAAGGTCATTCAGAATTCGCCGACAAGATGCTTTCAGCCATGCGCTATGCCTTCGGCGGTCACGTCGAAAAGCCGAAGGCCTGATCCAGGGACGAACGCCGCTAAAACAGCGAGCCCTGATCACCCGCTGGCTTCGGCTTAGGCGCAGGTTTCGGCTTGGGTTGTGACTCGGGCGCGGCAGCGCCCGATGCCGTTGCGTAGGTGCTGCCGTCGGAAAAGCGCAGTTCGAGAGCCTGCCCGGCCTCCACCTCCGCCGCGCGCTTGACCAGCTTGCCGCTATCGTCAAGCACGAGCGCATAGCCGCGCTCGAGGATAGCCTGTTCGGACAATTTCAGCGTGGCAAGCAAGCGGTCGGCCTGTATCAGACGCGCCCGCAAGCGATCGAGACGAACGGACATGGCCTGATCGCCACGCCGAGCGACGCTTGCGAGCAGCTCGGCCTGCTGCTTCTGTCGACGCGCGATCTGGTCCGGCACAAGGCGTGCCGCCGTGCGCATAAACCGGGCGCGGCGCTCGCGCACGGTCGACGAGAATGCAGCCTGTATGCGAGCAAGGTCGCGCCCAACCAGCGTGCGCGCCTCGCTGACGCGCCGGGCCAGTGTTGCCGGCGAAAGCCTGAGCGAGGACAGCCGAGCGCGCTTGCGCTCGACGCCGACTTCCAGCGCGCGGCCGAGACGGTTCTCGGCCTCGTCGAAGCGGCGACGGGGCAAGGCCAGCAACTGGTCGGGCGACGGCAGGGCGCGGGCAGCGGCGCGTACTGCGCTACGGTCGCGGTCGAGGCCGCGCGACATGGATGTGCGCAGCCGTGAGGCAAGTGCCGCCAACGTCGCCTCCAGTTCGGCCTTGACCGGAACGGCGATTTCGGCAGCGCCCGTCGGCGTCGGCGCGCGTACATCGGCGGCATAGTCGACAAGCGTCCAGTCCGTCTCGTGGCCAACCGCGGAGATGACCGGGATATTCGAGGCGGCAACAGCGCGCGACAGGCCCTCGTCGTTGAACCCCCACAGGTCTTCGAGACTGCCGCCGCCACGCGCCACGATCAGAAGGTCCGGTTGACGGATAGGACCGTCGAAGGGTAGCGCGTTGAAGCCTTCGACCGCCGCCGCGACTTCCGCCCCAGCCGTTTCGCCCTGTACGCGCACCGGCCAGACGATGACATGCAGCGGGAAGCGGTCCTTGATGCGATGCAGGATGTCGCGGATGACCGCGCCGGTGGGCGAGGTGATGACGCCGATGATACGCGGCATATAGGGCAGAAGCTGCTTGCGCGCGGGGTCGAACAGGCCTTCTGCCTGCAAACGGCGCTTGCGTTCTTCCAGCAAAGCCATCAGCGCGCCTGCGCCGGCCGGCTCCAGATTGTCGATGACGATCTGGTAGTTCGATTTGCCGGGATAGGTGGTGAGCTTGCCGGTTGCGATGACCTCCATCCCTTCCTCGGGACGGAACTTCAGCCGGCTCATCGTGCCTTTCCACACGACGGCATCCAGCTTGGCGCGGTCGTCCTTCAACGCGAAATAGGCATGGCCCGACGAATGCGGCCCGCGATAGCCGGAAATCTCGCCGCGCACCCGCACATTGCCGAAGACATCTTCGACCGTGCGCTTCAGCGCGCCTGAGATTTCGCTCACCGTGTATTCGGCAGCGTTGGTGCGTGATTCGGGACCCGTTTCGCTCATGAGGGGATAGGGGCGCGTTTGGCCGTGCCGGTCAAGACTTCCCTGCCACCCATCGTTTCGTTCAATCGATCGATGAAAAGAATATGATGGACGCCCGCTCCGCGCAGGCCTACCGCTTCGCCGCCAAGGAGCCTATCGCATGACGATCCAGTCGCAATCCATCGACACGCCGATCCCGGCAAGCCCAGTTCGCAACTCGGGCGAGCGCTCATTCGAGCCACGCGACTACGGCCTCTATGTCCTGACGGTCATTGCCTGGAGCGTATCGTGGTTCGCCATCCGCTTGCAGGTCGGCACTGTGCCGAACGAGGTCAATCTTGTCTGGCGTTTCGCCATCGCGACGGCGCTGATGATTGCATGGGTGGTTTTCTCGGGGCGGCGCATCCACTTTCCGCTGCGCGACCACGCCCGCTTCGCGGCGCTCGGCATATTGCTGTTCTCTTCCAACTTCCTGTTTTTCTACTATGGTGCCGGCTATCTGGTCAGCGGACTTTTGTCGGTGGTGTTTTCGTTGGCCTCGGTTGTCAACATAATGCTGGCAGCGATTGCGCTGCGCGAACGACCCTCGCCGCGCGTTCTGGCAGGCGGCATCCTCGGATTTTGCGGCATTGCCCTGATGTTCCTGCCGGAAATCACCGCTCACGGCTTGTCAGGCAACACCATGATCGGGCTCTTGCTGTGCGTTGCGGGAACACTTTGCTTTTGCATCGGCAACCAGATTTCCGCAGCCGGCCTGCGCAAAGGCCTGCCACTCATTCCGATGAGCGCCTGGGGTATGGTCTACGGCACGCTGTGGTCGGCGTTGCTTGCCCTGCTTTTGGGTCGACCCTTCATTATCGAACCCACGGTATCCTACATCGCCTCGCTGCTGTTCCTCGCCGTGATCTCGACGGTGATCGCGTTTTCCGCCTACCTCACGTTGCTTTCGCGTATCGGACCGGCGCGGGCAGGCTATGCGACAGTGATGTTTCCGATCTTTGCGCTGCTAGTCTCGACCGTGCTGGAAGGCTATCAGTGGAGCGCCTACGCCCTTGCCGGACTCGTCTTCGTCGCCATCGGCAATGTGCTGGTGATCCGTACCGGCAAGCCGTAATGCAGAACTTCTGCGGCCTACCAGCCGGGCAGAACCTGGTTCGGGCGCGTCCGCTTCATGCGGGTAAAGGCAAGCGAAGCAAAGTCGAAACTTCCCGTTTCTTCTCCAGATGGCACGGAGATGTTGTCGAGGCTTTCGGCAATGTGGCGTGCCAACGCATCGACGATCTCGGGCTGATCGGTCTGGCCGCGCATGATGCCGATGCGACAATCGGGCAGCGCGCCGAACCCATCCGCTTCACTCAGCACCCGCATGCCGGGCCGCAGGGCGCATTCCGGCAGCACCGAAATGGCCAGGCCTGACAGGACTGCCGCGGTGATGACGGTGGCGGAGAAGCTGGTGAACAGGATTCGGTACTCGCGGTTCATTCCATCGAGCACATCGCAGGCGGCGCGCCGCCAGATGCAGTTCGGACGGCCAAAGGCCATCGGGAGCACTTCCTGCTCATGCGTGGCATGATTGACCGAGCTTACCCACAAAAGCGGCTCGCGCCGCACCACCTCCGACTGGCCGCGGGCGTCGTTGTGGGTGACCAGCGCAATATCGAGATTGCCGCGTCTGAGGTGTTCGACCAGCCCGGGGGTCGGTTCGCAGATGACGGTCAGTTCGACGCGGGGATTGGAACGGGCGAAGCGCGCCATGATCTCAGGCAGAAAACGATCGGCATAGTCGTCGGGAGTGCCGATGCGGATGGTGCCTTCCAGGCGGCGGTCGTCGAAAGCCGCAAGCGTTTCACGATTGAGGTGAATCAATCGACGCGCATAGGCGAGCAACCTCTCGCCCTCCTCGGTCAACTTGTTGGTGCGGCCGTCCTTTTCGAACAGCGGCTTGCCGATGCGCTCCTCGAGGCGGCGCATCTGCATCGACACCGCCGACTGGGTTCGATGCACTTCTTCCGCCGCGCGGGTGAAGCTGCCGGTATCGGCAATCGAGATGAATGTCTGCAACTGGTCGAGATCAAGGGGAGCTTTCATCTTCTAACCCATCACCATGATTGATGATAAAGATTAGAAACATTCGTTGGATTAATCAATTGCCCGGCGGCAAATAGATATCGTCCACATGAAGGCATGTGAATCGAACCGACGTCTGGCGACCTCCCGCGCCAAACGACCGGGTTCGTGTGTCCTAGACTGAAGGAAACTGACATGACCGCGTATGATTTCGCCGCCGAAGCTTCACGCATCTCCACGCGTCCAGCCATTGCGACGCGCGTGGGAAATGCTGTCGTCAATTTCTACAAGGCGTGGAAAAACCGCCGTGCGTTCTATCGTCTTGGCGAGATGTCCGACGCCGAACTTGCCGATATCGGGCTGACCCGCGCTGACCTTCACGTCGCCATCGATGGCGCGTTCGGCACAGATCCGACGGTGAAGCTTAGAGCAATTGCCTCGGATCGTCTCGAACGCATCTAGTTCTACTGCAGGCTCCCCCACTCCCCGCCGGTTTCCCTTCCGGCCGCCTGCATCATTGCCCGGTCCTTCGCGGACCGGGCATTTTCACTGGTGGCTACCTGTTGCGGTCCATGCCGCGCAGAAACTGATCGAAGACCGATTCGACGCCCTTCTGGTAGTCGTCGCGTTGCTGGCGGCCAGTCTCGAACATCTGTCCGAAAATATCGTCGTACGGGTTTTTCTTTACCTGCGGTTCAGGCGAGGCCCGCCGTTGCGGCTCTGTTTGTTGTTGTGGCTGTCCGCCGCCAAACATGTCCTGCAGCACCTTGCCCCACGGATTGTCGCCAAGTGGATTCTGCGGCTGTTGGACCCTGCCCTGCGGGGCTTGCTGCGCACCACCGCCAAACATGTCCTGCAACACCTTTCCGAAAGGCGTGTCACCAAGCGGATTGTTGCCGAACGGGTTGTCGGCCTGTTGCGAGGGCTGCGGCGCGCGCCGTTGCGGAGCCGCCTGGCCGCCACCCAGACCACCGGACTGCTTCATCATCTCCTCGATGATCTGGCCGAGCGGATTGTTGCCGCCACCGAAGCCGCCAGCTTGCATCTGGTTTGTCGATTGCTTGAACAACCCACCCATGACCATCGAGGCGATGACCGGCAGCATCTGCTGCAATAATTGCTGCCCGATGCCGGTGGCTTGGGCTGCTTGGGCTGCTACGGCGCGCGAGAGATCTTTCGAGCCGAACAGATGGCCCAATATGCCATTGCCCTCGTCGACCCCCTGCGGCGAGAAGGCCCGGCTGGCGTCCTCGAAATATTTGGCGTGCTGGCCGCTCGCCATCGCGTTGAGGAAGCCGCCAAGGCCATAGGGGTCCGAAGTGTTGCGCTTCAACCCTTGCGAGAAGGCCGGCAGAAGCGCCTCGACCGCGAGGTCTGCCTGCTGGCGAGAAAGATTGAACTGCCGGGCCAGCATATCCATGCCCTGACCGTTCTGGGCCTGGTTCAGCATGTCAAACAGGTTCAGCATGTCCGTCTCCTCGAAAAACTTCGCCGGAGAGGAAAGCTAGAGGTTTTCCCGCCCCTGTTGAAGCGATTTCCACCAGAGCGCGAACTTAAATCTCAGCTCGGACTAGTAAGCGTACTCCAGGAAAGCCGGCTCGATCGAGCCGCCCCAACGAGTGTGGTAGGCGGAAAGCATCTCCTCGGCGCTGGTCGTACCGCGACTGACCACTTCGTCGAGCGTCTGCAAGAACGAAGTTTCGTCATAGCCGTCGCGATTTAGCCTGGCGCGGTTCTTGAGGCCAATCCTGGAAATGGCAAGCACATCGCGGCCAAGCTCTCGCAAGGTGGCGTTTCGGAACGGCGCGGAGATACCCATTTCAGGCACGGCGTCGCGCATCGCCAGAACTTCCTGATAGCTCCAGCTTGCGGTCAAGCTTTCAGCCGCATCCAGCGCCTCGTCGTCGTAGAGCAGGCCGACCCAGAAGGCGGGCAGCGCACAGATGCGACGCCACGGTCCGCCATCGGCGCCACGCATTTCGAGGAACCGCTTCAGCCGCACATCGGGGAAAAGCGTGGAGAGGTGGTTCGCCCAGTCACCCATGGTCGGCATGCCGTCCGGAATTTCGTTTCGGGCGGCACCGGCCATGAACTGGCGGAAGGTCATATGCGTCATGTCGCGATATTCGCCTTCGCGGATGACGAAATACATCGGCGCGTCGAGTGCCCATTCCACGTAGTCGGCAAAGCCGAAATCCGGCGAGAAGCAGAATTCCAGCATGCCGGCGCGTTGGTTGTCGGTGTCGCGCCAGATATCGCCGCGCCAGCTTTGCATGCCGTTCGGCTTGCCGTTGGTGAACGGCGAATTGGCAAAAAGCGCCGTCGACAAGGGTTGCAGCTTGAGCGACACCTGCATCTTTCGGCGCATATCGGCTTCGCTCTCGAAGTCGAGGTTCACCTGGATAGTGCAGGTGCGGTACATCATGTCGAGGCCCTTGGTGCCGACCTTGGGCATGTAGCGTGTCATGATCTCGTAACGCGACTTGGGCATTTTCGGCGTCTCGGCCAGCGTCCATTTCGGACTGCCACCGAGGCCGAGGAAGCGGATGCCGAGCGGTTCGGCGATCTCGCGGACTTGCGACAAGTGGGCGTTGCCCTCGCGGCAGGTCTGGTGGATGTTTTCCAGCGGCGCGCCGGAAAGCTCGAACTGACCACCCGGCTCCAGCGAAATCGCGCCCTGACCCGTCGGTTCGACAAGGCCGATTATACGGCCGGCGTCGATTATGGGATCCCAGCCGAGTTTCTGCTGCATGCCTTCCAAAATTGCGCGAATGCCGCGTTCGCCGCCGTAAGGGACTGGCGCGTTGCCGTCGACATAGAAGGGGAACTTCTCGTGCTCCGTGCCGATGCGCCATTTGTCACGCGCCTTGCAGCCGGCCGCCAGATAGGCAACCAGTTCGTCTACGCCCTCTATCGGCCTGAAATCGGTGGTGTCGCGCGCCATGAAAACCTCTTCGGAGGCGATTGGGGAAAATCGCCGCGCTACTTGGACGATATGTCAGTGGCCGATCAAGCAAAAACTATTAAGCGTCGCCTCAAGGAAACTTCACTTAGGTACCGCGTCTGCGCGCCAGCCATCCAGCGAATAGAGACACCGGCAGCAAGGTTTGATCGTTGCGTCCTGTCAAACTGGCGCTGGACCGGAACCTTGCAGCCCCGCCGGCATTTTCGAGATGACCGCACCGATGCGATGCCTGCAGTCGCGTCTTCCCGGGAAACAGACTATCGTCACGCACAGTTGCCGGCGTGATTGCACTGGCGAGAGGGGCTTTCATGGCTGCCACGGACGATGCGCGCGACAGGCCTGCACGGAGCGGGTCCGGCTCGGCAGACAATGCCGACATGGTGCGGCCCGTCATACCGACGGCGTTCACGCTGGTTGGCGTTACCGCCGTGCTTTACCTGGGTCGGGAGGTCTTTTTACCGCTCGCTGTCGCTTTCCTGCTGACTTTTGCGCTGGCGCCGATGGTGTCGGCGCTGCGCAAACGGTCGCTTCCCAAGATACCGGCCGTCATTCTCACAGTGGCGCTAGCATTCATGGCGATCGGGCTGTTTTCCTTCGTGGTCGCATCGCAGGTGACCACAGTCGCCCAGAACATCCCCACCTACCAGACCAACATTCTTGAAAAGGTCCGTTCGCTAAAAGAGATGGGCGCCAATGGCGGCATCATTGAACGGCTGAGCGGCGCGGTCGAACGTGTCGGCGCCGAGCTGGAGAAGGGAACGCAACAGCAGAGCGCAACGGCTGCGGAAACCGAACCGCAAAAGCCGATGCCGGTCGAGATCGTGACGCGGCAGACCACCATCGACACGCTTAAGAACGTGATCGTGCCGCTGGCCAGCCCCTTTGCCACGGCCGGTCTCATCATCGTGGTCGTCATCTTCATGCTTCTGGAACGCGAGGACCTTCGCGACCGCTTCATCCGGCTTGTCGGCTATAGCGACCTTCATCGCACCACCGAGGCGCTGCAGGATGCCGGCAAGCGGGTGGGACGCTACCTGCTGATGCAATTGGTGGTGAACACCAGCTACGCGGTGCCCGTTGCCATAGGATTGTGGCTGATCGGCATTCCCAATGCGCCGCTCTGGGGTTTGCTGGGGCTGGTGTTGCGCTTCGTACCCTATATCGGCCCAGCCATCGCCATGCTGTTGCCCTTGCTTCTGGCGCTGGCCATCGCGCCGGGATGGTCACTGGTGCTTTGGACGGCTGCGCTGTTCATCGTGATGGAACTCATCATCAACAATATCGTCGAGCCGTGGCTTTACGGCTCGCGCACCGGCCTGTCGCCGTTGGCGATCATCGTGTCGGCGATCTTCTGGACATGGCTGTGGGGACCGCTCGGCCTGATCCTGTCGACGCCGTTGACCGTGTGCCTTGTGGTGCTCGGACGTCACGTGCCGCAATTTGCGTTTCTGGACGTGCTGTTAGGCAACGAACCGGTGCTGGAGCCGCATACACGGCTTTACCAACGCCTGCTGGCCGGTGATCCGGACGAGGCGACGGACAATGCCGAGGAATTTCTCGAGGACCGTTATCTGGTCGACTACTACGACCGGATCGGCATTCCGGCCCTGCAGCTTGGCGAACAGGACCGCCAGCGAGGCGTGATGTCCGACGAGCAACGTCGCAAGCTGGCCGCCAGCGCGCAAGCGCTCGTTTCCAACCTGGAGGAAGTGGCGCAAGAGGAGGAGGGCGAGGAGGAAGACGAGCCTGCTTCCAAGGAGGAGCCGGATCTGCTCGACGAACAGGCAGAGGAAGACGAAACGCCCGACCTACCCGACGGCGAGGGCAGGACACTGCTTTGCCTCGGCGGGCGCGGCGAGATCGACGATGCCGCCGCCGCGATGCTGGCTCAGGTGCTGGAAGTGCAAGGCGCGATTGCCACCAGCGCAAGCCATGCTGCGCTGGAACCCGGCAATGTCGCCATGCTCGACCTCAAGAACGCCGATACTGCAATTGTCGCCTTTCTCAATTCGAGGTCGGCCGCGCATGCCCGCTACGCCGTGCGCCGCCTGAAGCGGGCCAAGCGCGGGCTGCGTGTCGGCATCCTGCTTCCTCGTCTCGAGGATGACGACGGCAAGCCGCTGACAGCAGAAGCCGTCAATGCGGATTTCGTCGCTGAGTCTATTGCCGAAGCCGTGATTTCAGGTCTTTCCGACAAGAAGGCCGTGCCCTTGAAGGCTACGGCGAACCGCCTTTCGCGCAAGCGAAGCCGGCCGAAGGCGCGTGAGACGGCGAAAGCCTGACAGTTTTACCAGTCGCCGATGCTGGCCTGGATGACGGCAAGTGCTGCAACCGCCGCCGTATCGGCACGCAGGATGCGCGGTCCGAGCGGAATTGCCGTCACGAACGGCAAGGCCCGCAACATTTTGCGCTCTTCTTCGGAAAAGCCGCCTTCGGGGCCGACCAGAAGGGCAAGTTTCCGTTCCGAAATGTTCTTCAGCGCCGGCATCGGATTGTTGGTGGAGGCATCCTCGTCGCAAAAGACCAGCCGTCGCCCGACATCCCAGCCAGCCAGCACGCGTTCGAGCTTTTCTGCTTGGCGCACCTCGGGAATGGCAAGGATGCCGCACTGCTCGGCGGCCTCGACCACATTGGCCTGCAGCCGGTCGATTCCAAGCTTCGGCACCTGCGTGTGCTGGGTGATGATCGGCTGCAGGACGCCCGCGCCCATCTCGACGGCCTTCTGTACAAGGTAATCGAGCCGTCCCTGTTTCAGCGGCGCGAAGCAGTAGACCAGATCAGGCAAAGGCGGCTGCGGTCGCTGCAAGGTGCCGACGGCAAGGCGTACCGCCTTCTTCGTCTTGCCGGCAACCGAAGCCGACCATTCACCGTCGCGCCCGTTGAACAACAGAAGCTCGGCTCCGTCTGCAAGGCGCAGGACGTGAGCAAGATAGTGGCTCTGCTGCGGATCGGCCTCGAACTCGGCTCCGGCAGACAGGTCGTTCGGCACGAACAGGCGTTGCAGTCGGTAATTTGCGCGCATCGGCCAGACATGCGGCAGCCTGAGCTGAGCGTCAAGCGGGTGCGGACGGATGCCAGACAGGCCGGTAGCCAAGCCGAAGCACCGCCAGCGTGGCCGCAGGGGTGAGTAGATGCAGAGGCCGGCCAGACAGGCTGGCAGGAATGACAGGCTTGTCATAGCCGGCGAAGGACCAGCGCAGGGCAGCGCCACCGCGCAAGGCGTAGCAGCCTGCCCCGTCTGTCACCATCGTGCCCTCCGGCAAGGCCGAAAGTTGTGCGGCAGTAGTCGGCACCAGCTTTCCTCCCGACGCCAGCCGTTCCTTGTGCAAGCGCTGGTCGAGCTGCGGGGCACGAGGCTCGTCAATCTTGAATGCCTCGCCAAAGCGGTCGACGAAATCCTTGGCCCGCTCGCGGCGACAGTAGAAGCAGGGGCGATGACCGGCGGCAAACGCCGTGACCTCGTCGAGGAAGAACAGTTCTGTCCAACCGGCTTTGTCAGGTTCGCCGGGGCCGCCCGGCCGATTGCGGCCCATCGGTATGCGTTGGACGTTGCGGAATTCGCATACGCAGATGATCCACGCATGCAATGCCCAACGCTTCTTCAACAGCGTCCTGGTGCCGGGGTCGTGGATGATGCCGCGATTGCCGGTGAACAGCCCTCGGTCCGGGACGGCATGGATCGAGCCGAACGGATCGACCCGGTTCTGCAGTGGCATAGTGCTTTTTCCGATTTCTACATCCAGCCGGTTATTGGCTGATCCGCCGCCGACATGATAACGCAAGCACCGTCATTGTCATCGTATTGGCTGAACGGCGGGGTTTCGATGCGGGTACTTGTCGTCGAGAATTACGAGAATACCAGCCTTGGCCAAGTCGGCGCGGCAATCGCAGAGGTTGGGGGCGAGATCGACCTGTGCAAGCCTTATCTCGGTGATGCGCTACCCGGCGATTCCCGCGACCATCATGCGCTGGTGGTACTTGGCGGTGGGCAGAACGCGCTGGCAGACCAAGCCTATCCCTATTTCCCGGCGTTGCTCGATCTGATCCGTGACTTCGAGGCCAGGGACCGTGCCGTGCTTGGCATCTGCCTTGGCAGCCAACTGATCGCGCGGGCCTTTGGCGGGCACAACCGGATTGGAGGTTCGACCGAATTCGGCTGGCAGGAAGTTTCGCTGACCGAAGAAGCAAGCGAAGACGGCGTGCTGAGCGAACTGCCGGAGAGGTTTCCAACCTTCCAATGGCATGACGACACATTTTCGATGCCGCCGGACGCTGTACGGTTGGCCGCCAGCTCTGTCACCGGCAACCAGGCGTTCCGCATTGGCCGCGCTACCTACGGCTTCCAGTTCCACTTCGAGGCGGACCGACCGATGGTGCGGCAGTGGAGCGAAAGCTTCGCGGAACTGATCGCCACCAAGCAGCCCGGTTGGGCCGGACGGCTGGACGAAGAGATGGCGCAGCACGGCCCACAAGCCGACGCGGCAGGGCTAACGATCGCGCGCGCATGGGTTGCTGCGATCTGAAAAAACGTCACGGTTTTTCAGGCCGGAAGCGGGCGGATTTTCTATCCTGAGCGGGCCGCTAGTGACAATTTTGGCACGCGCTTTCGAATCCGCTGTGGATTGAAATTTTCCACCTTGGCTTGTGTGCATCGGTAGCGCTAGAAGCCCGCCGACGTCGCTGCCGGGGCTGGCGATGCCGCTGTCACCAATCGGCAACACAGAGCCGGAATATGGCGACTGCCGAACTTTCAGTCACGAAACTTTTCAGAAAATTACGCGTTTCAACGCAACGGTAACCTGTCCATGCAAGACGTTCGGAAGGCTCAATCTGAGATGACATCCGTGAAAGCAGCCCTCCTGACCTTCGCCATGCTGTCGGCAATCGTATTCGGTGGCCTCGGCATCTACGCCGCCGACGCAGCCAATGACCACAACGCAGTGGACGGCTACGGCGTAACCGCCACGCTGCGCTGAACAACACCTGCTTCCGTCACTGTCAGGATATTTTTTGACGCGCCGTCAACGGCGAGCGCGCTGAGCTTTCCTGTGTTGTAAGCCCCGGTGTCGACGTTGACGCGGTTTGCCCGCACATCGACGTCTGTGACGGGCGTGTGGCCGTGCACGATAACCTTCGGATAGAGCGCCGCATGTGCGTGGAACTCGCCACGTATCCAGATCAGGTCATGTTCCAGTTGATCGGCGAGCGGAATGCCCGGCCTGATGCCTGCGTGGCAGAAGAAGAAGTCGCCGGCCTCGAATGAACGCGGCAAAGCGCGCAAGGCATCAAGATGCGAGGCGGGCACCGCTTCCACAAGCGCCGCGTGGCCTTCCTGCACCGCGCGTTCCGCGCTTTTGAAGAACCCCTTGCGCTGCATACTGATGCCGTATGAAAGCGCTGTCTCAATTCCGCCGAATGTCATGAAGAGGCCATTGGGGTCTGAATTTTCCATGAAATCGACGAAGCCCACATCATGGTTGCCGGCCAGCATCACATTACGCGGATCGCGTGCCCTCGCCGCGATCAGAAAATCGAGGACACCCTTCGAATCCGGCCCCCGATCGACATAGTCGCCAAGGTGAACGATACGCCAATCCGACGACGGATCCGCCGCCAATTCAATCGCGATATGGCGATGCATGATCTCAAGCAAGTCGAGCCGGCCGTGGATATCGCCGATCGCATAAAGGCGCATGCCTTGCGGAGATTTCGACTCGTTGAAGTGAATGCCGGTTTCCGTCACGCGTTCTCCAGGGTCACCGATGAAGAAGGTTCTTGCCAGCGTCCCTTATGTCGCGCTTTCCGCACAACGCCAATGTCGTATCGAGTTCCTTGCGGATGATTTCCAGTGTTGTTGTGACGCCCTTTTTGCCGCCGGCGCCCAGGCCGTAGAGGAACGGACGGCCGATGAAAGTGCCCTTGGCGCCGAGGCAGAGCGCCTTCAGCACATCCTGGCCGGAGCGGATGCCGCCATCCATGAACACTTCGAGCTTGTCGCCCACGGCTGTGGCTATGTCTTCCAGGACCGAGATGGAGGACGGCGCCCCGTCGAGCTGACGGCCACCATGATTGGAGACGATGATGGCATCCGCCCCGGTCTTGGCCGCCATGACGGCGTCTTCATTGTCGAGAACGCCCTTGAGGATCAGCTTGCCGCCCCAACGCTGCTTGATCCACTCGACGTCGCTCCACGACAGTTGCGGATCGAATTGTTCGCTGGTCCATGACGACAGCGAGGCAAGGTCGCCGACCCCCTTGGCGTGGCCGACAATGTTGCGGAAGGTGCGCCGTTGGGTGCCGAGCATGCCAAGGCACCAAGCTGGCCGCGTCGCCATCTGCCAGATATGCTTGGGCGTAAACTTGGGCGGCGCGGACAGGCCGTTGCGCAGGTCCTTGTGCCGCTGCCCGAGGATCTGCAGGTCAAGCGTAAGAACCAGCGCCGAACATTTCGCCGCCTTGGCGCGGTCGATCAGATTGTAGACGAAGTCGCGGTCGCGCATGACATAAAGCTGGAACCAGAACGGCTTCTTAGTGACCGCCGCAACGTCCTCGATCGAGCAGATGCTCATCGTCGAAAGTGTAAACGGCACGCCGAATTCTTCTGCCGCCTGTGCGGCCAGCATCTCGCCGTCGGCATGCTGCATACCGGTCAGGCCGGTCGGGGCCAGTGCAACCGGCATCGAAACCTTCTCGCCCAGCATGGTGGTTTCTAGCGAGCGGTTGGTCATGTCGACCAGCACGCGCTGGCGCAGCTTGATCTTGCCGAAATCTTCCTCGTTGGCGCGATAGGTGCTTTCAGTCCACGCGCCGGAATCGGCGTAGTCGAAGAACATCTTCGGTACACGCCGCTGAGCGCGCTGCTTGAGATCGTCTATCGTGAGGATTTCGCCCATGGATGTTCCAATCAAGAAAAAGCGATGGTGGTTGAAATCGGGCCGGAGAGCCGGTCAGGTGTCGTTGACGTCGGAGCGTTGCCGTAGCCTCAGCCGCGACACACGCTGCCAGTCACCATGACGCTCCGCCTCGTTTGCGGCGCGCTCGACATAGGTGATGTGGTCCATCGCGGCCTTGCGGGCAGCGGCGGGGTCGCCGGCCCTGATCGCATCATGAATGTCATGATGCTGCGCTAAAAGTTTTTCACGCGCGCCAGGCAGTGCGAAAACGGTGAGACGGTTCTGGAAAACGTCTTCCGACAACAGCCGGTAGCAGGAACGCAGCGTGTGCAGCAGGATGATGTTGTGTGCACACTCGCCGACGGCGTGGTGGAACTCGACGTCGACTTGCGCTTCATCGACGAAGTCGCCGCTGCGATGCGCCTCGTCCATGCGGGCGATGATTGCATCGAGAAGGGCGAGGTCGTCAGCGGTGGCCCGTCGCGCGGCGTATTCGGCGGCGACGCCCTCGATCTCGCGACGATACTCAAGATAATCCGCGGCGGCCTTGCGATGGCTGGAAATCAGCTCGATCACCGGTTTTGAAAATACCTGCCCGATGACGTCGGCGACATGGGTGCCGCCGCCGTGGCGGGTGATGAGAAGCCCGCGTGCCTCAAGCAGTTTCAGCGCGTCGCGCAGGATGGGCCGCGACACCTCGAACTGCTTTGCCAGTTCGCGCTCGCCCGGCAAGCGGTCGCCGGTGCGCAGAACGCCTTCCAGAATAAGGATCTCGATCTGCTGCACCACCTCGTCGGCAGTGCGCGAATGTTCGATCCTTGAAAAAATGTCCGTCAACGAAGTGCCCAACGAAAGAGCCTGTAGAGCCCAGCATTAAGGCAACCGCCCATAGTGGTCAAATAATTTATCCAATTTGGCTTGCCCGGCGAGGTTCCGGCTGCGAACGATGTGGCGATGCAGGGCAAGTTCTTGTTTGCGTCGACCCAGGTTTGGCACTAGAGGGACGCGTTGCTTAAAAGCGCGCATTCGTCACTACGACCTAGGGGCCCCACCGTGTCGGACGATCCATCGAACCTGGAATTCAAGCCGCGCCCAACGGGGTCCGTCATGGGGTTTCCTGCGCACGAAGGCCGGCCAGGTGCGCTTGGCGAGGTCCATTCCCGCCCGCATCCGCTGGTCGAGAAGCCACGCGTGCTGGTGCAACTCTCCTTCATGACCGAAGGCGGATCGAGCGTCGACCATGCCGTGCTGTCGGAACTGTCGCGCCGGCTTGGCATCGCAGCTCCCGACCGGCAAGCCCGCCACCATGCCATGAATTGGGGCAAGGGCACGCTGCGCTGGGAACGCCATACGGAATTCTCGACATATCTGTGGGAAGGTCCGCTGTCCGAGGCCGGCAAGGCGCAGGAAGATTCGCCGTTCGGCAACGGCTTTTCGCCGCCGGGAACAGTGATTTCCGGCATCAGGCTCGAAATCCGCAAATGGACGCCGGCAAGCGAGAAGCTGATCGCCGGCTTCGACCCGACCAGCCTGTGCTATTCGCTGGTGGAACGGGGCAATGCCGCCATCGTGACCGATTTCCGACAGGATGGCGACGGCCTGACCCGCATACTCGTGCTGGACCGGGGCCTGACGCCGGCACGGACGGGCGCGCTGTCGCAACGGCTGATCGACATCGAGACCTACCGCACGCTTGCCATGCTGGGCCTGCCGCTGGCGCTCTCACTGTCGGGCAGGGTGCGCCGCATCGAGGACCGTTTGGCGGTGATCACGCGGGAAATGAAGGACGCCGAGACCCGCGACAGCCAGACGCTGCTTGCCGACCTCACGGAACTTGCTGCGGAACTGGAAGCGGATGCGGCCTCCAGCCTGTACCGCTTCGGGGCCAGCCGTGCCTATGACGGCATCGTGCGCGAAAGGCTGGAAGCGCTCGATGAACAAGCCGTGCCCGGATACGACACCTGGGGCGGCTTCCTGCAAAGGCGCGTCGCTCCAGCCATGCGCACCTGTCGTTCGGTCGAGGAAAGGCAAGCCAATCTGTCGCGCAAGCTGACGCGCGCCACCACGCTGCTGCGCACATGGGTCGATGTCGAGGTCGAAAAGCAGAACCGCGACCTGCTCGCCTCAATGAACAACCGCGCCCGCCTGCAACTGCGCCTGCAACAGACGGTCGAGGGCCTGTCGGTCGCCGCCGTTTCCTACTATGTCGTCGGTCTGATCAGCTATCTTGCCAAGGGCGCGTCGCTGTTCGGCCACGCCTTTGCGCCCGAAGTGGTCACCGCTGCTGCCGTGCCGGTGGCATTGCTTCTCGTCTGGTGGGCGGTACGCCGTATCCGTCATCATCATTCCGAGCACGGCAAGTCCGCCAGCGAATAGGCATTACCCGCCATTTCGATGGTCCGCAGCGTCAGATTGACGCTGCGGAATTTCAAGCGCGTCGTGCGCCAAAACTCCACCAAAGCACAATTTGCAAGCAGGCATTCAAACTGGTAAAGGCTTTTTACCAGTACTGATAGGGACTGCCAATGACCGGCCTGGCGATGCCGAAACCCGATGCAGCGACACTTGGCCGGCGCGCCGAGATCGTCGCCGACATGCGCATCATCGTACCCGGCGAAGGCGTGGTCGATACCACCAACGAAATGCGCGCCTTCGAGAGCGACGGCCTGACCGCCTACCGGCAACTACCGCTGGTGGTGGTGCTGCCGGAAACGGTGGCGCAGGTGTCACGCGTCCTGAAATACTGCAACGAGCGCAACATTCGCGTGGTGCCGCGCGGTTCGGGCACGTCGCTCTCCGGCGGCGCGCTGCCGCTGGAGGACGCGGTACTTCTGGTGATGAGCCGCTTCAACCGCATCCTGGAGATCGATTTTCCCAACCGCACCGTGGTGGCGCAGCCCGGCGTCACCAATCTTGGCATCACCACCGCCGTCGAGCAGGAGGGCTTTTATTACGCCCCCGATCCATCCTCCCAGATCGCCTGCTCGATCGGCGGCAATGTCGCGGAAAACTCCGGCGGCGTGCATTGCCTGAAATACGGGCTGACGGCGAACAACGTGCTCGGCATCGAGATGGTGCTGATGGACGGCGAGGTGGTGCGACTGGGCGGCAGACATCTGGATTCGGAAGGTTATGACCTGCTTGGCGTGATGACGGGTTCCGAAGGTCTGCTCGGCGTGGTCACCGAGGTCACGGTGCGTATTCTCAAGAAGCCGGAAACGGCACGCGCGCTGCTGATCGCCTTCCCAACCAGCGAGCAGGGCGGCCAGTGCGTTGCCGACATCATCGGCGCCGGCATCATTCCCGGCGGCATGGAGATGATGGACCGGCCTGCGATCCATGCGGCCGAGGATTTCGTCCATGCCGGCTATCCGCTCGATTGCGAAGCGCTTTTGATCGTGGAACTGGACGGCCCAGCGGTCGAGGTCGACCACCTCATCGGGCTGGTCGAGAAGATCGCTATCGACAATGGCTCGACGACCTGCCGCATCTCGCAAAGCGAACAGGAGCGGCTGACATTCTGGGCCGGACGCAAGGCAGCGTTCCCGGCTGTCGGCCGCATTTCGCCGGACTATTACTGCATGGACGGCACCATTCCGCGCAAGGAACTGCCGCGCGTTCTGGCCGGCATGCGCGAGCTTTCCGAGCAATATGGCCTACGCGTCGCCAATGTTTTCCACGCCGGCGACGGCAATTTGCATCCGCTGATCCTCTACGACGCCAATATCCCGGGCGATCTGGACAAGGCGGAAGCCTTCGGGTCCGACATCCTGCGGCTGTGCGTCAAGGTTGGCGGCGTATTGACCGGCGAGCATGGCGTCGGTGTCGAGAAACGCGACCTGATGCCGGAGATGTTCAACCAGACCGACCTCGACCAGCAGATGCGGGTCAAATGCGCTTTCGATCCCAACCACCTGCTCAATCCCGGCAAGGTGTTCCCGCAACTGCGCCGCTGCGCCGAGCTTGGCCGCATGCATGTCCATCGCGGGCAGGTGGCATTTCCCGATATTCCGAGGTTTTGAGGGATGACCACTTTCACCCCCGAACATGCCGAAGACGTGATTTCGACCGTCCAGTGGGCGGCTGGCGAGCAGGCTCCGCTGGAGACCATCGGGCATGGTTCGAAGCGCGGCATCGGCCGGCCGTCGCAGAGCGAACACACGCTGGACCTGTCGAAGCTGAGTGGCGTTACGCTTTACGAGCCGGCGGAGCTGGTGCTTTCGGCCGGGGCCGGAACGCCGCTTGCCGAGATCGAGACGCTTTTGGCCAAGAACAACCAGCAGCTCGCCTTCGAACCGATGGACTATGGCCCGCTGCTCGGGCAAGCGCCCGGCAAGGGCACGATCGGCGGGGTGCTTGCCGCCAATCTCTCCGGGCCACGCCGGCTGAAGGCCGGTGCGGCGCGCGACCACATCCTCGGCATCCATGCGGTTTCCGGACGGGGCGAAGCCTTCAAGTCGGGCGGGCGCGTGGTGAAGAACGTGACCGGCTACGACCTTTCCAAGGTGATGGCCAATAGCTGGGGCACGCTGGCTGTGGCGACCGACGTGACCTTCAAGGTGCTGCCCACGGCGGAAACCGAGACCACACTTGCGGTGCGCGGCCTGCTCGACGACAACGCTGCCGTGGCGATGGCGCTTGCGCTCGGGTCGAGCGCGGAAGTTTCGAGCGCAGCGCATCTGCCTTATCCGGCGGTGACACGTGTTGCCGGCGGCAAGCTCGGCAGCGACGGCGCGACGCTGCTCAGGGTCGAGGGGTTCGGCCCATCGGTCGCCTACCGCATCAACAAGCTGAAGGACCTGTTGAAGAACGCCGGGCCGCTGGAGGAAATCACGGGCGCCGCCTCGCAGGCGCTATGGCGGGAGGTTCGCGACTGCATCCCGTTTGCTAACGGCAGCGACACGCCGGTGTGGCGCATTTCTATGGCTCCTGCCGACGGGCATCACATGGTGATGGCGCTGCGCATGCAGGCGGCGGTCGAAGCCTTCTACGACTGGCAGGGCGGATTGATCTGGCTGGCCATGGCCGCCGGCGACCCGGAGGCCGAGCTGGTGCGCGCACTGGTCAAGAAATTCGGCGGCGGCCACGCGACGCTGGTGCGAGCCGCACCGGCCTATCGCGCGGCTATGTCCGTATTCCAGCCGCAGCCACCTGCGCTTGCGGCGCTCTCTGCTCGCCTCAAGGCCGAGTTCGATCCGAACCACATCCTCAACCCGGGCCGCATGATGGCGGGCGGCGTATCTGTTAAAGTCGATGCAGCAACAGAAGGAGCATCGACATGAGCGACACCGACCCGACTGCGCCGCGCAAGACCGACCGCTGGCTGGAGCCAGGTTCGACCAACGCGCAGGTGATCTACTTCCTCTACCTCGCCTGCTTCGTCGTCGGCATCACGGCAATCGTCGGCGTGGTGATGGCCTACATCAACCGTGGCAAGGCCGGCGGCATGGTCGAGACCCACTACACGTTCCTGATCCGCACCTTCTGGATCGGGCTTACCTACGCGCTGATCTCGGCGGTGCTGATCGTCGCCGCAATCGGCGTCGTGCTGATGCTGGCGGTTGCCATCTGGATCATCGCGCGCTGCCTGATCGGATTGCAGGCGGTGCAACGCAACGAACCGATCAAGAACCCGACAAGCTGGTTCCTCGGAACCTGAGACCAACATTTTTTGCGCAATTCCGGATGGAAAACCGCATCCCGCTTTTCCCGGAATTGCACCAGCCAGAGGCACCCGACGTGCAGACCAATTTCTCGCTCGCCCAGCTTGCCGATCCGCATGTCGCGGAAGCGGAGAAGATCCTGCGCGCGTGCGTGCATTGCGGCTTCTGCACGGCGACCTGCCCGACCTATGTCACGCTCGGCAACGAACTCGACAGCCCGCGTGGCCGCATCTACCTGATCAAGGACATGCTGGAAGGAGGTCGGGCCGCCGACAAGGAGATCGTCACCCATATCGACCGCTGCCTGTCTTGCCTCGCCTGCATGACGACCTGCCCGTCCGGCGTCCACTACATGCATCTGGTCGACCATGCCCGCGCGCATATCGAAAAGACCTACAAGCGGCCACTGGCGGACCGGCTGATCCGTGCCGTGCTTGCCTTCGTGCTGCCATATCCGGCGCGCTTCCGCACCGCGCTCAAACTGGCGAAGCTCGGCAGGCCGTTCGCCGGCCTGTTCGGGAGCGTCGCCGCGCTGAAGCCGCTGACGGCGATGCTGAAGCTTGCGCCGGCAACGGTGCCGGCCCAGTCGGCGATGGCGAAGCCGGGCACGCACAGTGCCAAGGGAGCGGCGCAGCGTGGGCGCGTCGCGATCCTCACTGGCTGCGCCCAGCCGGTGCTCGACCCCGGCATCAACGAGGCGACGATCTCGCTGCTCAATCGCCTCGGCGTCGAGGTGGTGGTGCCGCAGGGCGAGGGCTGTTGCGGGGCGCTGGTTCATCATATGGGCCGCGAGGACGAGGCGCTGGATTTCGCCCGCCGCAACGTTGACGTATGGACACGCGAGATCGAGACGGGCGGCCTGGACGCTATCCTGATCACCGCGTCGGGCTGCGGCACGACGATCAAGGACTATGGCTATATGCTGCGACTTGATCCGGCCTATGCGCAAAAGGCTGCACGGGTTTCGGCGCTGGCCAAGGACGTGACGGAATATCTCGACACGCTCGACCTGCCGGAGCCGAAGCAAAAGCCCGGCACGGTGGTCGCCTATCATTCGGCCTGCTCGATGCAGCATGGGCAGAAGATCATCCGCCAGCCAAAAGCGCTGCTCGCCAAGGCCGGCTTTGTGGTCAAGGAACCGCGCGAGGGGCATTTGTGCTGCGGCTCGGCCGGCACCTACAATATCATGCAGCCTGAGATTTCGGCTCGGCTGCGCGACCGCAAGGTGAAGAACATCAAGGCGACCGGTGCGGCGGTCGTCGCGACCGGCAATATCGGCTGCATCACCCAGATCGCATCGGCGGCGGATCTGCCGGTGGTGCACACCGTCAAGCTGCTCGACTGGGCCTATGGCGGGCCGAAGCCCGAGGGGCTGACGACGCATTGAACTGGGTGGGGCTGTCCGAGGGACTTCCGGTTCGGTTTTTGATTGCCCCAACTTCACGGAATGGATCCCGGACAGCATCGCCTCACTTCGCTCGGCTCGCTTCCGGGATGACGCCGGAGAGCTGCGTCGCTCGCCCTCCCTTCTCCCCTTGTGGGAGAAGGTGCCTGAACGAAGTGAAGGCGGATGAG